>CACIZU010000007.1 GCA_902591185.1 uncultured Pelagibacteraceae bacterium
AACAGTAATCAAATCATCATTTGTATGAGGATAAAATGCCCAATCTTGGTGCCAAGCTATTTCACTACCTTTCTTTTTATTAGGTAATTTAAAATTTAATTTTCCCAAATGAAATCTAACTGTTCCACCGATTAATTTTTTAACAATAGAGATTATTTTTTTATTTCTAGATAAATTATGAAATATTCTATGTCTATTTTGAGGGTTATTTAATCTTAAAATTTCTTTATTTTTTGAGGTATTTGAATTGTAAACAAAGTGATAATTATCATAACTTTGAGTTCCACCTTGATTCTTTATCTTAGTTTTTTTTCTTTTTTCTTTTGTAACCACATCATTTACAATTTTGTTGATTTTATTAATTGTTTTAAGTGGTATTAAATTTTTTTTTATTAGATATCCATTTTTCTTATAAAAATTTAAATCTTTTCCCATTGAGCATTAACTTGTTTCTTTTCTTAATTGTTCAATTTTTATTTTTTTTTGTAAGCTTCTACTTTTGTCATATAGAAGATTAAATTTAATATTATTATTTGTTTTAACTACAATTGATTTTGCATTTCTTACTTCTAGATTATCAGCAACTGCACTGATAGGTCTTTTGGTTGGATTTAAATTTTTGATAATAATCTTCGATTTATCACTAACAATCTTTGCCTTCCATCTTCTTGGTCTAAAAGGACTAATTGGTGCGATTGATAATTTTTTTGAATGTAAGCTAAGAATTGGTCCATGAACTGAAAGATTATAAGCTGTACTTCCTGCTGGTGTTGAAACTAAAACGCCATCAGAGACCAACTTTTTTATGATTTGTTTTGATCCATGCTTGATAGATAAAGAGGCAGCTTGTCTGCTTTGTCTTAATACAGAAACTTCATTAATTGCTAAAGATTTTTTAGTTTGGTTATTTTTGTTTTTTACAATCATTTCTAAAGGTGAAATAGAAACTAAATTAGCTTTAGATAAATTTTTAATAATATTCTTTGATGAAAATTTATTCATTAAGAATCCATAATTTCCTGAATTGATTCCATAAAATTGCTTTTTAGAATTTTTATTTTTCTTTAAAGCCTGGAGCATAAAACCATCACCACCAACGACTATTACAAGATTTTTTTTTTTAAACTGATAACTATTGATTTTTTTTATTATTAGATTTTTTATTTTTAAAGATTTTTTATTATTATCAAAGATAATCTGAAGCTTAGACATTTAGTGGTGCCCTCGGCCAGACTCGAACTGGCACTCCGCAAGCGGCAAGGATTTTAAGTCCTTTGTGTCTACCAATTTCACCACGAGGGCATTAATGAATTTCATGAGTGTTTATGCTAATATTTATAATTGAACAACCCTAATAAGTAAATTTTTTTATTTTATCTCTACTGTTGCCAGAATCTTTTAAAAGATATATTTAAAGTTATGCCTACAAAATTCAATTATCCATTGTTAGAAAATGCATTTTCAAATGATGACATCGATAAAGCTATGCAAGTTTTAAAATCAAGATACATCACCATGTCAAAAAAAACTAAAGAATTTGAAAAATACTTTGCAAAAAAACTTAACTCAAAGCATGCTTTAATGGTTAATTCTGGTTCTTCAGCTGTTTTATTAGCATTTGCATTACTAACAAACATTAAAAGAAAGCGAAGACTAAAAAAAAATGATGAAGTTTTAGTGCCAGCAGTTTGTTGGTCTACAACTTTTTGGCCAATTGTACAATGTGGGCTTAAACCAAAATTTATTGATGTTGATTTAAAAACCTATTCACCAAGTTATGAAATAATAAAAAAAAATATTTCTAAAAAAACTAAAGGTGTAGTCTTAGTAAATGTCTTGGGCAACTGTTCAGAAATGGATAAGATTAAAAAACTATTAGACAAAAAAGGAATAATGTTAATTGAAGATAATTGTGAGTCTTTAGGATCTAAGTATAAAAATAAATATCTTGGAACATATGGTGAAGTTGGTGTTTTTTCTTTTTATTACTCTCATCAAATAACATCGGGTGAAGGTGGGGCTATAATTTGTAAAAGTAACGATGATTATAAAATTTTGTGTGCATTGAGGGCGCATGGTTGGGATAGAGATTACAATCAAAAAAATAGATCAAAATTTAATTTTGTAAATCAAGGTTTCAATCTAAGACCACTAGACTTAACTGCTGTGATAGCTTTAAACCAATTCAAAAGATTAAATTTATTCAAAAAAACTAGGGCATTTAACAGAAAGGCAATTATCAAAACAATTAAAAAATCGAACACATGGAATAATCAATTTAATTTTTTTGAACCAATAAAAGGTCTTGACCCTAGTTGGTTTGGATTTCCACTTTTAATTAATGATAAATTAGTAAATAAAAAAAAATCTTTCTTACAATATCTAAAAAAAAATAAAATTGACTCACGGCCAATAATAAGTGGTAATTTTACAAAACAAGAATGTATTAAAAATCATAAATTTAAAACTACCAATAATTTTAAAGAAGCTGACAGAATCGAAAAACTTGGCTTTTTTATAGGTTTACCTACTAAAAAAATCAAACAAAACACTATAAATGAATTATGCAGACATTTGCTAAACATAAGCAATTTATAAGTTTAAATATCTATGATGATGCTTTTTAAATTTATCTTTTAATAGATTTATTAATAATATTTTCTAAAAGCTTTGAAACGTTATTATTGAATTTATTCCAAGGCAAACTTCCACAAAAAGTAATAGAACCCGTTGAAAACACTGATCCACCACCAGTAACCTCGAAATAAACCATGTCGGCTTGTAAAATTTCTTCCTCAGGAAGATGTTTGATGTTTGATAAGTGAGTTAATTGTGACTCCGGTACAAGTATAAAATTTTCTTTAGGATCTTTTGATGCCTTCGATTGTGCTAATAAAGTTATATCTTTTAATGAAGTAAGATGTGAGTCTATATGGTCTAATTCAAATCCAGCAGCACCATTACCGCTAAAACCAAAGTCTCCAATTTTATTATCTTTTATACCTTCAAAAACCCAATCAAACTTTTTGTCAAAACATTTACGCTCATATGGATGTCCATAAAAGTTACCTTGTGCAGTAAATCCAATTCCAACAAGTTCTTGTGGAGCTCTACCACTTCTTCTCCATAGACCACCGTAAGTTCCATCAAAAGCGTTATAAGCTTCTCCTGGCTCTGATGCCCAAGCACGTATCCCTCCTTCTGGTCTTCTAATTTCTAATAAACTTTTATTCTCTTTATGAATTGCAATACGCCAATAAAAACCATTACCTCCTAAATAATTAAGAGATCCTCCATTGTCTCGAAATTCACGTAAAGCATCTAATGTTTCTTTTGTGTGATATTCAGGATGTGAGCCGGTAATAACTGTTTTGTATTTTTTAATAGCTTTAAAACCATCTTGATGAAGTTGTTCATCTGTAATTATTTCATATTCAAAATCCTTATTATGCAACCAACTAATTAAATGACTGTCTGCTTGGAAATGTCTTAAACCTGAACAAGATGAATTAGAACTACCATTGGTAACTAAGGTTATGTAACCAGGTCTTAAATTAAATAAAGGTCTTCGATGAGAAGCATGACAAATTCCAGCTCCATCAGAATGATAATTATATGTTGAAAGACCATATTTTTTATAATTTACAGGATTGTATGGGTAGGCTTCCCATTCTTTAATACGATTTAACCAGCTATCTTTATAATCTACTCGAGCATGATTTCCGTATATTGCATAAGTGAAGGTAGATATTAAAACACATATTTTAGTTTTTGTTTTACCAATAGCTGGTGCTACAAAAAAAATCATAGCATCTTCATAATCTTCACAGCTAATTCTCATGACATATATTCCTGATGGCATATTCTTAGGAATAGTAAATTTAAAATCTGTTTTCCATTCAAAATCATAAATATCATCTTCATGAAAATGAATTGCCGCATAATGTTCAGGCTTATGCTGCCAGTTCATTTCTGAACTATCCCACTTAGAACCAGTAACAGCGCGTGTTGGAAAATTTTTTAATAATAATTTTGGACCTTTAATTGAATTAACAAATGTAGAGCTTGTATTTTTAGATAAGTCCCATTCTCCAATTTTTTTACCGTCTATATTTATTATTGGGGACTCTATCTTTCCATTGAAATGATTAAAAATTTTTTCTCTAGAAACATTTGCTGCTAAAGATATTTTGCTTGAAATAATCTTTTTTAAACTTATTTTTCCATTATTTATTAAGATCTTTTCATTTTTATTTTTCAAACTTTTTTGAGAAATAGACACTTTTCCACTTAAAGAAATTTTAACATTAATCTTATACCAAGTTCTTAATATTAGTGGTTCTTTAATAAAAATTGACTTATCGCCTACTCTAATAGCAGATGATCCTTTAGAATTTATATAAATTTCAACATTATCAAAAGCTAAAATTGTTTGTTTTTTTGATGAAAAAAGAGTTGGAAAAATAATGATAGAAAAATTTAAATTTTTCTTAACAGAAACTTTTATTGGTTTTTCACTTATTGCATAAGAGCCTGGATTAAAAGATTGTTCTCTTGATTTAAAAGACGATGTTTTAAAATATTTTGATGCATCTTTTTCAACTATACCAATTCCTTTTGGGTTAGGATCTGCACTTATAGATCTCTTTAAACTTGCACTAAATGATTTTTTTAATGTTGACGATACTTTAAATGATATTGTCTCACCCGGTCGTAATGATAATTTATCTGAGTATCCTATTAATGGAATATTCTTCATCGTGTTGGACCATAAACCAAGTCGGGAAGATACGTTACCCAATCAGAAAAGAATACTAAAATTAAAACCATTAAAACATATGGAATTAAAAGAGGTAAAACTCCAATAGATATTTCTTCAATTGATATTTTGCTTATTCTGGCTGCAACAAATAAATTAATTCCAATGGGTGGAGTAAGAAATCCAATTTCACAAGTCATGACTGTAAATATTCCAAAAACTACTGGGTCTATTCCAATTTTTGTTATTAATGGAAAAAACACAGCTGTAAAAATAATAATTTGAGGAATACTTTCTAACCACATTCCAACTATTATATAAAGTATGCCTATTAACAACATTACTAACCAAGGATAATTTACTATACCTTGAAACAAGCCTAGTATTGATTCAGGAATATCATATATTGTTACCAGCTGACCAAATGCTTTTGTCGATCCTAAGATAAATAATACTGTACCAATAACAATTGCTGTAAATTTAAATGCTTGGAATAATTTGCTTAATGTTAATCCTTTATAAATAAAAAAACCTACAAACAAACCATACGCAACTGCTACAGCCGCAGCTTCGGAAGGTGTAAAAATTCCAGCATAAATTCCACCTAATATAATAATTGGAGCAAACACTGCCCACTTTCCATCCCATAAAGCACAAAGTAATGGTCTAAATATAAATTTTTCCCCTTCTCCACCATAATTATTTTTTAATGAAATAATAAAAACTACAACCATAAGCATTAAGCCAAGAATTATTCCTGGAAGAATTCCAGCTAAAAAAAGTCTTGGAATAGAAATATCGGTTACAAGCGCAAATATAATTAACAAATTTGAAGGTGGTATCATGCTTCCTAAAGCTCCTGCTGCAGCAGCAATACCGCCAGCAAACTTAGAACTGTAACCTTCTTTTTGCATAGCTGGAATTGTAATAGAACCAATAGCAGCAGTAGTAGCTGGTCCAGAACCTGAAAGTGCAGCAAAAAACATGCATGCAACAACTGTAACTAAACCTAATCCACCTTTATAAGCTCCAACTAATTTTTTTGCTATTGTAACTAATTTTTCAGACATGCCACCATGTTCCATTAATTGACCAGCTAAAATGAACAAAGGTATAGTAACCAAAGGAAAAGGTTCAAAAGCTGTCCATGCACTTAGTGCCATAAGTGACAAAGGAATATCAGCAATTATTAAACCACCGACAGTTGCTATACCAGCTGAAAATGGTATTGGCACACCAATAGCCATTGTAAAAACAAAAATTAACCCCATAGCTAAAGGTCCACTCATAGAGGCAGACCTTTCCATCCAGTATTTTTCCACTGCCAATAAACTTGTAAAATTCTAAATAACATTAAAACAAATATCATTGGAATAAACATTTGAAGCCACTTCAGCTCTATATTTAAGCCGGGAAGCACATAACTTACATCAAACAAAAGTTGTGTATAAATTACTGTTTGATAAATCATAAAACCAACAAAACTTAACCAAAAAATATCTGCTAAAACAATCGAACTGATTTGTAATTTTTTTGGTAAACGAAATACTAAAAAAGTTATTCTAACGTGGGCTCTTTCTTTAACACCTAAAGAAGCGCCAAGATACACTGCAAAAATTAAACCATAAACAGCAGTTTCTTCTGGCCAAGCAGCTGCTGAAGAAAAGCCAAATCTTAAAATGACTTGAGTTATTACTGAAATAAAAACAACACTTAAAAAAAATGTACATAATATTTCCTCAAAGTATTTGTCCAGTTTTTTAATCATTAATTGAATTATATTAAAAATTAAAAAAGGGCGCTAGCAATTTAGATACCATGCGCCCTTTAAATTTACTTAAAAATAAGTTTAGTTTGCTGCTGCTCTAATTGCTTGAACAAAAGATGTAAACTCAGCACCCTTTTCAGTTGCGTAACGATCTTGTACACGTTGTCCTGCAGCTATAAAATCAGCTCGCTCAAACTCAACTGTTTTCATTCCACCTTGTCCCTCAGTTGTAAGGAATTTACGGATTTCAGAAGTAGCAGCACCCATCACTTCTTTTTGATAATCGCTGGCTTCTTTAGCAGCTCTACGAAGAGCTTTAGTTTGATCAGCATCTAATTTTTTCATCAATCTTGGACTTGCCATTAATGGTGAAAAATATGTAAAGTGTTCTAGAACAGTAAAGAAAGGCATGATTTCATAAAATTTTGCAGATTTAATGAAAGAAGTTCCATTATCAGCACCTTGAACAGTTCCAGTTTGTAATGCTGTTGGTGTATCTGCCCATGGAAGAGGTATAGGTGCAGCACCAAATTCTTTAAATGTATCTATCATTACTTGATTTTTTGGAACTCTAACTTTCAAGCCCTTCATATCAGCCATTTTTGTAATAGGTTGTCTTGAGTTGTAAAAATCACGATCTCCGACAAAACCGAAAGCTAAAACATGAATTCCTGTAGCATCAAGTAGTTTCTTTTTGTAGCTATCACCAACAGGTCCTTCTAATACTTTATAAGCATGTGCTTTATCTTTAAATATGTAAGGTAAAACAAAAGCATCTGTTAAAGCAAAGTGTGGAGATAGATTATTACCTGTAATAATACTCATATCAACAGTACCTAGTTGCATTGCTTTAAAGGCTTCATCTTCTTTTACTAATTGCGCACAACATCTAACTTTTACTTCTAAACTACCGTTAGAATATTTTGCTGCAAGTTCAGCAAATTTTGTAGCTAATGGTTGATAAGCACTTTTTTCTCCACCGCCGTGTCCTAAATTAATTGTAACATTTCCTGCATTAGCACTTTGTAACGACAAACTCACCGTGAAAATAACTGCTAAAATTGCAAGAGATAATTTTTTAATTTTATTCATGTTTTTATTTCTCCCTTTTTAATTATTTATTGTGACAATCTGACTTAATTTTTAATACAAATCAATATTATTTTTTAAATTGTCTGCAATATAATCTTTTTAGCGAATGAATGCTTTTTTCTTCATAGATTATATCCACAATATCGAAATAATTTTTAAATAAACTTTCTTTATAATATCCTTCTGTAACATCAAAAATAAAGATTGTATCTTTATCACAACATGTCTCAAATAATTTAAGATACAAATCAATAGGATAATGATAGCCCATTGATTTAAGAGAAATTACAAGATCAATTTTATTATTTATTTCAATATCTTTTTCAACATCAATTGTGTGAATAGAATTAATATTTATATTATTGTTTAAAAGTAAATTTTTTGTTTCATTTAAATCGTTATAACTTTCATAATTTGAACTAAACCCATACTTAATTTTTTTATCTATTCGATTTTTATCTAATAAAAAAAAATTAGGCTGATTAACATAAATATCATTTAAATAAATATTTATTATTCCAAGCCCACATCCAATATCCATAATATTTTCAACTTTACTTGGCAAATATTCTTTTATTAAATCAATTTCTTTACGAAATAATTCTTCAGTTTGTTTTTCAATATCTTTGTTTTGAAAATAATTAATTAAAAAGTTAGTAAAAATGAATCTTCCAAATTTTTTTCTCAACCATTTTTGTTTTTCTGAAAGCAACTCATTACGCTGTAAGAGTAATAATTTTTTTGAATTACGATTTAAAGTTATCAATTTTTATTTTTAATTATGTTTGTAATGGTTTTTTAAGTTCTTTGTGTCTACTAATTTAATCATAAAATTGTTCTTTTAAAGTTTTTATCATATGTTCAAAATTATTAGAATTGGCATAAAGCTTTCTTTGTTTGTTAGATCCTGTGTCGCTGTTTAATATTTCTTCCAATATATTAAAATGTTTTTTTAAACCTAAAGAACTGATAGTTGGTTCTACTAAAATATAAAGATTTTTAATTGCTTCTCTCATAGATAGTTTTTTAAAACTTTTAGGATCAACAAATACACCTTCAAGCCCATAACGTGCCGCTTGCCATTTATTTGATTGAAGGATTTGTATATGTGTATCTTCATATTCGCCTAATTTTATTAGCGTCACAACAAGAGCCTGTATCAAAGCAACTAAGGCAATTATTTCTTTAAAGTTTATGGGAATATCACAAACTCTTATTTCTACGGTTCCAAATCCAGGATGTGGCCTAACATCCCACCAAAGATCTTTAACGGAATTAATTATTCCTGCTCCCTCTAAATGTTCAGTTAAATTTTCAAAGTGATTCCAGTTATTTAAATAATCCGGCATTCCTGCTAAAGGCAAAGCTTCAAAAAGTTTTGTTCTATATGAATGAAGACCAGTATCTTCACCTTCAAAAAATGGCGAAGATGTTGATAGAGCTAAAAGCAAAGGCAAATATACTCTTAGTGCATTGTTTACTTTAATTGCATCTTCAGGATTACTAATTCCAATATGTACATGTAGTCCCTGTGAAATAAAACGTTTTCCCACCATTTGAAGATCTTTCATTATACGTTTGTAACGAAGGTTATCTGTAATAATTTGATTTTTTCCTATAGCAAAAGGATGGAGGCTAGTACAATTGATTTCGGTTTCATAATTTTTTAAAATTTCATCAAGGTGATTAAAAGTTTTTCTAATATCTTTTTCTACTTCCTCAATATTTGAGCAAATATTAGTATTTATTTCTATCATTGATTCAATAAGTTCACATTTGATATTGTCTGAAAATTCTTTATTTACATCAGTCAGTACTTTGGAAGATATATTGTTTAAATTTAAATTTTTTTTGTCTACCAATTGAAGCTCTATCTCAACCCCTATAGTTGGTTCTGGGCTTGAGTTAAATTTAATCATTTAAAATCTATGTTTAATTCTCAAATCAATATTACAATCTTCATAGCCTCTGTTAATTGTATCAACATAACTTTTGGGTGGGTTTTTAATAAAATACTTATTCATAATATAAAACATAACCTTTTTTCCTCTTAAATAAAAATATTCCTTTTTATAAATATTAGGAAATTGTTCGTAATTATCTAATATTTTTTCATGTTTTTTTGTGATTACCCAAAGAGCTCCCATTACCTTAGATTCTTTTTCTTTTATTATATTTCCATAACCAAATTTATTTAATTTATTTGGATGAGAGAATATCAATTTATAATTTTTGAGACAAAAAGATTTTAAATATCTTGATCCAAAACATCTAATATTTTTCATTTGATAATGATTCAAATTACTACCGTAAGCAAAATACAACATTAATTTTTTTCAACAATTTTAATTTTTTTATTTTTAACAAAATCTAATATCTGTGAATTACAAATATTAATTTTATTTTGATCTTCAGATCTTATTACTATTGAAACTCCTAATTTACCTGCTTGGAAAAATGGATAACTTCCAATTTCAACATCTTTATTTTTATTCTGAACCTTGGTTAAGGAGCTAGCTATCTCGCTTTCAACTGTTCTCAAATTAATTGTATGACTTAATATAGATTCTCCACCAACAATATCATTTTTTAATCCGCCTAACATTGATTTTAAAATTGAAGGAACTCCTGGTAAACAAAATACATTTTCAACATTAAAACCTGGTGCTCCACTAGTCGGATTTAAAATCAAATTGGCATTTTTTGGCATCCAAACCATTTTTTGCCTACCTTCATTAAATTCTCCTGATTTGTAATATGCTTCTAAAATTTTATAAGCTTCTTTATGAATTTCATATTTTAAACCAAAAGCTTTTGAAACAGATTCGGCGGTAATATCATCATGAGTGGGGCCAATACCTCCAGTTGTAAAAACATAATCATAATTTGTTCTTAATAAATTCAATGTATCAATTATTGCTTTTTCAATGTCAGGAATAATTCTAACTTCTTCTACTTTAACTCCTATAGAATTTAACCAAGTTCCTAATGTTGAAGTGTTAGTGTCTTGAGTTCTGCCTGATAAAATTTCATTACCTATGATCAATATTGCGGCATTAACTTTTGTGTTTTTGTTCATTTTAAATGTATAATTTAGTAATGGAATTTACCAAGTCTTTAATAAAAGGTAAACTAATCAAACGATACAAACGGTTCTTTACTGACGTTAAATTAAATAAAGAAATTGTCACAGCTCATTGCCCTAATACAGGTTCAATGAAAGGTTTGTTAGACAAAGATAATGATGTTTATGTTCTACCAAACAATGATCCCAAAAAAAAACTTAAATATGGTCTTGAAATTATAAAAACAAGAAAAAATCTAGTAGGCGTAAATACTCATATGGCAAATAAAATAGCCCAACATGGCTTAGAGAATAACCTAATTAAAGAGCTTAAAAATATCGATTTAATAAAACCAGAAGTTTTTTTTAATAAGGAAACAAGATTTGATTTTTTAATTGAAAAAAATAAACAAAAAAGTTTTGTAGAGGTCAAAAATGTTACTCTTTTTAGAGACAAAAATACTGCAGAATTTCCAGATGCGGTAACTTCTCGTGGTTCTAAGCATTTACTTACTCTTATTGATGCCATAAAAAAAAGCTACAAAACTTACTTATTATTTTTGGTTCAAATTCAAAATATGGAATATTTTAAAATAGCAAAAGATATAGATGCTGAATATTATAAGAATTACCTGTTTGCTAAAAAAGCAGGAGTTAATTTTTTAGCCTATAGATGTGATATAAGTTCTAAAAAAATTTTTATAGATAAAAAACTTAAAATTATTGATGACTGATTATAAAGAAAAATTTGAAAAAATGAGAGTTGCTGGAAAGTTAGCAGCTCAAACTTTAGATATGTTGACTGATAATATTAAAGAAGGTGTCTCAACCGATCATATAGATAAATTAGGTTATGAATTTATTAGAGATAATGGTGGATACTCTGCTCCACTTTATTATAGAGGATTTACAAAATCTTTATGTACATCTTTAAATCATGTTGTATGTCACGGTATTCCTTCTGATAGAATTTTAAGAGATGGTGATGCAGTTAATGTAGATGTTACTGCTATAGTTGATGAATATTATGGAGATACAAGTAGAATGTTTTGTATTGGCAAAACTCCAGTTAAATTAAATAACCTTATAGATGCTACTTACGAGTCAATGATGAGGGCAATTAAAATTTTAAAACCAGGTATTAAATTGGGTGATATAGGTTACGAAATCCAATCGTTTGTAGAAAAAAAAGGTTTTTCTGTTGTGAGAGATTTTTGTGGACATGGAATAAGCACAACATTTCATGAACCACCAAATATTTTACATTATGGTAGTAAAAATTCAGGAATGGATTTAAGACCTGGTATGACTTTTACTATCGAACCAATGATTAATTCTGGTAAATATGATATTAAAATGCTAAATGATGGATGGACAGCAGTTACGAAAGATAAATCTTTGTCAGCACAATTTGAACATACGCTAGGAATTACTGAAAATGGTTATGAAATCTTTACAGAATCTGCTAAAGGTTATTCAAAGCCTCCATACTTATAATAGATGATTAAAAGATACTCGCGAAAAGAATTAACTGACATTTGGTCAGAAGAAAATAAATACAAAATTTGGCTAGATGTCGAAGTTGCAGCTGCTGAAGCTATGGAGAAACTTGGCCAAATACCAAAAGGAGTTGCTTCAATTGTTAGAAAAAAAGCAAGAATTAATGTAAGCAGAATTCACAAAATAGAGTCAAAAGTAAAGCATGATGTTATTGCCTTTTTAACCTCTGTTACAGAAAAAGCTGGAATCAAGGCTAGATACTTACACCAAGGAATGACCTCTTCCGATGTGTTAGATACGAGTTTTAACATTCAAATGATTCAATCAGGTAGAATAATTCTAAAAGACATTGATCAAATTTTAAAAGTCCTAAAAAGACAGGCTAAAAAATATAAACTAACACCATGCATAGGTCGTAGTCATGGAATTCATGCTGAACCTGTTACTTTTGGATTAAAATTGGCTTCTTTTTATGAAGAATTTAAAAGAAATAGAAAGAGATTAGTTGATGCAATAAATGAAGTATCAACATGCGCAATATCAGGAGCTGTTGGAACTTTTGCTAATATAAATCCAAATGTTGAAAAACATGTGGCAAAAAAATTAGGCTTAAAAGTTGAACCAATATCTACACAAATTATCCCAAGAGACCGGCATGCTTTTTATTTTTCAGTTTTAGGAATTATAGCAGGATCTATTGAAAGAGTTGCTGTTGAAATAAGACATTTGCAGAGAACTGAAGTTTATGAATTGCAAGAATACTTTTCAAAAAATCAAAAAGGTTCTTCAGCTATGCCTCATAAAAAAAACCCTATCTTAAGCGAAAACTTAACTGGTCTTGCTAGAATGGTAAGAAGTGCAGTGATGCCTGCTTTAGAAAATATTGCTCTATGGCATGAAAGAGACATCTCTCATTCAAGTGTTGAAAGAAATATTGGTCCTGATGCAAATATTACTACTGATTTTGCTTTAGTAAGACTAACAAATATTTTAAATAATATGATTGTTTATCCTAAAAAAATGTTAGAAAATCTAAACATCACTAAAGGTTTAATTTTTTCACAAGAAGTTATGTTAGAACTAACTAAATCTGGTCTAAGTAGAGAACAATCTTATAAAATGGTTCAAAATTATGCTAAAAAATGTTTTGCAGAAAACTTAAACTTATTTGATGTTATTTCTGCTGATAAAATCATAATGAATAAGATTTCCCCAAAAAAACTAAAATCTATCTTTAGTTATTCAAAACACTTTAAAAATGTGAATTTGATCTTTAGAAGAGTGTTTAAATAATGAAAAAAGGTAAAAAATTATACGAAGGTAAGGCTAAAATCATTTATGAAACAAATGATAAAAACTTAGTTATTCAATATTTTAAGGATGATGCGACAGCATTTAATAATGAAAAAAAATCAATAATTGAAGGTAAAGGTGTTTTAAACAATAGAATTTCTGAACACATTCTTTCAAACCTTTCAGAAATCGGAATTAAAAATCATTTAGTAAAAAGAATTAATATGAGAGAACAGCTCGTTAAACTAGTTGATATAATCCCTATTGAATTTGTTGTAAGAAATATTGCTACTGGATCATTAACTAAAAGATTAGGTATTGAAGAAGGAACTGTTCTTGAAAGTCCTTTAATAGAATACTGTCTTAAAGACGATAAACTTGGAGACCCAATAATAAGTCGTGAACATATTTTAACATTTAATTGGTTAAACATAATGCAGCTTGATTGGATAGATGAAAATCTTTCAAGATTAAATGATTTTCTTCTAGGAATGTTTAGAGCTGTTGGAATAAAATTAGTAGATTTTAAAGTTGAGTTTGGATTAACACATGAAAGCGGCAAAACTCAAATTGTATTAGCTGATGAGATAAGTCCTGATACTTGTAGATTGTGGGATAGAATTACTGAAAAGAAACTTGATAAAGATAGATTTAGAAAAGACTTAGGTGATCTTATTCCAGCATACACAGAAGTTGCAAAAAGATTGGGTATTCTTCACGAACAATCCAATATATCAGCAGTAAATGTAACGAAACTATCTTCAGTTAAAAAAAAACGTAAATGAAAATTTCAGTAATCATAACGCTTAAAAAAGATGTTCTTGATCCTCAAGGTAAAGTTATTCATCAAACATTAGATGGAATGGGTTTCAATGATCTTAATGAAGTAAGGCAAGGAAAATATTTTGAAATAGAAACCAAAGAAAGTGATCCAAAAAAAGCTAAAGATAAAGTTGAAGAAATGTGTAAAAAACTTTTAGCTAATCTAGTTATTGAAAACTATAAAATTATTGATGCACAATAATTAATGAAATCATCAGTCATTACATTTCCAGGTTCTAATTGTGATAGAGATATGGATGTTGCGCTAAAAAAATTTGGCTTTAAAAATAAAATGGTTTGGCACAATGATGCTGAATTTCCAAAAAGTGATTTAGTTGTTTTGCCTGGTGGTTTTTCTTATGGTGATTACTTGAGATGTGGAAGCATGGCATCAAAATCAAAAATAATGAAATCTGTTATTAACTTTGCAAATTCTGGTGGCATAGTCATGGGTATTTGTAATGGTTTTCAAATTTTAGTTGAAACTGGTCTTGTCCCAGGTGTTTTATTAAGAAATAAATATTTAGAATTTATTTGTAAAAATGTATTTGTTAAAATTAACAATAAACAAAATACTTTTTTTAAAAATATTGATAATAATGTTTTAGAATTTCATATTGCTCATAATGAAGGAAATTATTTTTGCACAAAAGACCAATTAAAAGAGATTGAAGATAATGAACAAGTTGCAATTAATTATTGTGATAAAGATGGTAAATCAGAAGAACAATTTAATCCTAATGGATCGATTAAAAATATAGCAGGAATTTTTAATAAAAAAAAAAATATTTTAGGAATGATGCCTCATCCTGAAAGAATGATTGACCCTTCTCTTTCTGGTGAAGATGGTTCGCTATTTTTCAATAATTTAATTAATAACCTAAAATGATTGTAAACGAACAGGTGGCAATAGATCATGGTCTTAAAAAAGATGAGTATGCGAAAATTTGTGAACTTCTTAAAAGAACACCAAATATTACTGAACTTGGAGTCTTTTCAGCAATGTGGAATGAACACTGTTCTTATAAATCATCAAAACTTCACCTAAAAAAACTTCCAACTAAAGGAAAACAAGTAATCCAAGGACCTGGAGAAAATGCAGGAATTATTGATATTGGTGATAATGATGCAATTGTCTTTAAAATTGAAAGTCACAATCACCCTTCTTTTATTGAACCTTATCAAGGTGCAGCCACTGGTGTTGGTGGTATAATGAGAGATGTGTTTACAATGGGTGCAAGACCAATTGCAAATTTAAACTCAATTCATTTTGGATCTCCACAGCATAAAAAAACTAAAAATTTATTAAGAGGTGTTGTCCATGGTATTGGAGGTTATGGTAATTGCATGGGTGTTCCAACAATAGCTGGTCAAACGAACTTTGATAGTTCTTATAATGGTAATATTTTAGTAAACGCGATGACTTTAGGATTGGTTAAAAAAGATAAGATTTTCTATTCAAAAGCAGCAGGATTAAACAAACCTGTAATATATGTTGGTTCAAAAACTGGAAGAGATGGAATTCATGGCGCTAGTATGGCTTCAACTAGTTTTGACGAAAAAATTGAAGAAAAAAAACCAACTGTTCAAGTTGGAGATCCATTTACAGAAAAATTATTACTCGAAGCATGTCTCGAATTAATGGCTGGAGACTCAATTATTGCTATTCAAGATATGGGTGCTGCTGGATTAACATCTTCTAGCATTGAAATGGCTTCAAAAGGTAATCTTGGAATTGAAATTAATTTAAATAAAGTTCCATGTAGAGAAGCAAAGATGACACCCTATGAAATAATGCTTTCTGAAAGCCAAGAAAGAATGTTGATTGTTTTAGAAAATGGCAAAGAAGAGCATGCTAAAAAGATATTTGATAAATGGAACTTAGATTTTGCAGTAATTGGCAAAACTACTAAATCTAAAAAAATTGAACTTTACTTTAATGATGAGAAAGTTGCAAATATTCCTGTTAATACATTGGTTGAAAATTCACCTATGTATGATCGTAAATGGAAAAAAGCAAAATTGCCAAAAAAAAATAAAATTAAAAAAGACGATCTTAAAAATTTAAAGATTATAGATGTTTTAAAGAAAGTTTTATCAAATCCTAATGTTTGTAGCAAAGAATGGATTTGGCAACAATATGATCATACAGTTATGGGTGATACTATTCAAAAACCAGGTGGAGACGCCGGTGTTGTTAGAGTTCATGGGACTGATAAAGCTGTTGCAGCATCAGTGGACTCTTCTGCTGTTTATTGTTGGGCACACCCACTTACAGGTGGTAAGCAAGTCGTATGCGAAAGTTTTAGAAACTTAATTTCTGTTGGAGCTAAACCAGTTGCAATTACCAACTGTTTAAATTTTGGTAGTCCAGAGAATGAAGAAAACATGGGTGAGTTTGTAGAATGCGTTCAAGGAATTGGTGAAGCAGCCGAATATTTAAAATTCCCAATAGTTTCCGGAAATGTATCTTTTTATAATCAAACGAAAGAAGAAGGTATTAAACCCACTCCATCCATTGGTGGTGTTGGTTTAATTAAAGATTATCAAAAAATGATCACAATGGATTTTAAAGAAATTGATAATATCGTTTTAGTAATTGGCAAAACTGAAGGTCATATTGATCAAAGTTTATTTGCAAGAAACATCTTAGACGAAAAAAACGGTCCTCCACCAGAAATCAATCTTTTTAATGAAAAAAATAATGGTGAAACTTTATTAAAACTAATTGACAGTGGTTATATCAAAAGCGCTCATGATGTTTCTTTGGGAGGTATAATTACCGCCGTTTCAAAGATGTGTATTAAAGGAAATAAAGGTATCTATCTTAAAAAACCAAAATATTTAATTAATGAAATTGAATATTTTTTTGCTGAAGATCAAGGTCGTTACATCATTGAAATTACTAAAAAAGACTTGAAAAAAGTAACCGATTTACTTAATAAAAATGCTGTTCATTTTGATGAGTTAGGAACAATCAATGAAAATCAACTATTTATTAATGATAAGACAAAAGCTACAATTAACGAATTAATAACTTCAAATACAAATTGGTTAACTAATTATATGAGTAAATAATGGCAATGAATTTAAAAGAAATTGAGAGTTTAATTAAAGAAACTTTAACGGATGCTACAGTTGAAATACAAGATTTAGCTGGAGATGGCAATCACTACTCAGCAACAGTAACTTCATCTCAATTCTCTGGAAAAAGTAAAATTGAACAACATAAAATGGTATATAATTCTCTAAAGGGTAAAATGGGAAATGAATTACATGCCTTAGCAATTAAAACAAAGGAGCAATAATGGATGATCAAACTAAAAGCTTAATTCAAAATCATATCGATAATAACGATATATGTTTATTTATGAAAGGAACACCTGATGCACCTCAGTGTGGATTTTCAATGGCTGTATCAAATATGTTAAAGTTACTTGAGGTTAATTTCCAAGGTGTGAATGTTTTAGAAGATCAAAATATAAGGGAAGGTATTAAAGTTTTTAGTGACTGGCCTACTATTCCTCAACTATATATCAAAAAAGAATTTGTTGGTGGCTGTGACATCGTAAAAGAAATGTACGAAAATGGTGAGCTTAAAAAAATTCTTGAAGATAAAGGAATTAATTTTAAGAAATAATATTATCTTGAATAATATTCAATAACTAGATTTGGCTCCATTACTATTGGATAAGGTACTTCTTCAAATTTAGGAACTCTAACAAATTTTAGTTTTTTATTTTTTTCATCCATTTGGATGTATTCTGGAGTTTCTCTCTCTTTATTAGCTAAAGCTATATCAATAATTGCTAATTGTTTAGATTTATCTCTAATCTCAATAGAATCTTCTTCTTTAACAATGTAACTTCCAATATTAACTTTTTTTCCATTTACCCTAACATGTCCATGGTTAATTAATTGTCTTGCAGAAAAAATAGTAGTTGCAAATTTGGCTCTGTAAATAATCGCATCTAATCTTCTCTCGAGTAAACCTATCAAGTTTTCACTTGTATCACCTTTAAGCATTGCCGCTTTTTTATAAATATTTCTAAATTGTCTTTCATTAATGTTGCCGTAATAAGCTTTAAGTTTTTGCTTAGCTTGTAATTGAATTCCGTAATCTGAGGGTTTGCCCTGTTTTGACTGACCGTGTTGACCTGGCCCGTAAGCTCTAGTGTTAAAAGGACTTTTTGGTCTTCCCCAAAGGTTAACTTTTAATCTTCTATCTACTTTATGTTTAGAGTTTAATCTTTTTGTCATTTAATATTGGGGTTTATAAGCTTACATACAATTTTGTCAATCAACGTTTTTTACCCAAACTAGCAAATACACTTGATAAAATACGAGTTTCTTTAGCTGATAATTCCATTCTATAGAAAATATTTCTTAAATTTTCTAACATAATGGGTTTCTTTTCCTTTGGTTTAAAAAAATTAATTTCATTTAAATTTCGAATACAAAGATTTGTCATAGAAAGTATTTCTTTTTTGGAGGCTGTTTTTACTTTTTTGGATTTTTTAAAATTAGAAGTTTTAGATTTAATAATACTTGCAACATATTGAGCAATAATGATTAAACTATGAGAAAGATTTAATGATTTAAATTCAGGATTTGTTGGTATTTGTAATGTGTAATTTGCATAACTCACTTCATTATTAGATAACCCTGAAGCTTCAGAACCAAAAAGAAACGCTACTTTTTTATTAAAATCTATTTTCTTTAAATCTTCTAGCTGAATATGTTTGATATTTTTATTTCTAAATCTTGATGAGGTTGCAATAACATAATCTATATTTTTTAAAGCTGACTCTAAATTATCAAATACTTTACTTTTATTTATGATATTTTTAGCCCCAACTGAAGTTGCTAAAATTTTATCATTTGGAAAAATTGGTTTAGGATTAATTACAATTAATTTTTGAAAATTAAAGTTTTTTATGCCTCTTGCGCATGCACCGATATTTTCTGACAATTGAGGCTTGTGTAAAATAAAAGTAATATTTTTTGATGACATAACAGTGTTGAAATATAAAATTACAAACTAGCGGGTGCCTTATCTTTAAACAATTTATAATCCAAACTATCAACTAAAGCTTTAAATGAAGCATCAATTATATTAGGTGAAACTCCAATAGTGAACCAATTTTCTCCTTTAGAATCTGTGCTTTCAATTGAAACTCTAGTAACAGCTTCTGTTCCCGTATTTAAAATTCTAACCTTGTAATCAACAAGCTTTAAATCTTTTAAATATTCAGAATATTTTGCAAGTCGGTTAACA
Source organism: uncultured Pelagibacteraceae bacterium (assembly GCA_902591185.1). GTDB lineage: Bacteria > Pseudomonadota > Alphaproteobacteria > Pelagibacterales > Pelagibacteraceae > Pelagibacter. The sequence continues at coordinate 19,577 of CACIZU010000007.1, forward strand.
TTTTTTCTTATAGCATTATCTAATGCGTTTACTGGTCCATTACCTTCACCTTCACATAATATTTTCTCTCCATCGACTTCTAATTGAGCTTTTGCATGAGAAATAATATCTCCTAAACTATCTTTTTTAACCGAAACATCATATTCGTTAATTGATATATATCTTGGTATTTCACCCATTAACCTTCGTGCTAATAATTCAAAAGAAGCATCTGCACCGTCATAACTATAGCCAATAAATTCTCTATCTTTTACTTCTTCTAAAAGTTTTCTAATTTTTGGATCATTTTTTTCAATTTGAATACCAATAGATTTTAGTCTCGACATTATATTTGATTGACCAGACTGGTCTGAAACAACAATATTTCTTGAATTTCCTACTTCTTCAGGAACTATATGCTCATAAGTTTTAGGATTCTTTTGAACTGCCGAAACATGCATCCCACCTTTATGAGAAAATGCAGATGCTCCAACATAAGGAAGATGCTTGTTAGGTTTTCTATTCAATAGTTCATCTAATAATCTAGAACATTGAGTTAAGTTTTTTAAATTTTCTCGTTTAATGTTTAGTTCAAATTTTTCACTAAAATCTTTTTTTAGAAAAAAAGTTGGAACTAAAGACATAAGGTTTGCATTACCACATCTCTCACCTAATCCATTTATTGTACCCTGGACTTGTCTTACTCCAGCTTGAACTGCTACTAAACTATTAGCAACCGCATTTTCTGTATCATTATGAGCATGAATACCTAAATTTTCTCCAGGTATATGTTTTATAACCTCGGGTACAATTTTAGCAACTTCATGAGGAAGTGTTCCACCGTTAGTGTCGCACAAAATAATCCATCTAGCACCATTCTCATAAGCTGACTTTAAGCAAGCTATCGCATACTCTGGATTTGATTTGTAGCCATCAAAAAAATGTTCTGCATCAAACATGAATTCTTTACCTGAACTTACTATATGTTCGGCACTTTCACTTATATTTTTAAGATTTTGCTCATTAGTTATTCCTAAAGCTACATCAACTTGAAAATCCCAAGATTTTCCAAACAAGCATACAGAAGAACATTTTGAATTGATTAATGAAGATAACATTGGATCGTTTTTTGCACTATGTTCTGATTTTTTAGTCATGCCAAAAGCAGTTAGTTTAGCTGCCTTAAAATTATGATCTTTATTGAAAAATTCTGTATCAGTTGGATTAGCACCAGGCCAGCCACCTTCAATATAATCTACTCCCAAATTATCTAATGAAACAGATATCTTTTGTTTATCATCGATTGAAAAATCAACCCCTTGTGTTTGAGCACCATCTCTAAGAGTAGTATCAAATATATAAAGTTTTTCCTTACTCATTTAAATTTCCAAATTGTTTTACCATCTTTATCTTCTATTAAAACACCTTTATCTAAAAGATAGTTTCTAATATTGTCTGCTTCTTTATAATCTTTATTAGTTCTAGCTATATTTCTAAGTTCAATTTTATTATTTATTTCTATCTCAGTAATATTTGCTTTTTCTTTTTTATAACTTAACCATCTTTCTTTAGTTTCGTTAAGTAAACCAATAAAATTACATGCTGAATTAAAAATTTGCTTGTCTTCATCATTACCCTTTAACGCTTTTTCATAAAGTTTATGTAAATTAGCAATATAACCAGGAGTATTTATATCATCATATAAAGGTTTTAATATTTCTTCATTTAAAAAACTTTTTGAAGGTAAATAAACATTGTACCATTTATTAATTGTGTTTTGACAATCCTCTAATAATTTATCGCTCCAATCTAAAGGCTGTTTGTAATGTGCACTAATCAAAGCAAGTCTTAAAACTTGACCGCTTACTTTATTTTTAAAATCTTTTATCTTTAAAATATTTCCCTGTGATTTTGCCATTTTTTCATTAGACATTGTTATAAAAGCATTATGTAACCAATAGTTCGCAAAAACCTTGGTGTCATTTGCACATCTTGATTGGGCTATTTCATTTTCATGATGAGGGAAAATTAAATCTATACCACCTCCATGTATATCAAATTCGTTACCTAAAAACTTCTTTGACATTGCGGAACATTCTAAATGCCAACCAGGTCTTCCTTTGCCCCAAGGAGAATCCCAAGAAGGTTCATTTTTTAAAGATGGCTTCCATAATACAAAATCCTCAGAATTTTTCTTGTTATCACTAACTTCAACTCTTGATCCTGCTATTAAATCTTCTAATTTTTTATTTGATAGCTGCCCATAATCATCAAATTTCTTAACTTCAAAATAAACATGTTGATTATTTTCATAAGCAAAGTTTTTTTTTATTAATTCTGAAATCATTTCAATCATTAGATTAATATGCTCTGTTGCCTTAGGTTGTTGTGATGGATTTTCACAATTAAGATAATTACAATCTTCATTAAAACCTTTAATTACCGTTTCTGTTAGATCTGAAATAGATATATTTTTCTCATTTGAAGATTGAATTATCTTGTCATCAACATCAGTGATGTTTCTAACATAAGTAACAGATGAAAATTTACTCTTGAGTATTTTAAAAAGAATATCAAAAATTACTATTGGTCTAGCATTTCCTATGTGTGGATCATCATAAACTGTTGGACCACATACATACATGCCAACATTTTTCTCATCAATTGGAACAAACTTCTCTTTTTTGTTGCTTAGATTGTTTGTTAAAAAAATATCTTTATTCATTGTTTTAGAAATATACTTAATTCATAGATTTGTGAATCTATTTGATTAATTAGGAATTTTGCATACTGGAATTCGCTCCATTTTATGCAAATTTTGTTTTCTTATATTTTCGTATTTAGCTCTATTAGGTGAATTTGGATTATTCATGGCCTCCTCTAACTCTTGGTATTTTAAACCCAATTGTCCTTCATCAGTTCTGCCATCGTCCCATAATCCATCTGTAGGTGGTGCTTGAATTATTTCTTCTAAAATTCCAAGTTCTTTTCCAAGTTCCCATACTTCAGTTTTATTGCAATCTGCTATTGGAGAAATATCAACTCCGCCATCTCCATATTTAGTGTAGAACCCTACCCCAAAATCTTCAATCTTGTTACCAGTACCAACTACAATTCCTTTGTTGGCAGCTGCTACCTGATAAAGAGTTGTCATTCTTAGTCTTGCTCTTGAATTTGCCATACCATGTTCATTATCAAAATTTGATAAACTTGAAGAAAAAGTTGAAAAAAGTTCATCTAAATTAATCGTGTGTGCTTCAACATTCTTAAATTTTTTAACTAACCACTCTTGATGCTTTAAGCTTAAATCGTGTTGATTAGACTTTTGTTTAATTGGCATAGAAAGAACTATGGTTTTTAAACCTGTCATTGCGCTTAGAGTACTTGATACAGATGAATCTATTCCACCAGAAATTCCAATTACTAGTGACTCAGCTTTACTGGGCATATTATTTACATAATCTTTTATCCAACTAGATATAAAAAAAATTTTTTCAGAAGGTGTCATAAACTTAACGTATTATCAGTTGGTATTTTTTACAATGTTTTAAGATGCCGCTCTGTTTGTATTTTTAGAATACAAGCTATTCTTTTTAATCTCATCAGAAATTAAAAAGGCTAGTTCTAAAGCTTGGTTTGCATTAAGTCTTGGATCACAATGAGTATGATATCTAGAAGATAAATCTTTTTCTGATATTTTTTGTGCTCCACCGATACACTCAGTAACATTTTGACCTGTCATTTCAATATGTAATCCTCCAGCATAACTTCCTTCGCTTTGATGACAAGCAAATACATTTTTAACTTCTTTTAAAACGCTATTAAAAGGTCTTGTTTTAAATCCTGTGGTAGCTTTAATAGTGTTGCCGTGACATGGATCGCATGACCAAATTACATTTAAACCTTCTTTTTTAATTGCTTTAATTAATTTTGGCAAATATTTAGATACATTATCAGCACCAAATCTTGAAATTAAAGTAATTTTACCTTTTTCATTTTTAGGATTAATTTTATTACAAAGATTAATTAAATCTTCAGGTTTTAAAGTTGGGCCACATTTAATTCCAATCGGATTTTCAATTCCTCTACAAAATTCAACATGTCCCCCATCTAACTGTCTAGTTCTATCTCCAATCCAAACAAAGTGTGCAGACGTATCATGGTTTTCACCTGTAGTGGAATCGGTACGTGTCATTGTTTCTTCAAATGGAAGTAATAATGCTTCATGTGAAGTCCAAAAATTGACTGTTTTTAATCTTCTATTAAAATCAGAATTAATTCCACAAGCATCCATAAATGCTAAAGCATCAGCAATTCTATCTTCTAATTCTTTAAATCTTTTTAATTCAGGGCTATTTTTTATAAAACCAAGATTCCAAGTATGAACATTTTGTAAATCAGCAAAACCACCATGGCAAAAAGCTCTGATTAGATTTAATGTTGCCACTGATTGTGAATAAGCTTTAAATAATCTTTTTGGATCTGGAACTCTTGATTTTTCATTAAATTCCATACCATTAATATTATCACCTAGATAGCTTGGTAGCTCTACGCCATCTTTCATTTCAACTGGTGAGCTTCTAGGTTTTGAGAATTGCCCGGCAATTCTTCCAACTTTTACAACTGGTAATGATGCGGAGTATGTTAAAACTAATGACATTTGCAACATTAGTTTAAAAGTGTCTCTTATATTGTCGGGATTAAATTCAGCAAAACTCTCTGCACAATCTCCACCTTGTAGTAAAAATGCTTTACCATCAACTACATTGGCAAGCTGATCTTTTAGATGTCTTGTCTCTCCAGCAAATACTAATGGTGGGAACGTTCCAAGTTTATCTAAGACCATATCCAATTCTTTCTTATTTGGATAATCAGGAATGTGTTTTACTGGATATTTTTTCCAACTATTTTTTTTCCAATTTTTCATATTCAACTGGTGATTGTTTTAACAGAGTTTGAGCTTTATTCAACTGTTACGGATTTAGCCAAATTTCTTGGTTTATCTATATCATAACCTTTTTTCAGAGCTGAATAATAGGCAAGTTTTTGTAAAGGAATAGTTAAAAGGAACGGTAACAAATCTTCATTTGTATTTTCAACTTCAATTGTTTCCCAAATATTTTCAGATACAACTTCATCTGTACTTTTATTTGTTATTAATAAAACTTTTGCACCTCTTGCTATTACCTCTTGCATATTTGATATAGTTTTTTTGTAGTAATTATCTCTAGGAGCCAAAACTACCACTGGCATCCCTTCTTCTATTAAAGCTAAAGGTCCATGCTTCATTTCCCCTGCAGGGTAACCTTCAGCATGAATGTAAGATAATTCTTTAAGTTTTAATGCTCCTTCAAGTGCTATTGGGTATGAAAAACCTCTTCCTAAAAACATTGAACCTTTTGCTTCATTAAAAGTTGATGATATTGCTTGAATGTCATTGTCAATTAATAATGTTTTTTCAATCAAGTTTGGTAAATTTTTAAGATCTTTTATTTTTTTTTGATAATCTTTATTTTCAATTTGATTGCTAAGAGAGCCTATTTTTAAAGCCAAGATATAGAGAACTAGTATTTGACCTAAAAAAGCTTTTGTTGAAGCAACACCAATTTCAGGACCACAGTGAATTGGTAAAACAAAATTTGAATCTCTTGCAATTGAACTTTCAATTACATTTACTACCGCACAAGTCTTCATGTTATTTTTGTTACACAAATCTAGTGCTGCATATGTGTCTGCTGTCTCTCCTGATTGTGAGACAAAAACATACATCGTATCATCTTTAAATCTATTTTTTCGATATCTAAATTCTGAAGCTATATCTATATTAACATCTAAAGATGTCAGCTCTTCAAACCAATACTTGGCCATTAAACAAGAGTGATAAGCTGTTCCACAACCTATCAAAGTAATTGAGTTAATATCGTCAATTTCCCATGGAAAATTATAAATATTAATATCATTTTTGATATTATCGACATATTCTTTGATACCAGTTTTTAAAGTAACGGGCTGTTCTTCAATTTCTTTAGCCATAAAATGTTTAAAATCTCCTTTATCGTAATTTTCTTGATCAGTAGAAAGTTCTAAAACTTTTTTGTTAATTTTAATTCCTTCCTGATTAAAGAAATTAACTTCATCTTTTTTAATTATGCAAAATTCACCATCTTCTAAATAAGTAATTTTATTTGTCATTGATTTTAAAGCATAAGAGTCAGATCCTAAATAATTTTCATTTGGGCCATAGCCAACTGCTAAAGGCGAACCACGTCTAGCACCTATTATCAAATTTGGCATATCTTTAAAAATAATTCCAAGGGCAAAACTTCCATGAAGTTGTTTTAGAGTTTTAGTAATTGCTTCTTGTAATTCAGATTTTTTTAAATTTTCAGTAATTAAATGAACAATAACTTCAGTGTCTGTTTGTGATTTAAACACATGTCCTTTACTAACCAAATATTTTTTTAATAATGTTGAGTTTTCTATTATTCCATTATGAACGACTGATACGTTATCAGATGAATGTGGATGAGCATTTATACTATTTGGAATACCATGTGTAGCCCATCTTACATGACCGATCCCAATATTTCCTGATAGATTTTTTAAATCAAATTTTTTTTCTAAATTATCTACTCTACCTTCAGATTTTATTTCATTTATATGACCATCAAACAATGTTGCAATTCCAGCTGAGTCATAACCTCTATATTCTAGTTTTTTTAAAGAATTTATAATAGTAGCTGATACAGATTTATTACTGGATATTCCTATTATTCCACACATATATTATTTTTTTTTATAGTTTTTTATTTCTGTTTGTAATGATCTCGTTAATGCTAAAGATTTCTTTTTTACATTCTTAGTAATAACAGATCCTGCTCCAACAATACTCTTTTCTTCTATTGTTATAGGTGCAACTAATGAAGAATTTGATCCAATAAAAACTTTATCTTTAATTTTTGTTTTATTTTTTTTAATACCATCATAATTACACGTAATTGTACCAGCACCAATATTCACTGATTTTCCAATTTCGCTATCTCCTATATAGGATAAATGATTTACTTTAGATTTTTTACCTATCATACTTTTTTTAACTTCTACAAAATTTCCAATTTTTGATCCTTCTTTCAAAATGGTATCAGGTCTGATTCTTGCATAAGGACCTATTTCAACTTTGTTTTCAATTTTACACGACTCAAGATGTGAAAAAGATTTAATGACTACATTATTTCCTATTTTTACTTTTGATCCAATAACAACATAAGGTTCAATTGTTACATTTTTTCCAATTATTGTATCTTTTGAGAAAAAAATTGTTTCGGGTCCCCTCATATTAACACCTAATTTTAAAAACTTACTTCTAAGTTTATTTTGAATTTTTTGTAAATTTAATTCTTTCATTTTAAAATGCTTTACATTAAGAATATGTCTTAATTAATTCACATAATATTTCTTTAAAATACTTTTAAAATGAAGCAAAAATTTACTATTTTATTTGATTTAGATGGAACTCTTGTTGATACAGCTCCTGATTTAATTGGTGCACATAACCATGTAATGAAAAAATTTGGTTATCCATCAAAATCTATAAATGAACTAAAAAATGCTGTTGGTAAAGGTGCGAAAGCTATGATGGCAAAAGCTAATGGGAAGTGGAAGTGGTTTGATGAGAAAATTCAAAATGAAATGACAAATGAATTTCTATCTTTTTATGGAAAAAATATTTTACGCGAAAGCACGTTAATAAATGGAGTAAAAGAATTTTTAATTTGGTGCAAAAAAGAAAATATTTCTATGGCGGTGTGTACTAATAAAACTGAACATTTGGCAGTTGATCTTTTAAAAAAAATTGGGATTTATGATTACTTTGAATATGTTGCTGGACACAATACTTTTGAATATTGTAAACCAGATCCTAGACACTTAACCACGACTATTGAAATTTTAGATGGTGAAAAAAATAAATCAATAATGATTGGTGACAGCGAAACAGATGCAAATGCTGCGAAAGCTGCTGAAATTCCAATAATTTTACTAAAATATGGATATACTGAAAAAAAATCTAATGAAATTTATCATAATCACTTAGTAAAAGACTTTGTGGGTATTGAAAAAATAATTTCTGAATATCTTTAATATTGATTAATTTTTTTTAACTATTAAAACAAAATCACTATTTAGGAGTTATTTTGTTATTACATACAGTTAAAGTCTATCCGTCAAAAATTCATCTTCCAAAAAAAAAACAATTGGCTTGGAAAATTGCAGAAATTGCAAGTGACAATGCAAAATTAAACAAAGATTCAATAGAGATGGTTATTAATAGAATTATTGATAATGCCTCAGTTGCTATTGCTTCATTAAATAGAAAGCCTGTAATCTCATCAAGAGAAATGGCTCTAAAACATTCTAGAAAGAATGGGGCAACACTATTTGGTGTTAATTCTAAATTAAAATTTGATTGTGAATGGGCTGCATGGACAAACGGTACTGCTGTTAGAGAACTCGACTTTCATGATACTTTTTTAGCTGCTGATTATAGTCATCCAGGAGATAATATTCCTCCCTTAATAAGTGTTGCACAACAAAATAAAAAAAGTGGATTAGATCTCTTAAGGGGAATTATTACTGCATACGAGGTTCAAGTAAATTTAGTTAAGGGTATTTGTTTGCATAAACATAAAATAGATCACATTGCTCACTTAGGTCCTAGTGTTACAGCAGGATTGGGGGCAATGCTTAAACTAAATACAGAAACTATTTATCAAGCTATACAACAAGCACTTCATACAACTATATCAACTAGACAGTCTAGAAAAGGTGAGATTTCAAGTTGGAAAGCATATGCACCAGCTCATGCGAGCAAACTTGCAATTGAAGCAGTTGATAGAGTTATGCGGGGCGAAGGTGCTCCAAGCCCGATTTATGAAGGTGAAGACAGTGTAATCGCTAGAATACTGGATGGTAAAAAAGCAATATATAAAGTTCCTTTACCAAAAAAAAATGAGAGTAAAAAAGCTATATTGGAAACTTATACAAAAGAATATTCTGCAGAATATCAATCTCAAGCATTAATAGATTTAGCTAAAAAACTAAAAACTAAAATACAAAATTTAAATCACATTAGAAAAATTGATATCTTTACAAGTCATCATACACATTATGTAATTGGAACTGGAGCTAACGATCCTCAAAAAATGGATCCTAATGCAAGCAGAGAAACTCTTGACCACTCAATTATGTACATATTTGCTGTTGCCTTAGAAGATGGAGATTGGCATCATGTTAAATCTTATACTAAAGCAAGGGCTAATAGAAAGAGTACTATTAAAATTTGGAAGTCAATAAAAACCTTTGAAGATAAAAAATGGACGAAGAAATATCATGATCCAAATCCAAAAAACAAATCATTTGGAGCAAAAGTAGTTGTAACTTTAAATAATGGAAAAAAAATCACTGAGCAACTTGATCGTGCTGATGCTCATCCTTATGGCGCAAGACCATTTAAAAGACAAAACTATATTAATAAATTTTTAACATTAACTGAAAATATCCTTGATAAAAAAGAAAGTAATCGTTTTTTAAAGGCTGTACAAAATCTTAAAAATTTGAAGTCAAATCAATTACATAAATTGAATATAGAAATTAAAAAAAACAAATTAAAAAGAAATTTAAAAAAAGGTATATTTTAATGCACTTTGTTGAAAAAGAACCAAGTCAAAAAAGAATTGATTTTAATGAAAAACTAAAATCAAATAAAATTTTAAGAGTACCAGGTGCATATAACCCTTTAACAGCAAAACTAATTGAAGAAATTGGTTATGAAGCTGTTTATGTTTCTGGAGGTGTAATGGCAAACGATCTAGGTTTTCCAGATATTGGTTTAACAACATTGCAGGATGTAAGCACAAGATCTTATTTAATATCAAGAGTAACTAACTTACCAACTATAGTTGATATTGATACTGGATTTAAATCTTGTAAAGAAACAATTGAAACTTTTGAAGAATTTGGGATTAGTGCGGTTCACTTGGAAGATCAAATAGAAAGGAAAAGATGTGGTCATCTTGATAATAAAGAATTAATTTCAACTGAATCAATGGTTAATAAAATAAAAGAATGCGTTGCTGCTAAAAAAGATGAGAATTTCAAAATTATTGCAAGATCAGATGCTAAAGGAGTTGAAGGAATTGATAAAATGATTGATAGATGCAAAGCATATATTGATGCTGGAGCAGAAATTATATTTCCTGAAGCATTAGAAAATAAAAATGATTTTGAAAAAGTTAGAAAAGAATTGCCCTGTTATTTATTGGCTAATATGACAGAATTTGGAAAATCAAAACTATTTAATTATAAAGAATTAGAGAATTTTGGATATAATATAGTAATTTATCCTGTAACTACACAAAGACTAGCAATGAAAAGTGTTGAGGAAGGTTTGCGTGCTATTTTTGACGATGGACATCAAAACAATATTATTGATAAAATGCAAACAAGAAAAAGATTGTATGATTTAGTTGAATACGAAAAATACAACTCACTAGATGAAAAGATTTACAATTTTAATACAGAGGGACATGAATAATGAGTGATGATATAAAAAAAGGTTTATTGGGAATTGTTGTTGATGAAACAACAGTGTCTCAGGTAATGCCTGATATTAATTCGCTAACTTATAGAGGTTATGCGGTTCAAGATCTTTGTGAAAAATGTAATTTTGAAGAAGTAGCCTATCTTGTTTTAAATGGTGAACTTCCAAACAAAAGACAATTAAAAAATTTTATTAAAGAAGAAAGATTAGATAGAAAACTTTCAAAAGAAATTTTAAGTGATATTCGGAAGATGCCAAAAAAAGCTCATCCCATGGATGTGGTAAGAACTGCTGTAAGTTTAATGGCTTTGGAAGATAAAGAAACTAAAGATAACTCTCCAAAAGCTAATATGAGAAAAGCAATAAGAATATTTTCTAAAACTCCTATTGCTTTAGCCGCATTTTTTAGAGCTAGAAAAGGTAAAAAAATAATAGCTCCAAAGAAAAATTTAGCTTTTTCTGAAAATTTTTTTTATATGTGTTTTGGAAAAGTTCCAAGCAAAGAAATAGTTAAAGCTTTTGATGTATCTTTAATACTTTATGCAGAACATAGTTTTAATGTTTCTACATTTACAGCAAGAACTATAACAAGTAGCTTATCTGATATTCATGGTGCAATAACTGGAGCTATAGCTAGCTTAAAGGGACCTTTACATGGAGGTGCTAACGAAGAAGTTATGCATATGATGAATAAAATTAAAAAGCCTGAAAAAGCACTTAAATGGATTAATAAAGCCCTTAAAAATAAAGACGTAGTAATGGGTTTTGGTCATAGAGTTTATAAAAAAGGAGACTCTAGAGTACCCACAATGGAAAAATACTTTAGAAAAGTTTCTTCAATAAAAAAAGATAAAAAATTTATTAAAATTTATGACATTGTCAAAAATGTCATGATAGACAAAAAAAATATCCATCCAAATGTTGATTACCCAACTGGACCGACTTACCATTTAATGGGTTTCGATACTGATTTTTTCACTCCTATTTTTGTAATATCAAGAATTACAGGCTGGTCTGCCCATATTATGGAACAGCATGCTGCAAATAAACTGATTAGACCCCTTTCTAAATATAGTGGCGCTAGGCATAGAAAAGTTATGCTTCTTAATCAAAGATAAAATTAATTATTAACTAAACGCTTCAGCCCAAGTACCTTGCGTAGATGCTTTAGAATATTCTGTAGCACGGCCCTCAAAAAAGTTCATATGCTCAACAGCATTAAGCATTGTATCAAGCCAAGTTAAAGGGTTTTTTTGTACATCATAAATTCCTTCTAATCCTAGTTGATCAAGTCTTCTATTAGCAATAAATCTAATATAATCTTTTACTTCTTGTGCATTTAAACCTTCCATTGGACCCATTTCAAAAGCCAAATCAATAAAAGCATCTTCATGTTCAACAATAGTTCTGCAAGCAGAATATAATTCCTTTTTTAATTCAGGTGTCCAAATTTCAGGATTTTCTTGGATAAACTCTCTAAACAATCTAATCATAGAATTACAATGTAGAGTTTCATCTCTAACAGACCAAGTAACTATCTGTCCCATTCCTTTCATTTTATTATGTCTTGGAAAGTTTAAAAGAATTGCAAAGCTTGCAAACAATTGAAGGCCTTCTGTAAATGCACTAAAAACTGCAACGGTTAATGCAATATCTTTTTTTGATTTCATATCAAAATTTTGCATATAATCATATTTATCTTTCATTTCTTTATATTTCATAAATGCTGAATATTCTGATTCAGGCATTCCAATAGTATCAAGTAAATGAGAATAAGCGGCAACATGAACCGTTTCCATTGAAGCAAAAGCTGTCATCATCATTAAAACCTCTGTCGGTTTAAACACAGTTGTGTAATGTCTTAAATAACAGTTTTGAACTTCTACATCAGCTTGAGTAAAAAATCTAAAAATTTGTGTTAATAAATTTTTTTCTGAAGCATTTAAATTTTTTTGCCAATCTCTAACATCATCACCAAGCGGAACTTCTTCTGGCAACCAATGAATTCTTTGTTGAGTTAACCAGGCATCATAACACCAAGGATATCTAAATGGTTTATAAACAGGATTTTCAACTAATAAACCCATTTTTTTTGGTTGAATAATTTCTGAATCAACTTTTTTTACTACTGACATGACAAACATTCCTCATATTCTTGTTCTTCAGTTTGATTTGATTTATTTTTATAAACATTAGCCAAAATATCTGTTGATTTAGCATCATTAATATTTTCGGCTCTTTGAATTGATTTTGATCTACAATAATAAAGGCTCTTTAAACCTTTTTTCCAGGCATCAAAATGAATTTTATGTAATTCTTTTTTATGAACATCTGCTGGTAAGAATAAATTTACCGATTGAGCCTGAGATATAAACGGCGTTCTATCACCGCTTAATTCAATAATCCAATTCTGATTAAGCTCAAAAGCTGTTTTAAAAACATCTTTTTCTAAATCAGTTAAAAAATCTAAATGAGATATGGAGCCTTGATTAGTGGTAATACTTGACCAAATTTCTTCATCATTTTTACCATGATTTTCAAGAATTTCTTCCAAATAACGGTTTCTAACATTAAAAGAACCAGATAAAGTTTTGTGAGTATAGCTATTTGCAGCAATTGGTTCTACTCCTGGAGATGCACCTCCACAAATAATAGAAATCGAAGCTGTTGGAGCAATTGCTGTTTTGTTAGAAAATCTTTCTTGATAACCATATTCTGCAGCATCTGGGCACGCTCCTCTTTCTTCAGCTAAATCTTTTGATGCCTGATTTACTTTTTCATGAATATTTTTAAATATTTTTTTATTCCAAGCTTTTGCCATAACAGACTCAAGCGGAATTCTATTTTTTTGCAAATAAGAATGAAATCCCATTACTCCTAATCCAACACTTCTTTCTCTTTCAGCTGAATATTTTGCATCCTTAAATTGGTCTGGAGCTTTATTAATGAAATCAGATAAAACATTATCTAAAAATCTCATTACATCATTAATCATGTCAGGATCATCTTTCCATTCATCGTACTTTTCTAAATTTAATGAAGATAAACAACAAACTGCAGTTCTATCTTTTCCATCTTTATCTATCCCGGTGGGTAACGTTATTTCACTACATAGATTAGAAGTTTTAACAGTAAGATTTGCTAATTTGTGGTGTTGAGGAATTTGTCTATTAACAGTATCAATATAAATAATATATGGCTCACCAGTTTCAATTCTAGCTGTTAACAATCTTATCCATAAATTCCTTGCTGAAATATTTTGTTGAACTGTACCGTCTGCAGGACTCTTTAATGCCCATTGCTCATCAGTTTCTACAGCTCTCATAAATGCATCTGAGACCAAAACACCATGATGTAAGTTTAAAGCTTTTCTATTTGGATCGCCTCCTGTAGGTCTTCTCATTTCAATAAATTCTTCAATTTCAGGATGATCAACTGGTAGATAACAAGCTGCTGAACCTCTTCTTAAAGAACCTTGACTGATTGCCATTGTTAAAGAATCCATAACTTTTATAAAAGGAATTATTCCAGAAGTTTTTCCAACCTTGCCAATTTTTTCACCAATTGATCTAAGGTTTCCCCAGTAACTTCCAATACCTCCACCTTTAGCTGCTAACCAAACATTTTCACTCCAAAGATCTAGAATTCCATCTAAGCTGTCTGAAGCTTCATTTAAAAAACATGAAATTGGTAATCCTCTTTTTGTTCCACCATTTGATAAAACTGGTGTAGCTGGCATAAACCATAGATTGCTTATGTAGTTATAAATTCTTTGTGCGTGTAAATTGTCATCAGCATATGAGCTTGCAACTCTTGCAAATAAATCTTGAAAAGATTCATTATGACCAAGGTATCTATCTTTTAAAGTTGCTTTACCAAAATCAGTTAAATTAATATCTTTAGATCTATCAATTTTAATTATTATTCCCTTATTATTTTGAAAAAGTTCAGTTTCGTTGCTTAAAGAAAAAAGATCGGGTCTATTTCCTTTTGAAACTTCTTTAACTTCTGGGCTATATTCAGAGACAGCTTTCTTTAGGGCCTGAGAAAGAATTTTATTCATATTTGTTACTATATTTAGTTATTGTGACGAAAACAACTATATGTTGTATACGCTTTATGTTGATATACTATATAAACAATTAATCAACAGAACATTTATAGAACATTAAAAATATTTTTCAATAAAAAAATTTAAAAAAGAGTAAGTAATTAACAAATGACAGAAAAAATAAAAATAGATCCTTACGGTTTTAGAGAATATGACGCGCGCTGGCTGTATGAGAAAGATATTGATAATGAAGGAATCGAGGATCTTGGTAAGGGTTTAGGAACACAAATAATAAAGCATACTAAAAAAACTAATCCAAGAGTAATAGTTGGTCATGATTACAGATCCTATAGTGAGGAAATTAAAACAACACTTAAAAAAGGACTAATCTCAACAGGATGCCATATTGAAGATGTTGGGTTAGCGCTATCCCCTATGGTTTATTTTGCACAATTTAATTTAGATGCAGATGCTGTTGCAATAGTTACAGCAAGTCACAATGAAAATGGATGGACAGGTGTAAAAATGGGTATCAAGAAAGGTTTAACTCATGCTCCAGAAGAAATGAAAGAATTAAAAAATATAACTTTAAATAGAGAATTTACAAAAGGTGAAGGAACAGAAAAACAAATAGAAAATTTTCAACAAATTTATAAAGATGACTTAATAAATAAAAACAAAATAAATAAAAAGATTAAAGCTGTTGTTGCTTGTGGAAATGGAACAGCTGGAATATTTGCACCTGATATTTTAAGAGGTATTGGTTGTGAAGTTGTTGAACTTGATTGTAATTTAGATTGGACTTTTCCCCAATACAATCCAAATCCTGAAGATTTACAAATGCTCCATGCTATAGCAAAATCAGTGAAAGATAATAATGCTGACATTGGTTTTGGATTTGATGGAGATGGTGACAGAGTTGGAGTGATTGATGACAAAGGTAATGAAATATTTTCTGATAAAATAGGTTTATTAATTGCAAGAAATTTATCCTCAAAACATAAAAATTCTAAATTTATAGTTGATGTTAAATCTACTGGTCTTTATTCAACAGATAAGGTTTTATTAGAAAATAACTGTGAAACTTTTTATTGGAAAACAGGTCATTCTCATATTAAAAGAAAAGTAAATACTGAAAAAGCTTTAGCTGGCTTTGAAAAAAGTGGACATTTCTTTTTTAATCAACCTTTAGGTTTTGGTTATGATGATGGAATTAATTCAGCTATTCATGTTTGTCACCTACTGGATAATCAAGAAAAAAAGATGAGTGAAAT
>CACIZU010000008.1 GCA_902591185.1 uncultured Pelagibacteraceae bacterium
TTTAGCTTTTTTCTTTTTTTCTTTTTTATCTTTTGCTTTAGCTTTTTTCTTTGCAATCTTTTTTTCTTTGTCTTTCTTTATATTATCTTTAATCAAAACCTTAATTTCTTCTTTATTTAATCCTGCTGCTTTAAGTTCTTTTTTGATTTCGTTTTTGATTTGTTTTTTTTCATCTTTTGAAGCTCCCTCAAGTTTAGCAACCTTAAGAGATTTCATTTTTTTATTGAATTTTTTAAGTTGATTTTTGGTTATTTTTTTTGCTTGTCCTGGCGCTTTACCTTTGGTCATTGTTGAGACGCTGTAAGGATTATTAAGTAAAGTTGATCCAAGTTTATTTCCAACAAGTACAGCTCCTGGTCTTAGCCCAAGTGTATTATTTTTTCCTGGACCAATGAGTAATGTGCTTGTTTGTTTTTTAGACACCATTGTTTGAAATTCTGTTCCTCTAGATCCAAGTGTTCCTTCGGGAACTTTTACGGTTAAGCTGTCTGGATTTTTTTTGCTTATCAAACCAGATATAATTTTTAAACTTCCTTGTTTTACACTAGCTACAATTTTTCCGTCGTTAGTAGCTGGGTCATAAATAAATGTATCCATTATAACTTCAGATTCTGAACCGATTGTAAAAGTTGATTGATCTAATAAAAGAATTTGAGTACCTGAGTCTATTCCCGCAAGTATAGTCTCATTTAAATAAATTTTATCACCAGTTTTTAAATCTCTAGTATTTGTTTTAACTTCACCTGTCACTGCCCCAACAATCCCAACTAGTTGCTTGTCAATTTCAACTTTCTCTGTAGCTGTTGAAAAATTGTAAAAGAAAATTAAACAGGCTAATAAGAATAAAATTTTTTTCATATAAAATTTAAAGAAATATTTTAATATTTATAAGACAATTTAGAATTCATTTCGAGTTTTTTTAATCTTAAAAATGCCAATTTTTAAAGGTTTTTTTTACAATCTAAATTTTAAAATATAAGCTTTTTTAAGAAACTAATTTAACTTAATTGATTTAGAAATACCTAAAGAAAATGAGTCTTTAATATAATCATAATTTAGTATATTTGCTTCTGAAATAACTTTTTCATAAGAAAGATTTATAAATATACTTCTATTTGGATCAAGGGAAGGAATGATATCACCAACTGATTTTGTTAACATAACATCAAAAGTATTCGTTGCGTCAGATCTAATTCTATTAGAGGTAATACTTGTATCAGCTTTCTTATAATCATTAAAACTTATAGAATCACCTATTGAAATATAGGCCCATGGAAAAGCAAAGTTTAGTCTTAGACTAAAATCATAAGTTTCATAATCATTTCCTTCATCTACTTTAGCATCAGTGTCACTATAGCCTAAGCCAATAGATGTAGAAATTAATTCATTTATAATAAAATCATGTCCAATTGTAAAAGCATGACCAATTGAATTTGTTTCGTCTGCTGTTGTATCGGATGAATTATGGTTTCCTTTTGAATCTGAATATGAATAACCATAGCTAAATGAATTTCTTTCTCCTACTGAAAAATATCCACCAATTCCATACATAAATGAAAAACTATCTGCATCATCTACATAATCAGTTTTACTTAGCATGAGATATGGACTTAAACTTTGACTACCAACAGAAGTATCTAAGGCTAAAGTTAGTCCATAACTTTCGAAATCATCACTAGTTTCAAAATATTGTTCTGATTTAGTTTGAGATAAATTAATCATAAAAGATGAATCTTCTCCTACAGATCTTGTAGCTGTAAGCCCTAAACTTCCACTTAATGTTCTGTCGTGTTTAGCTGTATTAAATCCTACAATGCTATCCGAACTCATTTGCGTTCTAGTTTTTGAAACATTATTTACGTTATCTGTATGAATAGCCCCTAAAGATATATCGGCATAAAAATTCCAAAGTTTAGGTTCTGATTTACCTTTTATTTCTTCTTCAATTTCAATAACACTTTCTAAATCTTCAGCATTTACATCTCTTCTCAATTTAATATCTTCAATTATGCCAATAGCCTTTTCTGGGGAGTCGGCTTGTACTAAAACAGAAAGTAAATATAGTTTAATCTCAATATTTTCCGGATAAAGCATGTTTAATCTTTCTAAAGTTGAAATAGTTTGTTTATAATTTCCCATTTTACCTTGTTGTTGTGCGTATTTTAAATTTAAATCTAAATCTTTAGGATTCTGTAAAATTTGTATGTAAGTAATAATGTTGCTTCCAGATTCTTTTGCAAATGCAGAGTTTGGAATTAATGTAATTAATAAAATTAAAATTATTTTTTTCACTAAAGAAACATATCAGTCATTTAAGGTAATGAGCAATGTATTATTTTTTAATTATAGTTTTGTATATATGCCAAATTACAATCGATATGGTGGTTGCTAATATGCATGCTGTAAGAGTTCTATCCCATAAAAATGTCCAAGAACCATCACTTAAAAGTAAAGATCTTCTTAAATTTTCTTCCATTAATCCACCAAGTACGAAAGCTAAAATAAGTGGTGGCATTGGAAAATCATATAAGCGCATAAAAGTTGCAACAACTGCAATTCCAATCATCAAATAAATGTCAAAATTATTAAATGACATTACATAAATCCCTGTGATTGAAAAAAATAAAATTAATGGAATTAAATAGTTTTTAGGAACAGCTAAAATTCTAGCGATGTAAGGAATTAATGGTAAATTAAGTATTAGTAAAATTACCATTCCAATATACATCGACATTATAACTGACCAAAAAATTTCAGGGTTAGTTACATAAAGTCTTGGACCTGGTTGAATTCCAAATCCTAAAAGTGCTCCCAACATTACTGCAGTAGTGCCGCTTCCAGGTATACCTAAAGTTAATAATGGAACAAAAGCTCCTGAACATGCAGCATTATTTGCAGTCTCAGGTGCCGCCAACCCATGAACACTTCCTTTGCCAAATTTTTCTTTTTCTTCATCGCTAACTAAATTTCTTTCCATTCCATAAGCTAAAAATGATGCAATCGTTGCTCCAGCACCAGGTAGAACACCAATAATAAATCCAATAATTGACGTACGAGGAATAGTTTTTAACATCTTGGCTCTTTCCTCTTTATCAATTTTAATTGAACCAAGTTCAGTAAGAGATACTTGTTTTGCTGCAGCTGTTGGATCATTGCGTTTTAAAATAATAGTTAACGCTTCACTCATGGCAAAAGTAGCCATTACAACAAGAACAAAACTTATGCCGTCTGTTAAATTCATATTATTGAAAGTAAATCTTGTAATATCAGACAAACTATCTTGACCAACCGAGGCTAACATTAAGCCAAGCACTACCATCATCATTGCTTTAATAAATTGACCTTTTGATGAAAAAGCAGCAATAGCAGTTAAACCTAAAATCATTAATGCAAAATAATCAGGAGATCTAAAAGACAAACTTACTTTTGATAAACTTGGCGCCATAAATAATAAATAAATTGCAGCAAGTGTTCCTCCGGCAAAAGAGCTCCAAGCAGCTATCGCTAAAGCTTTACCAGCTTTACCTTGTTGAGCCATAGGATAACCATCAAAAGAAGTAGCAACAGTTCCTGGAACCCCAGGCGCATTTAATAATATTGAAGAAGTAGATCCACCAAATACAGCTCCATAATAAACCCCGGCCATTAAAATCAAACCAGTTGCTGGATCAAATCCATAAGTAATTGGTATCATTAATGCAATTGCAGTCATTGGACCAAGACCTGGTAACATTCCAATAATCGTTCCAAAAAAACAACCTATCATTACCATAAGTATATTCTGAAATGTAAGTGCTGTTGTTAAACCAATTAGAATTCCTTCAATCATCCCATCACTCCAATCATTTGTAGAAATGGATCTCTTAAATAAATATCAAGTACACCATGTAACAGATACATAAACGCTGCAACAAATGGAAAAGAAAGCAAGAACATTAATATCCATCTTCTCTCACCTAAAAAATAATACGATGCTATTAGAAATAAAGATGTAGTTAGAAAATAACCTATTTTTAATATGGTAGCTCCATAAATTATTGCAATTAAAACTAAAATTGCTGTTTTTTTATATTCTAAAGTTCTGTGTTCAACTTTAATTGTATTTGGATCAGGTAAAATTAATTTTAGTCCTGAAAAGAATAATCCTGCATATCCTAAATAAATTGGAAATGTTCTGGCATTAAAAGGTGCATTTTCATCAAATGTAAAAACTTGAATTTGATAAGCGGTATATAAATAAAATGCTGAAAAAATAAAAAAGAGCAGTGATATAATTTTTGTAGTATTTATATTCACTGCTCTAATTTTTAAATAATCCTAAAGATTATATAACTCCTAATTTCTTCATAAGAGCTGTCATTTCTTCTGTTTGTTTTTCTAAGAAAGAAACAAACTTGTCACCTGGATTATAAATATTAACCCAAGCATTTCTTGCTCTAACAGTTTCCCATTCAGAAGTTTTTTGTACATCGCCTAGCATTTTAGCAATTGCATTTTTATCAGCACTGCTCATACCTGGAGGGCCAAAAAACCCTCTCCAGTTAACGAATTGTACATCATATCCTTGTTCTTTTAGAGTTGGTGCATCTGGAGCATCAGAAACTCTTGAAGGAGCAGTAATACCAATAATTCTTACTTGGTCTCTTGCGCCCATAAGTTCACCTAAACCTGTAGAGATAATTTGTGTCTCTCCAGATAAAAGTCCAGCTAAAGCTTTTCCACCAGCATCATAAGGAATGTAAGCTACATCATTTGGATTAGCACCAGCAGCTTGGAAAGCTAACGCACCAATTAAATGGTCCATACTTCCTCTTACTGATCCACCAGCCATTTTAACTGAGCTTGGATTCTTTTTATATGCATCAACAACATCTTTAAAGTTTTTGAAAGGTGAGTTTTTTGCAACAGCAATCGCACCATAGTCACCAATTACACCAGCGATCGGCACAACATCTTTATAAGATAAAGTACCACTTCCACTCACATAACCTTTGTGTCTAGTGATTGATCTTAAAACTAATGGTGTAGATTGAACCAAAACTGTGTTTGCAGGTTTAGTGTTAATCATGAAAGCTAAAGCTTTACCACCACCACCACCTGACATATTTTCAAATGATGCACTTTTTAACATACCAGCTTTTGTTAAAGCTTCTCCAGTACCTCTAGCAGTTCCATCCCAACCACCTCCAGCACCACCACCGATTACGAAATGAATTTTATCAATCGCAATTGAACTAGTTGTAGTTGCTGAAAATAATAAGATTGCCGAGAATAATACTGAAACTATTTTTTTTATATTATTCATTTTTCCCCTCATTTGTTTTAAAAAACAAAGTTAATTACAGTCTGAATATGAATGCAAACAATATAGTATTTTACAACCTACAAGTGATTTATCATTTAGCTTTTTTTTTGTTGAAAACATTAAGGTTACAAAAATAATTAAAATTATATATTCAATTTATTGGTTTAATTCTTTTCTATTATTTATTTAAGGGTAAATGATAGAAGAATAATTAATGAATGAATCTAAAGTATTTTTTTATCTTTCAAACTACAAACAATTATTCACCAAAAAATTTCTTTTAGTAGTTTTAATTTCTATTCCAAGCGCAATTATTGCTGATTATTTCAATATTCCATTAGCTTGGATGCTTGGACCAATGATCATAACATCTTTTGCTGCACTAACTGGTTTAAAAATAAAGATGCCTAAACTAGCTCTTAGTTCTATTTTAATTATACTTGGATTGCATATCGGTAATTACATTGATCAAAATTTATTTAATCAAATGATCAATTGGATTTGGACCTCAGTAATAATGCTTATCTATATTATTGTTTGTATTTTAATTGTTTCAAAATATTTACAAAAATATGCTGGTTATGGTGAAAAAGCTTCAATATTTTCTTCTGCACCTGGTGCTTTAGGACCGTTGATGATTTTAGCAGAAAATGAAAAAACTGATTTATCTCAGGTTGCTACTTCTCATTTAATTAGATTAATAATTATTATTACCGTAATTCCTTTTATTATTGTAAATAACGCAGTACCCGAAACTCTTATTATAGATGATTTTAATTACATGGCTCAAAATCACTTTAATTTATTTTTTCTAATTGTTAGTTCATTAATTTTTATTTTCATTTTTGATAAAATAAAGATCCCTGCTGCTTTATTATCTGGGACTCTTTTTGCTAGTGGATTACTTCAAATAACAGAAGTTGCATCGTATAAATTACCAGATACTACAATTAATTTCTGTCTTTTGATCTTAGGCGCATCAGTTGGTTGTAGATTTGCTGAAAAAACTGTAAAAGAAATTGCAAACAATTCGCTTCACAGTTTAGTTGCTACAACAATATTAGTTATACTTGGCTTGATTGCAGCTTATTTTGCGACATACTTTGTTGAAACAAATATTCTAACGCTCATTTTATCATTTAGCCCTGGTGGAATTTATGAGGTAGCAGTAATTGCTATAGCTTTTGATCTGGAGCCTGACTTTGTTGCTTTTCATCATATAATAAGATTGTTATTTATTCTTTTTACTGTTCCAATAATTTTAAAAATATTAAATAAATTTAAGAAATTGAATTAGATAATTTTTCAAAAACTTTTTCAGTAGAAAGTTTTGATAAATCAGAAACTTGAATAGCTTTAAAATTTTCTCTTTCAATGCTAACCTTGTAAGCTGTAGTATGTGCTCCAAATAAAGCTATTCCTTTTGATCCTAAATGCGCTGTCATATGAGCGGGTCCAGTATCATTAGCTACAACAAAAGAACTATCTTTTATTAAAGAAGATAGTTGAGAAATATCTAAAGCTTTTCCATTATCCAAAATACATAAAGCATTAAAGTCTGACGACTCTTTAATTTCATTTGGGGCTGGGGCTACAACAACTTTATAACTATTTTCAAATTTTTCATTAATCATATTGATTAAGTCATTATAGTAAGGCCATTTCTTTGATGTTAAGTGAGGTGAACAAAACGGAAAAAGAACAATATATTTATCTAACTCATAGTAATTTTTTATTTGAGATATATCTGAAGAGCTCCAAGTAAAATCAGGACTCATTGTGTGCTTTGTATCAATTCCTGAATTTTTTAATTGATAGTCAAATCTTTCTAAGACTGAATCTTTATCAAAGTCTTTTTTAGTTGTTCCCTCAGGAAGCGTTGTTTCCGTAGATGACCAAATATTACTTGTTGCCTTTGGGAATAGAATTTTTTTATAAAAAGATGTTCTACTTGAGTTTTGAAGATCATAAATTTTATAAAAATTATGTTTTTTTATTACTCTCATTAATGAATATAAATAAATCAAATTTAGTTTTGACAAACGTTTGTCTAAAATTACATTTGAAATATGAGGGTTTTTTTTAAACAAATCAAAATAAGGTTTTGTAGTTAATAAATGAATTTGATCATCTTTATGATTTTCAAAAATATCTTGAATAGCACCACAAGCTTGCGCTATATCTCCTAAAGACCCATGTTTAATGATTAAAATATTAGACATATTTATAACAACTTAACATAGTATAAATTTTTATGAATAAAATTATAGTCGAAGTATCAATTGGAGAACTATTGGACAAAATTTCTATATTGGAAATTAAGCAAGAAAAGATAAAAGATCCCAATAAATTAAAATTTATATCTGACGAACATTCTGTTTTAAAAGAACAATTAAATAAAAATGTAAAATCAGATGATAAGATTGCAAAATTGTTCCAATCGCTAAAAGAGATTAACGCTAAGCTTTGGGTTATTGAAGATAACAAAAGACAGTGCGAAAAAGAAAAAGATTTTACTGAAAAGTTTATCAAACTATCAAGAGATGTGCATTTCTTAAATGATGATCGTGCTAAAATTAAATTAGAAATAAATAATCACACTGGATCAAAAATAAAAGAAATTAAAGAATATACTAGTTATTAAAAAAAATTAATGGCACTTCATTTTTCTAAAGAAGAATTCTCACAAAGAAAAAATAAAGTTTTAGAATCTATGAAAAAACAGAATCTAGATACTTTATTAATGTTTAGACAAGAATCAATGTATTGGCTAACTGGGTACGACTCATTTGGCTATGTTTTTTTTCAAACGTTAGTTTTAAATAAAAATGGAGATGTAATTCTTTTGACAAGAGCTCCAGATTTAAGACAAGCACAAAATACATCTAATATTGAAGATATTAGAATTTGGATTGATAAAGATGAATCTAACCCTACTGATGACCTTAAAATAATTTTAAATGAGCTTTCATTAAAAGGAAAAAAAATTGGTATTGAATATGAAGCTTATGGAATGACTGGTCGTAATGCTTTAAGATTAAATAAATCCTTAGAAAATTATTGTGATATTGAAGATAAATCAGAATTAATCACAAAACATAGAGTTGTTAAATCTCAAGAAGAAATTATTTATGTTAAAAAAGCTGCAGAACTAGCTGACAGAGCTTTAGATCAAGCTTGGAAATATACTAAAGCTGGTGAAAGTGAGTCAAAAATTTTAGCAGAAATGCAAAAAATTGTTTTAGAAGGTGGTGGAGATTATCCAGCTAATGAATATATTATTGGATCAGGACATAATGCATTACTATGCAGATATCAATCTGAAAAAAGAATTCTATCAAGTACAGATCAATTGAGTATTGAATGGGCTGGCACATATAAACATTATCATTCTGCAATGTTTAGAACTATTCCTGTTGGAAAGTCAGAACCAAAACATATTAAGATGTATGATGCTTGTCTTGAAGCTTTAAAAAATTGTGAAAAAAAATTAATACCTGGAAATACAGCAGGAGAAGTTTTTGATATGCATGCACAAACTTTTGATAATCTTGGTTTTAATAAATCAAGAATGAATGCTTGTGGATATTCACTAGGATCAACTTTTGCTCCAAATTGGATGGACTGGCCAATGCTTTACACGGGCAATCCTTACATCATACAGCCAGGTAATGTCTTTTTCCTACATATGATCTTAATGGATTCTACCAATGAATTAGCGATGAATCTAGGAGAAACTTATTTAGTGACTGAAAACGGGAACGAAAGATTAGGTAAGCAAAAATTAGATTTAGTTGTCCTTTAGTCTCTATGCTCTAGTTGTGCTCTAGTTTGCACAAATTAATTTGCCTTAATTTTAAATGTTTAATTTTAGATCTGGTTGTCCTCTAAAATAATAAAAATTTTTAATATCTTTACATTCCCCATCGCATAGCTGCCGTATGAACTGGAGCATCCCAATTTTTTAAAATCTCTTCATCACATTTAAGAAGAGTAATAGAGGCTCCCTGCATTTCAAGAGAGGTACAATAATTACCTACTAAACTTCTTGTAATTTCAACTCCCTTAGATTGTAAAATTTGACATGCATCATCATAAACTAAATATAACTCTGTAAGAGGTGTGCCACCCATACCGTTAACAAAAAGTAATGTCTTTTCATTTTTTTCTGGTTTTAGATTATCAAGAATGGCATCTAAAATATTTCCTACAATTGTTTTGGATGGTTGAATTTTTTCTCTTTTTCTTCCTGGTTCTCCATGAATTCCTACACCAAATTCCATTTCGTCATCGCCAATATCAAAAGTTGGTTTTCCTGCTGCGGGAACTGTACAGCTTGTAAAAGCAACACCCATGGTACCAGCATTTTTATTAACTTTTTCTCCGAGTGTTTTACACTCTTCTAAAGATCCCCCGTTCTCTGCTAAAGATCCAACTATTTTTTCTACTAAAACTGTTGCAGCAACCCCACGTCTACCAGTTGTAAATGTTGAGTCTTCAACGGCAACATCATCGTTAGTAACAATACTATCGTTTTTGCCAGAATACATTTCTGCACCCATTTGAAAATTCATGATGTCTCCTGAGTAATTTTTAACAATAAATAAAACTCCTGCACCACTATCAACATGTTCTGCTGCTGCTTGCATTTGATCTGGAGCTGGTGCTGAAAAAACAAAACCTGGGCATGCAGCATCAAGCATTCCATGACCAACAAAACCTCCGTGCATTGGCTCGTGACCGCTGCCTCCTCCTGAAATCAAAGATACTTTACCCTCTTTCGTTTTATTTTTTCTGGAAACAAAACTTGGCTCTAAGTTTACTTGAATGATATCACTATGAGCCTTTCCAAATCCATTAAGACTTTCTTTTAAAAAGTCATCGGTTTTATTAATAAATTTTTTCATTTTTTTCTCCTATTGATTAATTACTGATTTACATATTGTATCGATAATAAGTTGTGAAGAACGAGCCCCAGGATCAATATGTCCTTTAGCACGTTCACCTAAAAAGGATGCTCTACCTTTTGTAGCTAACATATCTTTTGTTGATAACATTCTGTCTTCTGCAATTTTAATTACTTCATTTAATCCTTGTTTCATTTCGCTATTATTATTTTTTATCTCACTAAGTTTTTCAGATACTGGTATTAATACATCCATCATTGTTTTTTCTCCCACATCTGCCTTCCCTCTTTCTTTCATAGCTTTAACACCATCAATAATCATTTCACATGCTTTACTAAAATTAACATCTTTATCGAGGTCAGGAGATTTTGCCATAGAAATAAAAAAAGTTCCAAATAAAGCACCTGAAGAACCACCAATGCCTGATAAAACTTTCATAGCAATCGTATTTAAAGCCTTTGCTAAAGGTAAATCTTTTATTGTGCCCTCAAGTTCAATAACAAGCTTAAGACCTCTTTGAATATTAAATATGTGATCACCATCTCCAATATTCTGGTCTAGCGCTTCAATTTCTGATGCATTCTCATCTATTACTTTTTGTATATTTTTTGCTTGAGAAATTAAAAAATTAATGCTCATAAATTCTGTTTCCTTTTTCATCAAAATTTAAAACCTTTTGAGCGTTAATGTCAAAATTAATAGTCTCATTTATAGAAGATTTGTAATTACCTTGTATTGATGCAAGTATTTCATGCTCTTTAAAACTAATAGCAACAACAGTTTCTGAACCTAAATTTTCTACTGAAATAATTTTTCCAGAATATTGACCACTTCCTACAGATATATTCTCTGGTCTAATTCCAATAGTTGTAATGTTATCCGCCATACCAAAAAGTGAACTAGGTAAAATATTAATTTTTGGCGAACCTAATCTTTGAGATACATATATTGAGTCAGGATTTTCATAAATTTCTTCAGGGGTTCCAATTTGAACAATTTTTCCTTCTTTAAGAACTCCAATTTTATCTGCTAAGGTTGTTGCTTCAGCTTGATCGTGTGTAACATAAAGAATAGTTGCTTTTAGATTTGTTTGTATGTTTTTTAATTCAACTCTTAGAGTTTCTCTTAACTTTGCATCTAACGATGAAAGTGGTTCGTCCATTAAATATATATTTGGTTCACGAACAAGGGCTCTTCCGATTGCAACTCTTTGCATCTCTCCACCGGATAATTGAGTTGCTTTATTATTTAATTTATTAGAAATTTTTAACATAGCAGCTATATTTTCTACTTTGTTTTTTATTTCTTCTTCAGGTAGTTTTCGCATTGGCGACCTAAGAGGAAATGCTAAGTTTTCATAAACACTGTAGTGAGGATATAAAGAGTATTGTTGAAAAACAAAACATACATCTCTTGAAGCAGGTTGATCTTCTGTAACTGGCTCTTCGTTAAACAATATACTTCCAGAATCTATTTTTTCTAAACCAGCTATGCATCTTAGTGTTGTGGTTTTTCCAGCTCCTGATGGTCCAAGCAAAACAAAAAATTGTCCGTCTTCAATTGTAAGATTAATATCCTGTAAAGCCTCAATCTTTTTATTATATATTTTATTTAGATTTTTTAATTCTACTTTTGCCATTACTGCATAAACTCACTATTTAAGGATTTGTCTGTCTCTCCGTCAAAAATAATTATATTATCATTAGAAGGTTTAATTTGAATATTTTCATTCAACTTAACATTTGTTGAAATATCAGTTTTAACTTTTATCTCTCCAACATTTGTTTTAACTGTAATAATTTTTCTAGAACCTAAATATTCCACACCAAACACAGATCCTTTTAGCCCTCCCTCATCTGTCAGAGAAAGATTTTCTGGACGTATTCCAAAAAAATTCTTATTTCCTTTGGATATTTCAAATTGCTTAGGAATATTAAAGTTAATACCTTCTATGCCAATAGTAGATTGTTCATTTGAAATACCTTGGTCAATATCGATAAAATTCATACCAGGTGAACCTATGAAGGATGCTACAAATTTTGTTTTAGGTTTATTGTATATAATGTTTGGCTCATCAGCTTGTAAAATTTCACCACCATCCATGACCGCAATTCGGTCTGCTAATGACATTGCTTCTAATTGATCATGAGTTACATAAACTGTGGTTGCACCGATATCAATATGTAACTTTTTTAATTCCAAACACATCAATTCTCTAAATTCAGCATCCAAAGTACCTAAAGGTTCATCCATTAAAAAAGCTTTAGGTCTTCTTACTAAAGCTCTACCTAAAGCAACACGTTGTCTATCTCCACCAGATAGAGATGAAATATTTGAATTTAAAATATGATCAATTCTTAAAAGCTTAGACGCCTCTCCAACTCTTTCTTTAATTTCACTTTTGCTAAAACCCTGCATTTTTAGAGGAAAGGATAAGTTGTTTCTTACATTCATATGCGGATAAAGAGCAAATAATTGAAAAACAAAAGCAATATCTCTTTCAGAGGCTCTTAACATTCCAACTTCTTCTTCTCCTAAATATATTTCACCTGATGTTGGTAATTCTAATCCTGCAATCATTCTTAGTGTTGTGGTTTTTCCACAACCAGATGGTCCAAGTAAAACAAAGAACTCCTTATCATTAATTTTTAAATTAGAATTTTTAACTGCTGTAAAGTCTCCAAATGATTTTTGTAAATTTACTATTTTAATTTGAGACATGTTAATCCGGGAAATGACTTGTGATTATGAAACCTATAGTTCCAACTAAAATTACGATAAATGAATAAGTAAACATCCACATTGCAAATGGCTGTAACAACATGAAAACTCCAATTAAAATTAATATCGTTGATAAATTTTCCCAATAAACTCTTCTAAATATTTTTCTCATTAATGATTTTTCTTCTTGCATTATTTTCTCACTGCTCCAAAGGTAATACCTCTCAAAAGATGTTTTCTTAAAATGATTGTGAAAATCATTACGGGTAATAAAAATAAAGTTGTACCTGCACCAATTGCTGGCCAATCAAGTCCTCCCTCACCAATGATTGTTGGAATAAATGGTGGAGCTGTTTGTGCATTAAATTGGGTAAGTAGAACAGCAAAAGCATATTCGTTCCAAGAAAATATCATACAAAATATTGCTGTAGCAGCTATACCTGTCATGGCCTGTGGTAAAACGACTTTGAAAAAAGC
The DNA here is from genome assembly GCA_902591185.1 of uncultured Pelagibacteraceae bacterium. Lineage (GTDB taxonomy): Bacteria > Pseudomonadota > Alphaproteobacteria > Pelagibacterales > Pelagibacteraceae > Pelagibacter. Next base: position 13,411 of record CACIZU010000008.1, read on the forward strand.
TTGAAGTCTAGTATATCCATCAATCATTGCTGCTTCCTCATATTCTTTTGGTATTTCATCCATAAATCCTTTTAATAACCAGACTGCTAAGCTTAAATTAACAACTGTATATAAAATAATCATTCCGACATGAGTGTCCCCCAATCCTAATTTTCTATACATAATGAAGATTGGAACAGCTACCGCTATGGGAGGGAACATCCTAGTTGAGAGTATAAAAAATAATAAATCATCCTTTAAAGGGACTCTAAATCTAGAAAATGCATAAGCAGCTAACGCTCCCAAAAAAACAGATGCAAATGTTGATCCAAATCCAATTATCATGGAATTTGAGTATCTTCCTAAAAATTTTGAAGGCCCAGTAATTACCATTTCCCTACTTCGAACAAGCTCTTCATACCAAGTTTCGGGTGCGGGTAATGAATCAAGATATTCAACCGATTGTCTTGATCTATTAGTAAATAGGTTAACATATCCCTCTAAAGACGGTTCAAACAATACTTCTGGTGGATATGAAATTGCACTATCTACATTTTTGAAACTGGTCATTACCATCCAAGATATAGGTATTAAAGTAATAACTGTGTAAACAATGATAATTGCAGCTGCAATTTTTTTTGAAAAAGATGAAGGTTCTAAATATGATCTAGATGTATCCATTAGCGTTCCTTTATTTTATTCATTACTTTTACATAAACATTTCCAAAACCAAAAATAGTTACAAATAGAATGACAGCAAAAGCTGAACTGTAACCGGTTTTCCATTTTTCAAATGCTTCTCTTTTTAAACTAATTGAGGCGAGTTCTGTTGCTGAACCAGGACCACCAGATGTAAGTTCAACAACCATGTCAAACATTTTAAAATTCTCAATTCCCCTAAAGAGGAGGGCTAATAATAAAAATGGCAATACAGATGGTAAAGTTATGTATAAAAATTGTTGCCATTTATTAGCTCTATCAACTTCTGCTGCTTCATATAAATAATTAGGTACTGACCTTAAACCTGCTAAGCAAATCAACATAGTAAATGGAGTCCACATCCAAGTATCAACGATAACTATTGACCAAGGCGCAAGTACACTTGATCCAATCATATCAAAACTTCCAAAATCATGGAAAAAATTAATCACATAATTAAATAAACCTACTTGAGGATTATAAAGATAAGTCCAAAATACACCTACAACAGCAGGCGATAACATCATAGGCAACACTATTAAAGTAGTTAATAATTCATTACCTTTAAATTTCCTGTTTAGTAGAAGAGCTAAACCCAAACCTATTACTGCTTGAAGTAACAAGGTCCAAAACATAAAGCTTGCAGTAACTTGCATTTTTTCCCATATAGCTTCTTTATTAAGAACTTTAATATAATTTTTTAAACCAACAAACTCTGGCACTCTCCCAATTTTATTGGCGTAAAAATTTGTGAATGACATCTTAATTGCATAGATCAATGGATAAATATTTATAGCCAATAGAAGAAGTACGGTTGGTCCAATAAAAAGCCAACCTACAGCTTTATCAGAAAGTCCCTTGAATTTTTTTTTTACATTCATATGAATTTTTTAATAAAAAAAGGGGAGGTGTTACCCCCCCTAATTTTTTTAATTTCTTAAAGTATTAATGTTAAAGTTTTCCGTCTGCTTCGAATACTTCAACCCACTCTTCGATAATTTTATCTAAAGCACCTTTAGCAGTTCCTTTTCCATTCACAACATAGTCATGAATTGCTTCTTGCATAGGAAGCATTAACTCAACGAAAGTTGGTTCTTGCCAAAAATCTTTGACTATTCCCATTGAGTCTAGGAAACCTTGTGCATAAACAGTAGATGTTGGAAATGATGGTGAATCCAGAACATCATTGTGACATGAATATCCTCCTAGATCCCACCATTTTTGCTGTACATCAGGTCTAGCAAACCACTTAATGTACTCGAGAGCAAGGTCTTGTTTGTCAGAATATTTAACAACAGATATACCTTGTCCACCTAATGTTGCAGCAGCAACATTTTGTTTTGGGTTTGCAAAGAAACCAGAAACTCTTCCGTCTTTGTCTTCTTTAGAAACACCAGGCCAGAAAGCATACCAGTTCATTTGGAATGCAACTTGTCCTGATTTATAAGCATCTAGATTTGCAACCATGTAAGCATCAGAGTGTCCTGGAGGTGCACAGTCTTCATATAACTTTCTATAAAATTCGACTGCTTCTACAGCTTTTGGAGAATTGAAATATCCTTCCATATCGTATGGCTTATTAGGATTTTCATATTCCATACCCCATGCATACATTGCAGCTGTAACACCCATTGTGATCCCTTCAGATCCACGCTCTGTATTAATTGCAGCACCGTATCTTTTTTGACCATCAATTTCTCTTCCTTGGAAGAAAGAACACATGTCATGTAATTGATTCCAATTTGCAGGTACACCTAAATCATATCCGTGTTTTTTCTTAAACTCAGATTTAAGTTCTGGTCTATCAAACCAGTCTTTTCTATAAGCCCAAGCTAAAGCATCTCCCATAGCTGGTAATGCATAATAGTTTTTACTACCTTTAGGCCATGTTGAATATGCATAAACTGTAGCTGGCGAGAAATCATTCATTGAAATACCCTCTTTATCAAAAAAGTCATTCAATTTTACGTAATGCCCGTATACAGCTCCAGAACCAATCCATTGCGAGTCACCAATTAACAGGTCAAATGTTTTACCTTTGTTGTTAAGTTCATTTAACATACGGTCAGCAAAATTTGGCCATGGTACAAACTCAAAGTTAACTTCTATTCCTGTTTCTGCAGTAAATTCTTTAGTTAGCTCTTGCAAAGCATTAGCTGGATCCCAAGCAGCCCAACCTAATGTAATTGACTTAGCATTTGAATTTGCAGAAAAAGAAAATAAAGAAACGAACAATAAAATCATTATTTTTTTCATTTTTTTCCCTCTCATTGTTATTATTTTACATATTAGTCTATCTAAGATGGCTTGTGCCTGCTAGTATTTTTTTTATATAATATTTTGGATTATTAATAATTATAAAGAGGGGGAAAAATGAAAAAAATTAAAGGTCCTGCTATTTTTTTAGCACAATTTGTAGGTGAAGATGAGCCATTCAATTCTTTAGAAAATATTTGTAAGTGGGCATCATCTTTAGGTTACAAAGGTGTACAAATCCCTAGCTGGGATAGTAGGTTAATCGACTTAAAGAAAGCATCTGAAAGTAAAGATTATTGTGAAGAAATCAAAGGCATTACAAAATCATATGGTATTGAAATTACAGAACTCTCTACTCATCTTCAAGGACAATTAGTTGCTGTGCATCCTGCTTATGACACTGCATTTGATGGGTTTGCTGCACCTGAAGTTAGAGGTAATCCAAAAGCAAGACAAGAATGGGCTGTCAATCAATTAATGATGGCAGCTAAAGCATCAAACAATCTAGGATTAGATAGACATGTAACTTTTTCAGGAGCGCTTGCCTGGCCATATGTTTATCCTTGGCCACAAAGACCAGAAGGATTAATTGAAAATGCGTTTGATGAATTATCAAAAAGATGGAAGCCAATTCTTGATCATTTTGATCAAAATGGGGTTGACTTGTGTTATGAAATACATCCAGGCGAAGACCTTCATGATGGCATAACATTTGAGATGTTTTTAGAAAAAGTTGGAAACCATAAAAGATGTAATATGCTTTTTGATCCTAGTCATTATGTTTTACAACACTTAGACTACCTATCACATATTGATATCTATCATGAAAAAATAAAAATGTTTCATGTTAAAGATGCTGAGCTAAATCCTTCGGGAAAACAAGGGGTGTATGGTGGATTTCAATCTTGGGTAAACAGAGCTGGTAGATTTAGATCACTTGGTGATGGTCAAGTAGATTTCAAGTCAATTTTCTCAAAACTTACTTCATATGGTTATGATGGTTGGGCGGTGCTTGAGTGGGAGTGTTGTCTTAAACATCCAGAAGATGGTGCAAGAGAAGGTTCAGAATTTATCAAAAACCACATAATAAATACCACAGAAAAAGCATTTGATGATTTTGCAGATAGCGGCGCTGATATTGAGGCTAATAAAAAAATGCTAGGTATAGAATAGTAATGAATAGAAAAATACGCATCGGAATGGTAGGTGGAGGAAAAGATGCTTTCATTGGTGGTGTACATAGAATAGCACTTAGACTTGATGGCTATTATGAACTAGTAGCAGGATCATTTTCTTCAAATTTTGATAATTCTAAAGAAACTGGAAAAAATCTTGGTTTAGCAGAAGATCGTGTCTATGAAACTTACCAAGAAATGGCAGAAAAAGAATCTGCTCGTTCAGATGGTATTGACGTGGTGTCCATAGTCACACCAAATCATCTCCATATACCTATAGCCAAAATTTTTGCAGAAAAAGGCATACATATTATCTGTGATAAACCTCTTGCTTTGTCCAGTGAAGAAGCAACTAGTCTTAAAAACATTGTTGAAAGTAAAAAATTAATTTTTGCTCTCACCCATAACTATACTGGCTATCCTATGGTTCGTCATGCGAGATCATTAATTCAAAAAGGTGATCTTGGTTCTATAAGAGTAATTCAAGCAGAATATCCTCAAGATTGGTTAACTACAAAAGCTGAAGATAATGGTTTAAAACAAGCTGAATGGAGAACTGATCCAAAAAGATCTGGAGGTGGTGGCTGTATAGGAGATATTGGTACTCATGCATTTAATCTCATAAGATTTATTACTGGATTAGAAGTAGATGAATTATCAGCTGATATTCATACATTTGTAAAAGGAAGATTGCTCGATGATAATGCTCAAATAATGCTCCGATTCAAAGGAGGCGCTAAAGGTGCAATATGGTCTAGTCAAGTTGCTGTTGGAAATGAAAATAACTTGAAAATTAGAGTCTTTGGTGAAAATGGAGGATTGGAGTGGAGGCAAGAAGATCCTAATTATCTCTACTACACAAAATTTGGACACCCAACTCAAAGAATTACACGAGGAAGTGGCAGTGCAAGTGTGGAGGCCAACGACGTGACTAGAATTCCTCCAGGACATCCTGAAGGATATTTAGAAGGGTTTGCCAACATTTATAGTGATGTTTATAAAGAATTGTTTGCTCAAATAAATAATAAAAAATATGAACAGTCAAATAATTGTTATCCAACTATTTATGATGGTGTTGAGGGGATGAAGTTTATAGAAACTGTTTTAGAATCAAGTAAGAATAATAGCAAATGGGTTCAATTTAATTCCAAGTAAATTTTTTTTTAACAAAGCCTGTTGGATCTCTTGTCTATCTTCCCTTATCGTTTGTATTCTTTTTAAAAATTTTAGGAAACCAATCTTCACGCATCAAATCGCCTGTATTTAAATTAATTCCATCAAATGGTGGAGATGTTGGGCCTCCTCTATCAATATATCTAACATCGTCTCCAATAAATCTCATTGAAAATGCTCTGCGAGATTTTGAAGTTATATTTCCACTCGATCCATGAACAATTTTAAAATTAAATAGCACAGCATCACCTAGGTTTAATTTTGGAATTAAAATATCTTTTTTTAAACTTTCAATACTTGGTAATTCCATAAATGAAGTGTCGTCTTTGTACCAAGGTTCATCGTTCGACCATTTTGTTGGTCGAATTAATTTTGACCATTTATGTGAGTTTAAAATTAATTGAAGATTATTTTCTTGATCAACATTATCCAATGGTATCCAAAAACTTCCTGTATTATTTCCTTCAACACAATAATAAGGCATATCTTGATGCCAAGGAGTTTCTTTATATGTTCCTGGTTCTTTAATAAATATGTGTTCATGAAAAATTTGAGTTGATTTTGATGATGTTGCTTCAGCAACTATTTGTGCACCTGGTGAATTAAAAATACAATCCTTAAATTCTTTAATTCTTCCCCAGTTACAATAATCCTCAAAAAATCTACCTTTATTTTTTTCATTAACATTTTCTCTTGCATGTTGACTTGGTTTTTCTAAAACTTTTTGAAAACCTTTTCTTAAGGGTTCAATCCACTCTTTAAAAACATCTTTTACAATTATTGCTCCAAAATTTTGGTAATCTTCTATTTGTTTTTGTGAAAGAAGCATTTTTAACTTTATTAAAAACTATATTTTTTCTCTAAATATTTAATCAAATTATGAATCAAAAAAGTCATAAATAAGTAAATACCACCAGCAACAATAAAAACTTCTATTGGCTTAAATGTTGTTGAGATTATATATTTAGCAACACCTGTTAGATCCATCAAAGTTACTGTGCTAGCTAATGAAGTTCCTTTCATCATTAATATTATTTCATTTCCATAAGCAGGTAATGATTGTCTGATAGCAATTGGAATTTGAATTTTATAAAATATTATCTTATTAGATATTCCTAAACTTTTTCCAGCTTCAATAATACCTGGTTTTATTGTTTGAAAAGCTGATCTTAATATCTCAGAAGTATAAGCACCTGTATTTAAAGTAAATGCAATGATTGCACACCAATAAGGTTCTTTTAAAATAACCCATAAAAATGTTGATCTTAAATATTCAATTTGACCTAAACCAAAGTAAATAATAAATATTTGCACCAATAAAGGTGTTCCTCTAAAAACATAGGAATAACCATAAGCAAATTTATTTATAAAAATATTTTTATTCATTCTTAAGATCGCAAATAAAAGTCCGACAAATAATCCAAAAAATAAAGATGCTGATAAAAGTTTTAGAGTAATTACGGTTGCACTTAAAAGTTTAGGAATACTATTGATCATTAAATCTAAATCCATCAATACCCCCTGCTATATTTAGCTTCTAATTTGTTAATTAACTTCATACTTAAATATGTAAGCAACAAATATAAAACTGCTGCAAAAGAATAAAAAAACAATGGATCTCTGGTAGAGCCTGCAGCTATATAAGATTGCCTCATTATTTCAACTAGACCGGTTACAGAAATAAGTGAAGTGTCTTTAAGAGTAATTTGCCAAACATTGCTTAGATTTGGAATAGCAAGTCTTAACATTTGAGGTAAAATTATTTTATAAAATTGTGCAAATTTACTAACCCCTAAAACTTTAGCTGCTTCAAACTGACCTTTGTCAATTGATTGAATAGCGCCACGAAAAACTTCAGTTGAATAAGCTCCAGAAATAATTCCAATAGCCATTGAGCCTGTAATAAATGCATTTATTTCAATGTATTCAAAATAACCAAAAATAGAGGCAACATACATAATTGCTCCACTTCCTCCAAAAAAGAAAAGGTAAATTACTAAAAGTTCAGGTACACCACGAATAACTGTTGTGTAAAAATTTCCAATTAAATTTAATGATTTATATTTTGATAATTTTAAAGGAGTAAATATCAATGCAAAAATGAAACCAACTAACATAGCTGTAACGGATACAGCTATCGTCATTAAGGTCGCGTAAAATAGCTCGTCACCCCAACCAGTTTTACCAAATGCGAGAAGTTCCATATAGATTGGCGACTATATATTATAGCCGCCAAATCTGAAATTAATTACATAGAAGCATCAAAACCAAAGTGCTTAATAGCAAGCTTGCTAATAATTCCTTGTTTTCTAGCTTTGTCAATTGCTTTGTTGAAGTCTTTTAACAGTTTAGCATCTCTCTTGCCGATAGTATCATCTCCACCCTGTCTAATTCCAACACCAACACCATTTCCAAAAGCACCTCCTGAAAAAGTTGGTCCAACTAGTACAACTGGTTTTCCTGATTTTTCAGCATAATCTGTAAACGCAACAGCAGCAGCAAGTGCAGCATCACATCTTCCAGAAGCTAAATCTAAATTTACTTCATCTTGAGTTTTATAAGTTCTAACGTTAACTTTACCTACGTCTCCTGAATCTAAGAAGTTCTGGTGAATAGTTGCTGTTTGAACACAAACAGTTTTTCCTGCTAATGCTCCTGTTAATGTTTTAAGAGCTTTTTTAACATCTCCACCACCTAAAGTTAAATTTATTCCCTCTGGTGTATCCATACCTTCAAGACTTGAACCTTTCATAACAGCTAAAGAAGCAACTTCGTCAGCATAACCTTGTGAAAAAGTAATTGTCTTTTGTCTTTCAGCAGTAATTGACATACCGGCCATGATTGCATCAAATTTTCTCATTAATAATGCTGGAATCATTCCATCCCAATCTTGCTCAACAATTGTACATTCTGCTTTCATAATTGCACACAATTCATTTGCAAGTTCAACTTCAAAACCAATTAGATTGCCTGAAGCATCTTTAGAATTCCAAGGAGGATAAGCTCCTTCAGTTCCGATTTTGATTGTCTCTGCATTTGAAGTAATTGATAAGAATAAGGAAATTATTATTCCCATTCCAAATATTTTTAATTTATTCATTTTCCCTCCAAAATAATTAAATTTATTATTTCACAAAACTTAATAATTAAAAAGAAAAATTAATGATTTATTGATGAAGAAAAATTCCAAGAACAATCAAAACTAGGTATATAAACTCTTGATAATTTGGTGTTACCAAAATTGTGGTTAAAAACATTCAGCCAATTTTCAACTTGAAGAGGTTTTTTATCCTGACTTCCAACTTGAGCAGTAATTACTCCTTTTGGTTTTAGAATTCTAACTAAAGAGTCCATATTTTTAGCAGCCAGATCAATACAAAACTGATCATCATTTAAATCAACAAAGATATGGTCATAAGTATCATCTTTTGCAGATTTAATACTTTCAAATGCATCTCCCCAAAGACATTTAACTGAATTTTTCTCGGTAGCTTTTTTTCCAATATCACCAAGATGTTTATTGCAAACATCCACAACTTCTGGATCAAGCTCATACCAATCAATAAAATTAAAATTCTTTGAAATACATTCTCTTGCTACTCCACCATCTCCTCCACCAATAATAGCAGCTCTTTCATTATCCTTATTTAGCTCAAGACCTGCTCCTACAAAAGTAGAGCTATATAAATGCTCATCTGTTGCGGCTACTTGGATTTCTCCATCTATAAATAATGATTTACCAAATTGTTCTAGATCTAAAATTTCTATATGTTGACCAACGTTTGATTTAAAATCTTCAAGCACATCATTTACTACATATGATTTTTGCAAACCAGGCGAGCTATAAATATCATAATAGAGTGATTTAGTATCTCGGCTAAACTCTTTCTTAACAATTCTTTTGTGCTTAAATTCTTTTTTAATTATATCTACTGCAACTGATGGATTAATTTTTCCACATGTAAAAAAATCAAAACTAATTATTCCTTTTTCAGGAAATGTATGAAAACTAATATGACTTTCAGCTAATAATGCTAGAATAGTAAAACCTTGTGGTTCAAATTTATATTTAGAAATATTAAGAATTGTTACTTTAGCTACTTTCGCAATATCATAAATTACTTTTTCAAATAAAGAAGGATCATATTCTTTTGTAGTTCCAATAATGTCTAGAGTGATATGTTCACCAACTTTAGTCATTAATTATCCTCTCTTATAATTTTTAGCTTTGGATAAAACTGTTCTCATTTCCTTTATAGAAAGAATCTTTGGCTTACCCAACTTAAGGCTCGTTATATACTGCAACGATATATTTTCAACCTCTTCGGCTAACTCAAATGCTTTTGGTAAATTGTCTTCAAATGCAATCTGTCCGTGATTAGCAATTAAACAAGCTTTTCTTCCGCTTAGGGCTTGTAAAATATTTTTTGACAGATTACGTGTTCCAAAAGTTGCATATTTTGCACATCTGATATCATTACCACCGGCCAATGCTACCATGTAATGAAATGCAGGTATTCCTTTTTTATGAACAGATATTGCGGTTGCATTAGTTGAATGTGCATGAACTATAGCATTAGCATCTTTTTTATTGATATAAATATCTTGATGAAATCTCCACTCTGAAGAAGGTTTGTTTTTATTTTTGCTAAATTTTCCATCTAATCCTACAAAAATTATATCTTTAATTTCAAGAGAAGAATACTTCACTCCTGAAGGAGTAATTAAAAAACCTTTTTTATATCTTACAGATATATTTCCAGATCTAAGTGCTGATAATCCAGTAATATTTAGCTTTTTAGCGAACTTTATTATTTCTCTTTTTAATTGTTTCATTAAAATTATACTTGATTTTAATTTTGATAAAGAACAAAATATTCCAAAAATAAAATGTCAGACACAATAAAATATTTTCTCGAAGAAAGCAAAATGCCGAAAACTTGGTATAATATTGCTGCAGATTTACCAAAACCAATGGAGCCCCCACTTCATCCAGGTACACTTAAACCAATAGGACCGGACGATTTGGCGCCACTTTTTCCTATGGCTTTAATAGGTCAAGAAGTATCACAAGAAAGAGAAATAGAAATACCAGAACCTGTAAGAGAGATATACAAACAATGGAGGCCTTCTCCTCTTTATAGAGCAAGAAAATTAGAAAAATTTTTAGACACGCCTGCAAAAATTTATTACAAATATGAGGGAGTTAGCCCATCTGGAAGTCACAAACCTAATACCGCTGTTCCTCAAGCTTTTTACAATAAAGAAGAAGGTACAAAAAAAATAACTACCGAAACAGGTGCTGGACAATGGGGAACGTCTTTAGCATTTGCATGTAAATTATTTGGAATAGAATTAGATGTTTATATGGTCAAAGTTAGTTTTGAACAAAAACCTTATAGAAAATTAGTTATGCAGACTTACGGAGCAAGATGTGTAGCAAGTCCGTCTAATGAGACAGATAGTGGTAAAGCTATTTTATCTAAAGATCCTAATAATACTGGTAGTTTAGGTATAGCAATTTCTGAAGCGGTAGAAATGGCTGCAAAAAATCCTGATACAAAATATGCTCTTGGTAGTGTTTTAAATCATGTGTTAATGCATCAAACAATAGTTGGCAATGAAGCTTTATTACAAATGGAAATGGCTGATGACTATCCTGATATTTTGGTTGGTTGCACAGGAGGTGGAAGTAACTTTTCTGGACTTGTTAATCCTTTTTTAGGAAAAAATTTTAGAGAAGGAAAAAAAACAAGAGTAATTGCATGTGAGCCTATGTCATGCCCAACTTTAACAAAAGGTAAATACGTTTATGATTTTGGTGATACTGGAAAATTAACTCCATTAGTTAAAATGCATACACTTGGTTCACAATTCATACCACCACCAACACACTCTGGTGGTTTAAGATATCATGGTATGGCACCACTAGTAAGTCATCTAAAAGAAATTAATGCTATAGAAGCAAAATCATATGGTCAAAAAGAGTGTTTTGAAGCAGGTGTTAGTTTTGCTAGAACAGAAGGCATTGTTCCAGCGCCTGAAGCAACTCATGCTGTTAAAGGTGCTATTGATGCAGCTTTAGAATGTAAAAAGAATGGTGATTCTAAAACAATATTGTTTAACCTATGTGGTCATGGTCACTTTGATATGAAAGCATATGGTGATTATTTTGATAATAATTTAGCAGAAGATAAATTTGATCAAGGTAGTGTGGATAAAGCCTTAGAAGAACTACCTAAAATTGCATAGATTTAATTAATACTTCTAAATAATATATATATAAAATTTAATTGTAGTAACACCTACTATTATTTAAATAATCATATGTATTTTATAAATCCATTTAGAGGTTTGAGACCAACAAAAGAAAATGCTTCTTCTGTTACAATAGCAAGCACAGATCATTTATCTGAAGATATAAAAAAAGATCTTCTTAAAAAAAATCCATGGAATTATTTAAATGTTTTTAATGAAGAAAATAAAAAAAAATCAAAAGAAAAATTTGAATTAATGAAAGAAAAATCAATATTAACAAAAGATAAAAATTTATCTTTTTATATTTATAGAATTTCTAAAGAAAATTTCAAACAAGTAGGAATAGTAGGAACTGCAGAATTAACCGCTTATGACAATTTACATATTCGAGGTCATGAAGAAATTTTTTTTGAAAGATCTCAAAAAAGAATGAAACAAATGGATAATTTAAATGCGCAAATAGGTCCAATATATGCGGTTCATCCTGATAATAAAGCGCTTAATGATTTAGTAGAAAAAGAGTTGGCTAATTCTCCAATATATTCTTTTGAAGGTATGGATAAAAGTAAGCATGAGATGTGGGTAGTTAATGATGAGAGAAAAGTTTTAAAAATATGTGATTTGTTTAATTCTATAAACAGAATTTATATTGCTGATGGTCATCACAGAATGGATGCTTTATTTAAACTCTCAAAAATTAAGCAACATAAAAACCCCAATCATACTGGAAAAGAAGCATACAATTATTTTATGATAGCACTATTTCCTACAAGTCAGGCAAGAATACTTGATTATAATAGACTTATAAAAGATTTATATGGTTACTCACATAAAGATTTTATTAAAGAAGTTAAAAAAAAATTTAAAGTAGAAAAGCAAAATTCTTCATTCAAACCAAAAAAATCTCAAATATTTGGAATGTATTTAGATAAACAATGGTTTTCTTTGGAACTTAAAGAAAAACCTCATCAAAATTTATTTCACATTATTAATTTAGATATAAATTTATTGCACTACTATTTACTAGAACCAACTTTAGGAATTGGAGACCCTAGATATGACAATAGAATTGATTTTTTAGCAGGTTTTCATGGTTTAGAAGGTATTGAAAAAAAAGTTGATTCAGGAGAAGCTGAAGTTGGATTTGCTCTGTTTCCTACTCAAATAGAAAACGTAATAAGTTTTGCAGATAAAAAACTAAATATGCCGCCTAAATCAACATGGTTTGATCCTAAGCCTTTAGATGGAATAGTAGCTTATGATTTTGAATAAAAAATTTTAAATTTAATATTTTAATAACTGCGTCAATTATTCATTTACTTATAAAAAATATATATAAAAAAAATTATATTTAATATTTTTAAAAAATTTTATAATTAAAAAAAAATGGAAAAACCAAATATAAAACCTGATAACCCAAATTTTTCTAGTGGGCCCTGTGCTAAACGACCAGGATGGAGCATTGATGTATTAAAAAATACACCTGTAGGAAGATCTCATAGACATAAAGTATGTAAAGAAAAACTTAATGAAGTAATAGTTAAATCTAAAAAAATCCTTCAATTACCTGAAGGATATCATGTGGGTATAATGACAGGATCAAATACTGGAGCCTTAGAAGCTGCTTTATGGTCATTACTAGGATCTAGAGGCGTAGATGTTATAGCTTGGGAAAATTTTGGAAAAGATTGGGTAATAGATATACTTGATCAACTAAAAATTAAAGATGTAAACAGCTATGTAACTGACTACGGAATTCTTCCTGATTTATCTAAAGTGAACTTTAAGAATGATGTTGTGTTTACTTGGAATGGTACAACAGCAGGTGTTAGAATTCCAAACGGTGACTGGATACCTGAAGATAGAGAAGGTTTAACAATTTGTGATGCAACATCAGGTATTTTTGCTATGGATATTGATTATAGCAAACTTGATGTAATTACATGGTCGTGGCAAAAAGTTTTAGGAGCAGAAGCGGCTCATGGAATGTTAGCATTATCTCCTCGTGCAGTTCAAAGATTAGAATCTCATGTTCCATCTTGGCCAATTCCAAAATTATTTAGACTGGCTAGTAAAAAAAAATTGATAAAAGGAATTTTTGAGGGTGGCACTATTAATACTCCTTCAATGATTTGTGTTGAAGATGGATTGGATGCTTTAAATTGGGTTGAATCTGTAGGTGGAACTAAAGAATTGATTAAAATTTCAAACGAAAATTTAAAAATAGTAGAAGATTGGATTGAAAAGAATGATACTTTTAAATTTATGTGCCAAGATAAAAACTCACGATCTTCAACTAGTATTACACTGTTAATTAAAGATGATTGGTTTAATAAATTTAATGAAGAAGATCAAAGAGGACTATTAAAAAAATTATTTTCTCTTCTAGAAGAAGAAGGTGTTGCTAACGACATCAATGGCTACCCTAAAGCTCCTCCTAGTATAAGAATTTGGGGTGGTTCTACTGTTCAAAATAGTGACATGAAAGCACTATTGCCTTGGATTGATTGGGCTTATAATTCTATTAAAAATAATGCCTAAAGTTCTAATATCAGATTCAATGAGTAATGTTGCTCAGAAAATTTTTGAAAAAAATAATATTTCTGTTGATGTAAAAACAGGATTATCTGAAGAAGAAATTATTAAAATCATTCCTGATTATGACGGAATGGTAGTTAGATCTGCCACAAAAGTAACTAAAAATATAATGGAAGCTGCTAAAAATTTAAAAGTTATTGGACGAGCTGGAGCTGGAGTTGACAATATCGATGTACCTACAGCTAAAGAAAAAAACATGATTGTTATGAACACTCCAGGTGGTAATGCTAATGCTACAGCAGAACATGCTTTTGCTTTAATTATGTCAGTTTTAAGAAAAATTCCTTTTGCAAATGAAACAACTCATAAAGGTCAATGGGAAAAGAAAAATATTAAAGGAACTGAGTTATCAAAAAAAACTTTGGGCATAGTTGGTTTTGGAAATGTAGGAGTTAGATTAAGTAATCTTGTTAAAGGTTTTGATATGAAAATTTTAGTAAATTCTAAATCTTTAGAATCTAGAAAGAGTGAGTATCCACATGTAGAGAATGCAAGTTTTGATGATTTGGTCACTAAATGCGATATCTTAAGTTTTCATTGTAAAGCAGCAGCAGATGGAAAACCCTTGCTTACAAAAGATCATTTAAAAAAGATGAAACCTACTTCTTATATAATAAATGCAGCAAGAGGAAATATTGTTGATGAAAATGATTTAAACGAAGCATTAAATGAAGGTCTTATAGCAGGAGCTGCTGTTGATGTTTTTTCTAAAGAACCTGCTAAAGAGAATGTTCTATTTAATAATCCAAAAGCTGTATTAACTCCACACGTAGCTGCTTCAACGACAGAAGCTTCAATTGTTGTTGCCGAAATGGTTGCTAACCAAATATCTGATTTCCTACTAAATGGAAAAAAAATAAATACTATATAAATTACTTACACTTTTTTATTAAATAAATTTTTTAATCCTTTAGAAGAAGCTTCACAAATTCCTTTTTCTGTTATCAGACCTGTAACGTATTTCGCTGGAGTTACATCAAAAGCTAAATTCATTACTTTGCTTTTTTTAGGGTAAACTTGAATTTTTTTAACATTTCCATTGTCATCTAAGCCTTCTATATGAGAAAGTTCTTCCGAATTTCTCTCTTCAATAGGAATGTCTTTATAGTCTTTAATATCCCAATCTATTGTTGAGCTTGGTAGTGCTACGTAAAAAGGAATATTATTATCATGAGCCGCTAAGGCTTTTAAATAAGTTCCAATTTTATTACAAACATCTCCTGTTGATAAAGTTCTATCTGTACCAACAATACACATATCAACCTCTCCTCTTTGCATTAAAATACCCCCTGTATTATCTGCAATTATTGTATTAGGGATTTCTTCTTCGTTTAACTCATATGAAGTTAAATTTGCACCTTGGTTTCTAGGTCTTGTTTCATCAACCCAAATATGAACTGGAATTCTTTTTTTATTTGCGTGGTAAATTGGTGATGTTGCTGTACCCCAGTTAATTGTTGCTAACCAACCTGCATTACAATGAGTTAAAATATTAACTCTATCTTTCTTTTTTTTATAAATTTCTTCAATTATTTTTAGTCCATTAAGCCCTATATTTTCACAAAATTTAACATCTTCTTCACAAATTTCCTTTGCTTCATTTAAAGCAATATTTAAAATTTCATTACTATTAACTCCTGACAATTTTTTCATCATTCTATCGACAGCCCATTTAAGATTGATTGCAGTGGGTCTAGAATTTATTAAATCCTTACTAGATTTTTTTAAAAATGTTAGATCATTATTTTCTATAACTGCCAAAACTAATCCGTAAGCTGCTGTAGCTCCGATAAGTGGTGCGCCTCTAACTTCCATTGTTTTAATTGCATTAATAGCATCTTTAACTGTTTTAAGATTTTTAATAATAAATTTATGTGGAAGTTTTGTTTGATCAATAATTTTAACAATACTATTATCAAACCAAATTGTTCGATATTCTTTTCCTTCTATTCTCATTTATATAAAACTCTACCTGCTATTGTTTTTAATTTATCTTTGGTTTTCTGAGTTCTTTTTTCAGGATCGGTAATAATTGCCACATCTAAGCAATTGTTTGTCGGGTCTTTTGGATCAATATGTTTTTCAAAATTATCTATAAGGTTTTTAATCATATTTTTTGCTTTTGCAGCGTTTCCTAAAAGAACTTTTATAACTTTTTGAACATCAACATTTTCATGATCTGGGTGCCAGCAATCATAATCCGTAACCATTGAAACTGATGCATATCTAATTTCTGCTTCTCTTGCTAATTTAGCCTCAGGCATATTTGTCATTCCAATTACATCAGCTTTCCAGGATCTGTATAAATTTGATTCTGCTAATGTTGAAAACTGTGGACCTTCCATAACGACGTATGTTCCGTTTCTTTGGTATTCTATATTTGACTTTTTAATTGCATCTTCACATGCGTTCATTAATCCATTAGACGTAGGATGAGCCATAGAAACATGAGCAACTATCTCATCATCAAAAAAAGTTTTATTTCTTGCAAAAGTTCTATCTATAAATTGATCAACAATAACAAATTTTCCTGGTGGTAAATCTTCTTTTAATGATCCTACAGCTGAAACAGAAATAATATCTGTAACACCTAATTGTTTAAGAGCGTCTATATTTGCTCTAAAATTAATATTTGAAGGGTTGATAAAGTGACCACGCCCATGTCTTGGAAGAAAATAAATTTCTTTGTTACTATAAGTTGTTTTTAAAATTTTGTCGGAAGGCTTACCCCAGGGCGTATTAATTTCTAATAGCTCTCTATCTTTAAATTCTTCAACATCATATAAGCCACTTCCACCAATTATTGCTAATTTATTTATTGTCATGTTTAAAAAATAATTTATTTATACTTTTATATTTAAGTATTATGAATTTAAAAGATTATATTAGATCAATTCAAGATTACCCAAAAAAAGGTATTTTATATAGAGATATAACAACTTTAATTAAAGATAAAAATGCCTTTGCGGAAACTATCAATCAAATAGTTGAAAGATCAAAAAAATATAATTTTACTAAAATTGCAGCAATTGAATCTAGAGGTTTTGTTTTTGCTTCTGCAGTGTCTTATGTCTTAAAAAAACCATTTATTATGCTTAGAAAAAAAAATAAATTACCGGCTAAAGTTCATTCAGTAGATTTTGAATTAGAATATGGAACGGCGACAATAGAAGTTCATAAAGATTCAATAGATGAAAATGACTCTGTATTAATTATTGATGATTTAATTGCAACAGGTGGTACTGCAAAAGCTGCAGCTAAACTAATTGAAATTTCAAAAGGTAAAGTTGCTGCATTTATTTTTGTTATCAATTTATTCGATTTAGGTGGATCAGACAATTTAATTAACAAAAATTATAAAGTTGAAAATTTAATTAATTTTCCTGGTCATTAATTGGTAGCGGGAAGTGGGATCGAACCACTGACCTCAGGCTTATGAGTCCTGCGCTCTAACCAACTGAGCTACCCCGCCACATAATTACAAAATGATTTATAATATAAATCTTTATTGTTTCAATAAACATTTTAAAGTTTAACTAAATTTGCTATTTAAAAGTATTTTATAAATCAACTAATTTAACGCAAAAATTACAAACGTAATAATAATTGATACGAGCAAAGTTAAAAATATTAATTTTTTTTTTAAGTATATTTTTTCATCTAATTTAACTCTGTTTAGCAATATATTAACATCGGTAGTCTTAATTTTTTCAGTTGATAAATTATTTTTTATAACATCATCTGAATCAAACAATTTTGTATCTTGACTACCTTTTTTCATAGAACAATTTAACCAGCTATTCAATTAAAAGACAAATTAAAAAATATAGAATTAAATTTTTTTAAAATCAGTTTGTTTTAAAGGTTTTAATAACAATTCAGCTGGATATTTTGTTTTTTCGATCTCAATATACAAGCTTTTCTTTGAGAGTTCTTCATTAGTTAAACTGGTTTTTATATACCCAAATGATAAATTTTTGTTATAGTTAAAAGAATAATTTCCAGATGTTGTTTTTCCAACGATATCACTTTCTAAATATATGGGCTCTTCATGAAGTAATAAAGGATGTCCCGGTTTACTATTTTTTAAAGTAAGCATGACAAATCTTCTATCTAATTTTTTATCTTTTATTTTTAATATTTTTTTTTTTCCAATAAAGTTAAAATCTTTTTTAAAGCTAATTGCAAAATTAAGTCCTGCTTGATATTGATTTTCTTCTGGTGAAATATCATGTCCCCAGTGCAAGAAACCACTCTCCATTCTCATAGTGTCCATAGCATGAGCACCACAATGAGACAATTGAAATTCTTTTCCATTAT
The DNA here is from genome assembly GCA_902591185.1 of uncultured Pelagibacteraceae bacterium. Taxonomy (GTDB): domain Bacteria; phylum Pseudomonadota; class Alphaproteobacteria; order Pelagibacterales; family Pelagibacteraceae; genus Pelagibacter. The sequence goes on from CACIZU010000008.1 coordinate 31,869, forward strand.
TAACAATTAAATCATATATACTTTTTGCATCTTCATTCTTTACATAAAGTTCGTATCCAAGCTCACCAACATAAGATAATCTTTGAGTCCATATATTTAATGAACCTAATTTTATATTTTTAGCAGTTCCAAATTTAAAATTTTCATTTGATAAATTATCAGTTGAAATTTTTGATAATAGCTCTCTACTTTTAGGTCCAAAAATTCCTAAACAAACTAAATCATCTGTAATATCTTTAAATTGAACTTTTTTTGACAAATGTTTTAATATATGAGCTTTATCATGAGTTCTAGTTATAGCGGAACTAATTATTCTGAAATTATTTTCTTCTATACAAACAACTGTCAAATCAGATTCAATGCCACCACCTTCATTAAGCATATGTGTATAAGTACATTTTCCGATTTCATTTTTAATGTTAGCAGTACATAGTCTTTGTAATTCTTCATGAGCCTTATCACCTTTAATTTCATATTTTGAAAATGGAGAAAGCTCAAAAAGTCCAACATTTTTAACTGTATTCTTGGTTTCATGCTCAACTGAAACGTACCAATTTTGATTATTAAAACTGTATTCGTATTCTGGTTTAGATTTATTTATTGCATACCACATTGGTCTTTCATATTCTCCAGATTGACCAAAGCAAGCGCCAAGTTTTTTTAATTCTTCATGATAAGGAAGTAATCTTTGATTTCTAGAAGTTTTATGTTGTTTATATGGCCAGTGCATTCCATATAAATCACCTAAGGTTTCAGTAACTCTATTCATAATAAATTTTTTAGAAGAATGAAAATTTTGAAATCTTTTAATATCAAGTGAAAATAAATCTTCATTCATATAACCATTAATAATCCATTCAGCAGTTACTCTTCCTGCTCCTCCTGAGCTTGCTATTCCTATGCTATTAAATCCACAACATGCATATAGGTTTTTTACTTCAGCTGTTTCTCCCAATAAATATTGCGTATCAGGTGTAAAAGACTCTGGTCCTGAAAAAAATTTTCTTATCCCGGCATTTTCTAACATTGGGAGTCTATAAAATGATTTTTCCAAATAAGGTTCGAAATGATCAAAATCATCAGGAAATTCTCCAAATGAAAAATTATTAGGTACTATACCTTTTTCCTTAAAAGCATTTTTGGCACTTGGCTCAAAAATACCAACAAGCATTTTACCAGCATCTTCTTTTAAATACAGACAAGCATTATAATCTCTCAAAACAGGAAGATTTTTTGGTAAATTATTCATGGGTTCTGTAATTATATAAAAATGCTCATTAGGATATAATGGAACACTTACTCCAATATCTTCACCTATTTGTCTTGACCACATACCTGTAGCAAGAACCACATACTCACAATCAATTTTACCTTTTAGAGTCTCAACACCAATTATTTTTTTATCTTTTACTAATATTTTGGTTACAGGTGTTTTTTCAAATATTTTTGCTCCTTCCATTTTGGCAGCTTTAGCTAGAACATTTGTAACTCCCACTGGGTCTGCTTGACCGTCTTCTGGCATATAAACACCTCCTAAAATATCTTGATCATTTATTACTGGGTATAAATCTTTGACTTTTTGCCTATCTAAAACCTCAACATTTACGTCAAATAATTGTGCAGATGTTGCTTGTCTAAGTAATTCTTGTAATCTATCCTTTGTACTAGCAACTGTTATAGCGCCATTTTGTTTAAGCCCTGTTGAAAGTTCAGTTTTTTTTTCAAGTTCCTTATAAAGGTTAAGTGAATATTTTCTAAGTTTTGTGATGGTGGCTGTTGCTCCTAATTGTCCAACTAAGCCTGCCGCATGCCAAGTTGTTCCACTTGTTAGTTGATCTCTTTCTAATAATATTGTGTCTTTCCATCCATATTTGGCTAAATGATATGTGCAAGAAACTCCAGCAATTCCTCCACCAATTACAACAACCCTACAATTATTTGGTAAATTGTTATTGTTCATTTTTATCTCAAAGAAGTTTACACTAAATTGATTTAAAGTATAAAAAAATTATCAATCTAATTCAAATTCTTTTGTGTAGTCCTTTTTAAGATTTGGATTTTGTTTTTCTTTATCTAAAATACAATTTCCAATAATAAGATAATCTAATTCTGTTCCCATAAAACAATTGAAAGCATCAGTTGGAGTATTTACTATAGGTTCACCTCGAACATTAAACGAAGTATTAACAATTACTGGACAACCAGTTTTTTCCTTAAATTTAGAGATTAAATCATAATAAGGTTTGTTGGTATCTTGACTTACTGTTTGAATTCTTGCCGAATAATCAACATGAGTTACCGCTGGTATTTCTGATTTTTTTATATTTAATTTATCAATTCCAAATAGTTTTTTTTGGTCATCAGTCATTTCAATTTTTTTTTCCAGATTAATATTTGCAACTAACAACATATAAGGACTATCAACATTTATATTAAACCAATTCGACAAATCTTCTCTAAGAACTGATGGAGCAAATGGTCTAAAACTTTCTCTATATTTAACTTTTAAATTTAGATTTTTTTGCATTTTATCAGATCTTGGATCACCTAAAATTGATCTTCCTCCTAAAGCTCTTGGTCCAAATTCCATTCTTCCTTGAAACCAACCAATAGCTTTTTCATTAGATAAATAATCTGAGGTCTGGTTAATTAGATTTTTGTAATCAACTGTATCAAAGTTAGCTCCAATAGAAGTTAATTCTTTCTCAATTTGATCCTGCGTAAATTCTAATCCTAAATATGATCCATTCATATCGTCGTTAGGATTAACTTTTCTATTGTTACCTTGTTCAATATGCCATAAAGCTAATGCAGCACCCAATGAACCTCCAGCATCTCCTGCAGCTGGTTGTATCCAAATATTATCAAAAATTTTTTCTTGAAGAATTTTACCATTAGCAACGCAATTAAGCGCAACTCCTCCTGCTAAACATAAATTTTTAATATTATATTCGTTACGTATTGCTTTTGATATTTTAATCATAATATCTTCAGTGATTTTTTGAATAGAGGCAGCTATATCCATATGAAATTGTGTTAATTTTTCTTTATTAGGATTTCTTGGTCTTGAACCAAATAAATTGTAAAATTTATCATTGGTCATGGTTAAGCCTGTAGCATAATTAAAATACTTTTGATTTAATCTAAAAGTTCCGTCATCTTTAATATCCACCAGTTGTTTGATTTTATCCTCATAAATAGGATTTCCATAAGGAGCTAAACCCATAAGTTTATATTCTCCACTATTAACTTTAAATCCAGTGTAATAAGTAAAGGCTGAATAGAGTAAGCCTAAAGAATGAGGAAAATGAATTTCTTTTTTAACTTCAAGTTTATTGCCTTTTCCAATCGCAACAGTAGTTGTTGCCCATTCACCCACGCCATCAGCAGTCAAGATTACAGCTTCTTCAAATGGAGAAGGGAAAAATGCACTAGCTGCATGACTCAAATGATGGTCTGAAAAAAAAATATTATTATCTAATTTATAATCTTCAT
>CACIZU010000009.1 GCA_902591185.1 uncultured Pelagibacteraceae bacterium
GATATTCAATTATACAAGTTCCATTTTCTATTTTTCCATTAATATTTTGTTCAAATTTAAAATTAAGATTGTTAGTATTTATTAAATTATCTATGATTTTTTTTTTATTATTTGCATTTGTATCTGTAATTAAGATTAAAAAAAAAAAGATAAATAAGTATTTGAGCATTAAAGTACGTCTCTTTTACCAACATGATTTGCTTTACTAACAATCCCATCTATTTCCATCATATCAATAATTCTGGCAGCTCTATTGTAGCCAATTTGAAGCTTTCTTTGTAAAAATGAGGTTGATGCTTTGCCTTCTGATCTAATAATTTCTAATGCTTGTTGATAGAGCTCATCTTTCTCACCTTGGTTTTTGTTATCTCCAATTTCTTTTTCATCAGCAAAGTTTAAAATTTCGTCTATATAATCTGGTTCTGCTTGAGATCTAAGTGATTTGTTAATTTTTTCAATTTCATTATCTGAAACAAATGGCGCATGAATTCTTACTATTCTATTTGCAGATGACATATAAAGCATATCACCTTTTCCCAATAATTGTTCTGCCCCTTGTTCTCCAAGAATTGTTCTGCTGTCTATTTTTGATGTTACTTGAAATGAAATTCTAGTTGGGAAATTAGCTTTAATAGTACCAGTTATTACATCAACACTTGGTCTCTGAGTTGCCATTATAATATGAATTCCAGCAGCTCTTGCCATCTGAGATAGTTTTTGAATATAATTTTCAATTTCTTTACCAGCTACTAGCATTAAATCAGACATTTCATCAACAACGACAACTATGTATGGCATTGGAAGTTTGTGTTTGGTATTATAACTATCAATATTTCTAACACCTTCTTTAGTCATTAATCTGTACCTACTTTCCATTTCTTTCACTACCCATCCAAGTACAGAAGCTGCTTTCTTAGCTTCTGTAATCACAGGACATAATAAATGTGGAATTCCCTCATATGTGGAAAGCTCAAGCATTTTTGGATCAATTAAAATAAATTTACATTTATCAGGTGTATGTCGATAGAGTAGAGATAAAATAATTGTGTTAATACAAACAGATTTTCCAGATCCTGTAGTTCCAGCAATAAGAAGATGAGGCATAGAGGCTAAATCACCCACAATAGGTTTGCCAGAAATACTTTTACCAAGAGCTATAGGTAATTTTATTTCTCGTTTTTTGAAATCTGAGTTATTTAGTATTTCACTTAAGTAAACGTTTTCTCTTGAATTATTTGGAAGTTCAATTCCAACAGTATTACTTCCTGGTATTGTTGCAATTCTAGCAGATTCAGAGCTTGTATTTCTAGCAATATCATCTGATAAGTTAATAATTTTAGATACTTTAACCCCAGCCGCAGGCTCAAATTCGTTAAGTGTTACTACAGGTCCATGATTAATTTTTTTAATATTTCCACTGACACCAAAGTCCATTAAGATTTTTTCTAGAAATTCTGGATCATGAGTTTCGTTTTTATTTAGGTTTTCTCTTTCGCTTTTTGAAGGAACTTTTAATAAATCTAGACTTGGTAATTTAAATTTAATTCTATTATCTGATTTATTTTCACTTTTTATAAAAGGTAAATCATCCTGTATGAGATTTTTAATTTCATCTTGTGGTATATATTCATTAATTATTTCACTTTTATCTGTATAATTTTTTTCTTTATTTTTTAAAAATAAATTTTTAAGTTTTTTTAAAAATAAATAAAGGTTTATTGGATTAAAATTAATACTAACTAAAAATAAAAATAAAATTAATACAATTAAAATATAATAAAAAATATTTTCATTTATTTGAATTAGTGAATTAAGAAATGTTTGATTTAAATAATTGCCAATAAATCCACCGTTACCATTTATATAAAGAGCAAATCCCTTATGGTGAAAGTGAGCAAAAAAAAGGGTTCCAAATAAACAATATATTATTGTAAAAAAAGTATTTTCAATAATTAAAAAAAATTCTTTAATTCTTAATATATTTATACCAGTTATTATAAATGAAAATGAAATAAGATATGAAATTAGACCAACTGATTGAAAAAATAAATCAGAGACAAAACTACCCTGAAAACCCAATAAATTTTTAATCTCAGTATTGTCAGGAAAAATAAAATTAGGATCTTCTGGTGAATAAGTTATTAGTGCAATTAACAACATCGTTCCTGCGGCAAAAATAATAATACCAAAAATTTCTGCCAGTCTTTTGATGGCAAAATTAATAAATAAATTGAATGTTTTTTTAATATTCATTTAAATAAATCAACTTAATCACTTTGTATCATCTAATTTTTATTGTTAAAATTAAAAATAATTATGAAAGTTTGTGTAGTAGGTGATGGTCTTTCAGCTTTAACTTTGGCTAAGGCACTGGTTAATCAAAATGTTTTTGTAGATATTTTGGCTCAAAAAAAAGGTCGAAAATTTAGTCAATCTAGAACATTAGGCATTTCAAAAAATAATACTGATTTTTTTAACAAAAATATAATAAATATTGAAAAACTTCTTTGGAAGTTAACAAAGATTGAGATATTTACAGATAATTTAAAAAATGAAACATTAATAAACTTTGAAAAAAATAATAATGAACTTTTTTCTGTTATTAGAAACAATGAATTGTATAAAATTTTAGAAAAAGATTTATCTAAAAATAACTATTTTAAGAAAATAATATTAAATAATAAAAAATTGTCTTTTATTAATGATTACGAACTTATTATTAATTGTGATTATTTTCACAATATTACAAAAAAATATTTTAGTAAAAAGATCGTTAAAAAATATAATAGTTTTGCATTTACAACAATAATTAAACATGAAAAAATTTTAAATGATACTGCTATACAAGTTTTTACAAAAAGAGGTCCTTTAGCTTTTTTGCCAATTTCTAATAATGAAACTTCTGTAGTATACTCCATGCATAACTCGATTGATAAAAAAAAAGAAAATATTGAAGAATTAATTGAACTCTATAATTATAAATATAAAATTAATAAAATTGAGAAAATTGATAATTTTGAACTAAAGTCTTTAAATTTAAGATCTTATCATCATAATAATATTTTAGCATTTGGTGATCTGTTACACAAAATTCATCCATTGGCGGGTCAAGGATTTAATATGACCATTAGAGACATTAGAGTTTTTATAAAGATAATTAAAAAAAGAATTGATTTAGGATTACCATTAGATAGTTCGGTAAATTATGAGTTTGAAAATAGTTTAAGACATAAAAATTTTATTTTTTCTACAGGAATAGATTTAATTCATGAGTTTTTTAATATAGAGAGAAAAACTAAAAGTAATATTTTAAGTAAATCTGTAAAATTTTTTGGCAACAATCCTTCAATTAATAAGATGTTTACAAAAATTGCTGATAAGGGAATTTTATTTTAAACTATTGTAGCGTTGTATTGTTAAAAACATCGTGCGAATATGTACTTAAAATTTCAGCTATTTTGTTTTTTCTCACATCAAGGTTTTTAGCCTCTAGTAAAATTTGTTTTTCCTCTAAAGAAAAAGGAGAAGCCATTGCTAGAGCATTTATTGTTTCATCAAGGTTTTGTTTTTCAAGGGCTTTCCAATTAATAATAAATCCTCTTTTTTCAAATAGAGATTTTAAATCTTTAAAAATTAATTCAAGATCATTAAATTTAATCTCTTCTTTTTGATTTTTAAGATCATTTTCAAATTTTTTAAAATTAACTTCATATAGTCTGTATTTCTTATTTGATTTAATTTCGTTAATTATTTCAAATCTTACCAATCCTTTTAATTCAATTAAAAAGGTTCTATTGTCAGTTTCTTTAAAACTAGTAATTTTTCCTAAACAACCAATTTTATGTAAATCGGGAGGTATATTTTCATTGTTATTTGAATTTAAAGGCTGAATCATTCCTATTAATTTATCTAATTTCATGCTGTCATTAATCATATCAATATATCTTGGTTCAAAAATATTTAATGGAACCGATGTGTTAGGAAAAAGAATAAAATTACTTAGTGGGAAAATAGGTATAATTTTTGGTAAATTGTTTTTTTCCATTTTATTTATTAAAAAATATAAAATATAACATTTTAATCTAAATTACCATATGGATCTTGATATAGGAAAAAAATTTATCCAAGAAAAAAAACTTAATAAAGCATTATTCTTTTTTTTAAATGAGTTGGAAAAAGGAAACAAAACTATTAGATTATATTTTTTTTTGGGATTTACCTATTTTGAGCTTAATCAAATTCAAAACAGTATTATTTATTATAAATTAGCTTTAAAAATTGATCCAAAATCAATGGATATAATTTTAAAACTTGCTAATGCAAATTATGTTATTGGAAATTTTTTGTCAGCAAAAAGTTTATATTTGAAAGCTATTAGGTTAAATAAATATAACCCAAGAGCTTATTATGGTCTTTATTTAATTAAACTCCAATACTTAACTACAAAACATATTTTAGATTTAAATGAAATCAAAAAAAGAAACATTAGTTTGAACGAAAGTTATTTGGTTGAATATTTGTTGTCAAAAGATGCAAAACAAAAAAAAAATTATGAATTAGAATTGAAGCATCTTGAACAATATCAAAATATGTGTTTTAAATCTAGAAATGATCATAATTTACAAGGACTTTTTTATTATAATAAGATTATATCTAAACATTATAACAAAATAAAATTTAATAAGACTTTATCTAAAGAAGTAGCGATTAAAAATATTTCTCCGATTTTTATAATTGGTTTACCAAGGTCTGGCTCGACTCTTGTCGAATCTATTATTGGTGCAGCAAATTGTAATATAATTAGTTTAGGAGAAACAGCGATTTTTAATACAGCAATTTTTGATCAAATAAAAGATTATATATATAAAAAAAATTTTGATACTAAAAAATGTAATTTAAATTTAAATATTTTAGAACTTCAAAAAAATGTTAATCACAGGTACCAAAATTTTCTCCACAACAATAATAAACAAAAATATCTAGTTGATAAATCTTTAGAAAATTTTTTTAATATTGAATCTATATTAAGAGTATTTCCAAATGCAAAATTTATAAATACTAAAAGAAATTATAAGGACTCTGCTATTGCCATATATCAGTCAATGTTACCAGATTTACCTTGGACCCATTCTATTAAAGATATTTTAAATTATATAGATAATTATATTAGAATACTAAAGTTTTATGAACAGAAATTTTCAGATAAAATTTTATCAATAGATTTAGAAAGCTTAACAAGTAAACAGGAATTTTATACAAAGAAGATATATAAATTTTGTAATTTACCATGGTCATTAGAAATTTTAAAATTTTATAAAAAAAAAAATTTTATTATTAAAACTTTAAGCAATACACAACTGAGAAACCAAATAACCATATATAATAAAAAAAAATATGAACCATATGAAATACTTTTGGATGATCACAGAGATAAATATGAATGGTTAAATAAATCTTAATTAGAAAGAATAAAATTGCGTGATAAATTAACTGTAAGTATTTTTAAAATTTTTATAATTTATTAATAACAAAAAATTTATTATTCATCTATAATAAGAGAACAATGATATTTTGGATAGCATCTTACCCTAAAAGTGGCAATACATGGCTTAGAACATTAATCAGTTCTTATTATTATACTAAAGATGGAATATATAATGACAATATAATTAAGAAGATAGGTCAATTCCCAGAAAAAAGACATTTTACTGAATTTGAATATGATCAAAAAATTGTTACAGATACCTCAAAGTTTTGGTTGAAAGCGCAGCAAAGTATTAACAAAGATAAGCAATTAAGATTTTTTAAAACACACAATGTTTTTGGATCACTAAACAATCAACAATTTACGAATAAAGAAAATTCTATAGGTTGTATTTATATAGTTAGAGACCCAAGAAATGTAATTACATCTTTAAAAAATCATTATGAAATGAATGATGATCAAACATTAAAATGGATGAGCAATGAAAAACAATTCATTTATGATGTACAAAATTTAGAAAAAGATGGTTATAGTGATTTTCAGTTTATTAGTTCGTGGGAAACAAATTACAAATCATGGAAAGTTCAAAAACAAATACCCATTAAGATTGTTAAATATGAAGATTTACTAAATAAAACTTTTGTAGTTTTTAAGGATATTGTTGAGTTCATAAATAAAACAACAAATATTAATAAAAGTATAGATAAGAACAAATTAAAAAATTCTGTTCAATCTACTTCTTTTGATAAACTTAAAAATAATGAAAAAAAATATGGTTTTTCAGAAGCAATTTTATCTAAAAAAACAAATGAAAAAATTCCATTTTTTTTTCTAGGACCAGATAATGATTGGAAGAAAATTCTATCAGAGGACATGAAAACAAGGCTTAATCAAATTTACGAAAAAAATTTAAAAGAACTATCTTATATTTAGAATAACTTGTTTTTAGATTTTTTTAATCTATACTTTGAATATATTATGCGGGTATAGCTCAGTGGTAGAGCGTCTCGTTGCCAACGAGAAGGTCGAGGGTTCGACCCCCTTTGCCCGCTCCAATATTATTTTTGAGCACAATGAGTGAAAAAAATAAATCAAATATTGATGAATTATTTAGTTTGGCTGTTCAAAATCAAAAAAATAATAATCTTCAGGCTGCAAAAAATCTTTACAAAAAAATATTAAAATTAAATCCAAAATTTATAAAAGTCTATTACAATTTAGGATTAATATTTCAGAAAATGGGTGAAAATGAAAACGCACTAAGGTGTTATGAAAAATTAATCCAAGTCAATCCTGATTTGATAAATGTACAATATAATCTTGGATTAATTTTTGAACAATTAGATGACAATGAAAAAGCAAAAAAATGTTATGAAAAAGTAATTGAAATTAATCCAAATATTGTAGACGCACATAACAATCTTGGATTAGTATTTAAAAAATTAGGTGACAATGAAAAAGCAAAAAAATGTTATGAAAAAGCAATTGAGATTAACCCAAATTATGCAAATGCACACAGTAATCTAGGAATATTTTATGCTGATTTAGGAAAATATAACGAGGCCATCAATAGTTATATTGTTGCCTTAAAATGCGATAATGAACATAAAAATGCAAAAAGGAATTTAATTTCATCTCTTACTTATTTTAAATCAGATAGCAATCATCCAATCATTGTTGCAAATAATAATTTACAAAAAGTACAAAATAATTTTGATCTTCAAGATTATTTAAAAAATGAAAATTTAGCTATTATTTTTAAAAGATCTTATGAGATTTTAAATGATGTTGCTGAAAGTATAAAAGGAATTGAATACATCGAAACTCAAACTTATAGAAGAAATTCTATAAATCTAAACTGCAGAAGACATCATAAAGTTTTTAATCAATATAATATAATACCTAGGTTTTGTTTTAGTTGTTTTAAAATTCAGATTGAACCAAAGAATATTTTAGAATTAATAAAACTATTTTTTGTTTTTGATAGTTTTAAATTTCCAAACAATAATTGGAGAAAATGTATGATTGAATTAAGACCTAATGTTTCAGGTGTTTATAAAGGTCTAATTTATTGCTCAAGCATGGAAGAAGCTTCAGAAATTTTAAGTGATATTAGTCCAATTTTAAAAAAAATTTTAGAATACAAAGTTAGTATAAAAAGAGGATGTTCGGAGTTTTACAAACCATTTCCTAATTTTAAACAGACTGACAAAAAAGATTCTACTTTTATGAATTATAATAATAAATGGGAAAAATTAGAAAAAAAAACAGATAATAAAAAAGATTTAATTCAAAAAAAACTATCAGATTCAATATCGGGTTTATCTATTTCAGATTTTTTAATAATGAATCATTGGTTAAATTACGCTAAATTAATAAATGATTTATCTTATAAGGATGTAAGTATCAATTTTCCTTACTCAAAATTTATTTTTGAAACAATGTCAAGCCAAATAGAATTTCGTAGAAAAGAATTTTTATGTTAAAAATTTCTCATGGAAGATCTCTTAAAAAAAAAATGTAAACCATGTGAAGGTGGCGTTATACCTTTTGATATATCTGAAATACATAAGTATCAAAAAAAAGTAGATGGTTGGGATATTACTAAAGATGAAAATGAAATATTTTTTTTAAAAAAAAAATTTAATTTTAATAATTTTTTGGAAAGTCAAAAATTTACTAATAATGTTGGTAAAATTTCTGAAGAAGAGGGCCATCATCCAGATATAACCTTTGGATGGGGTTACGCAGAAATTAAAATTACTACTCATGCAATTAAAGGTCTTTCCGAAAATGATTTTATTTTAGCTGCTAAAATAGACCAAATTAATTAGTTGTTATCATTAAAAAATTTATTTATAATTTTTTCAAGATCACCTTTTTTTTTTAAATGTATAGCTGTATTGTGATCACAATTTTTTAATACAATAATCTTAATATTTTTTTGTTTAGGTATCATACTCATATGGTATTTTTCTTTATTATTATCACCAAAAATAAGTAAATATTTTGTGTTTTTAGAAAATTTCAATTTACTGTATTTCCATTTTTTTATTTTTGCGGCAAAATTTAGGAATGTGTCATCTTCTGAAATTTTAGGATGAATTGAAAATTGAGGGGAAAAAGCAATTAATTTTTTTATTGGATAAAGTGTTGAAAAAATAATCGCATTAAAAGCACCCATGCTAAAACCAATTGCATAATTATTTTTTTTTAAAAATGATTTTATGTATTTTATATCAATATTATTAAACCAAGATCTTGTAATATCTTTTATAAATAAAACATTATATTTTTTTGTTAAGTAAAAAAATTCATTTTGTTGAATATATTTTCTTCCTCTTCCAATACTAGAGAACGATAATACTGTTGTTTTCTTATTGTTATTAAAATAGTCAATAATAGTCTTGGGATAATTAAAACTTTTTTTTATGATTAAATTCTCAATTTTTTTTAGAAAATAATTTAATTTCATTAATGTCTGAAGTGTCTAGTTTTTGAAAAAACTAAAATTGTATTTGTTTGATTTGCAAAATTAATAATTTCTTTATCTCTAATTGAACCAGAAGGTTGTATTACTGCTGTTATACCTGATTGCACTAATTTTTCTATACCATCTACAAATGGAAAAAATGCATCTGAAGCTGCCACAATGTCATCACTTGGATTAATAAATTTTTTCATTTTATCAATTGCAATTTGACAACTATCCAATCGACTTGGTTGGCCAGAACCAATACCTGTAGTTGTCTCATTTGTAGCAAGAACTATTGCATTAGATTTTACATATCGACAAACATTAAATGCAAAAATAAGATCTTTCATTTGTTGTGAATTTGGTTTTCTTTTAGACACAACTTGAAAGTCTTTGTTATTAAATATCTTACTATCTTCTGATTGAACCAATATTTCCTCATTTGAAGAAACAAATCTCAAGATTTCATTTAAAGAATAGCTCGAAGCATCAATTAATCTTAAATTTTTTTTTGTTTTTAGTATTTTTAGTGCATTATTATCAAAGCTATCTGCAATAACTACTTCAAGAAATAATTTATTCAATTCTAATGCTAAACTTTTTGTAACTTTAAAATTACAAGAAACGATACCTCCATATGCACTAATAGGGTCACATGCTAAAGCAGATTTATAACTTTCAAGATGATCTTTTTTTATTGAAACGCCACATGGATTTGCATGTTTAATAATAACAGTACCAACTTTTTTAGGTAAAGATTTTGAAATAGATAATGCTGTAAAAATATCGTTATAGTTATTGTAACTTAGATGTTTTCCATGAATTTGTTTTATATTCATGTTTGAATTTTTTGAGTATATACCACTTTTTTGATGTGGGTTTTCACCATATCTTGGTGTTTCAATTAAATTAGCATGAAAAATTTTTTTTTTTGGAAAAACTGTATTAGTAATTTTGTTAAAATAATTTGAAATAACTGCATCATAGTAAGCAGTTTCGGTAAAAGCAATTTTGGATAAATTCTTTCTAAATTCTAAAGTTGTAGATCCTTTATTTTTTTTTAATTCTTCAATTAATTCTTCGTATTGATCTTTAGAAGTAATAACCGTTACATCTTTATAATTTTTAGCTGCTGATCTAACCATTGTTGGTCCACCAACATCTATATTTTCTATTATTTTACTATGATTATTTGTTTTTTTTAAAGTATTTTCAAAAGGATAAAAATTTACAATTACCAGATCTATATTTTCAAAATTATTATTTTTTAAATCTTTTAAGTGAGATTTGTTATTTCTTTTGTTTAAAATTCCAGCATGTATTTTTGGATGAAGAGTTTTTATTCTACCTTCTAAAATTTCAGGCGAATTTGTAAATTCCGAAACTTCTAAACACTTAAATTTTAATTTTTTAATTTCTTTGTAAGTACCATCAGAGCTAATTATTTTTATTTTATTTTTTTTTAGAATATTTAAAAGTGGTTTTAAATTTTTTTTATCTGAAACAGATATAAGAGCTGTTTTAATCTTTTTCATTATAATTTAGTTATCTCCCATTTTATAGTCTGATCTAGTTTGTTAGTCATTCCTGATATAAATATATTTTGATTTTCTTTATAAGAATTTTCATTACCTAAATATAACCCATTATCAATATTTATATCAAAATTATCACAGTTAAATTTCCAACCCTCTTCCTCTAAATCAATTAGTATCGATTTATTATCTTGGGTTTTCATTACTTTTGTGTTTGGATCAAGATGAAATCTAATATCAAATTTGATATTTTGATTTAGGTTTTTTCTTAGTATTTTATCAAATCCAACAAATTTCATTTGTTCTGGATAAAATTCAACTTCTCTCTCATGAATTAAGTTAAACTTTTGTGAATATCCATCATGAGTAGCTGAAATTTTCCAATAATTATCCTCAAATATAATATTTTTTTTAGTAATTTTTAAACCTTTATCAATTACATAATCTGATTTTTTAATTTCCTTAAAACTACAAGAGGAATGATCTTCAATTATTAAAGTACTTTGTAATGCTGTACTTTTAGAGAGTATGTTTAATTTATTATTTTTATTAGCAAAGTAACCCGAGTTACTTATTAGTTTTTTTCCATTTGAAATTATTTCAAATGATAGGGCACCAGATTGATAATCCTTAGAAAAATTTTTACTTGGATTAGTACCAATATCCATTGCTAAAACAATTTTTTTATTTTTAAGGATTGCATATCCAGCAATTTCTTTATTTTCATTTTTAAATTTATAACCAAATCTTTTTAAATATTGGTCAAATTCATTATTATTGGAGATGTTGTTACCGTTAAATAAAATATCATGGTTTATATTTTGCCAAACAAAAGCATAACTTAAACCTAGATAATATATTGTCTCATCAATATATTCAGGAACTGTATTTTGAGACTCTTTAAACCATTCTCTAATAATAATAAAATATTTTAAATAAAAAGTTAGTTGTTTAATACTTCTCGATTTTGGAAATCCTTGATTATCAATTGATGAATTAATAATTTTTTTTAATAGATTTAAACCATTGGAGAGATATTTCTCATTATTTTGGTAGGCTAATCCGGTTAAAATAATTGCAGCACATCCAATCATTTTATTTTCAAATTTGATTGAATTTTTTATTTCATTTAAAAGATGGTTTGTTTGTTTTTGAATACTATGGTCAAATTTTATTCTATATTCTTTTTCACTATCTTCGTAAGTAAGTTGATGATTTGACAACCAAGAAATTATTCTTTTGGATGTAATATCAAATTCCCAACTTTTTTGATTATATCGGTAGTTGTTATTTATCCAATTACTGATCACAGATTGTGTTGTTTTTTTTGAAGATTTTAAATCTAAACTAAAGAACCAAAAAAAATTATTTAATTTTTCATAATCTGTAGATTGAATATTATTTTGCCAAATAGACTCTAAGGCAAAGTCTTCAATTTTATATTTTTTTTTTTGATAATTAATTATTGATGATAACAAATAAGGACTAGGTTTATATTCAAATTTATTATTATTAACTTTAGATATTTTTTTGTTGTAGAAATTGGAATTTTGATAGATTTTTTTAAAACTATTTTTTAAATCTAAAAAAAATTGATTTGTGCTACTTAAGGAATTTTTATTGATCATTAACTTATTTTAATTTTAATAAATTAATATTTTTTTTTATATCTCCATCATTACTTTTAAATATGGTTGTGCCTGAAACTAAAATATTTGCACCTGCATCAATAGCTGATTTACAATTATCAAAGTTTATTCCACCATCTATTTCGATGTCAAAATTTATATTTTTTTCATTTTGAATTTTTTTAAGTTCTTTAATTTTATTTAAAACTTCTGGCATGAATTTTTGTCCACCAAAGCCTGGATTAACACTCATAATTAAAACTAAGTCAATTTTATCAAGTAAGTTAATAATTAAATCAATTTTTGACTCTGGATTTAGTGAAACACCTACTTTTTTATTTAATTCCTTAATTTTTAATATTGAAGTTTCCAAATTATCAGTTGCTTCAGGATGAATAGTGATAATATCAGCCCCAGCATTCGCATAAGCTTCAATATATTTATGCACAGGAGATATCATTAAATGTACATCAAACTTTAGAGAACAATTTTTTCTAAGAGCTTTAATCACTGGTGGACCAATAGTTAGATTTGGCACAAAATGACCATCCATGACATCAACATGGATCATATCAGCACCAGCTTTTTCAAGTCTTTTAATTTCCGTTCCTAATTGACTAAAATCAGCAGATAAAATTGATGGTGAAATTTGTATATTTTTCATTAATTACTAGATTTACTAGTATCAATTTTTAAAATTTAATTGAATTAAAAAATTGATAAATTTGTCTAGAAATTTCACTTTCAAGAGGAAATGATAGCATACCCATTATAGAATATCCTAAGATCCAAGGCATTAAGTAAAATCTAATCATATAAAAGAACCAAGCAACATATAATGGTACCAATGGGCCAATAATAAAAGATGGTGTTATTGGTTTAAATAATCTTATCAAAGGATTTGTATATTTAACAAACACTTTCATAAAAAAAAATTCTGAGTCTTCTTTTTGAAAGATATTCATGGCAACTCTTCCTATTAGTGTCCACATAATAATTCCAAGAAGATAGTCTATGAAATAAACCAGAGGATGAAAGTTAGCCGACATCAAGAAATTTATATTAGAAAAATTAAAAAATTAAAAGGGGCGAAATTAATCGCCCCTTTAAAAGATTATTTAGTGTTGTTTACCAAGGATAGATCTACCACTTGGTACACGAACTGCATCAATCATTTTTTGAGTTGCTTTATCTGGCTCTTTAGTCATTAAACTCACAATCACCATAGCAATCAAACTAACAGCTGATCCGAAGATACCAAATGTTAACTGTGTAATTCCTAGGAATCCACTTCCTCCAGTTCGTACCCAAACTAAGTACCAAGTACCAGCAGCTAGACCTCCTAACATACCAGCAATAGCACCTTGTCTGTTAGCTCTTTTCCACCATACGCCAAGTACAAGTGGGAAGAATAATCCAGACATCGCAAAGTCAAATGCCCAGATAACCGAACCTAAGATACCTTGGATCTCCATTGCCGCAATCGTTGCTCCAGCAAAACCAATTACTACAAGCAATACCCTTGCAACAACTAGTCGTTTTGCAGTTTCTGCTTTTGGATCAATGATCTTATAGTAAACATCATGTGATATAGCGTTTGCAATTGCTAGAATTAAACCATCTGCTGTTGACATGGCAGCTGCCATACCTCCAGCGGCAACCAGACCTGAGATTACGTAAGGTAATCCAGCTATCTCTGGTGTTGCTAACACAACGGCTTTACCACCCATGAAAAACTCATTTAACTCAAGAGTTCCATTTCCGTTAAAGTCGCTGACAAACATTAAGTTTGCTGCATTCCAGTTTTGATACCAATCTATCGCTTGAACATCTGCAATTGATTTACCGATAATACCAGTTGATAAAGTCGGATCGATCAATGATAACTTAGATAGTGTAGCTAACATTGGAGCAGAAGAATAAAGTAGGAAGATAAAGAATAGTGACCAACCTACTGATTTTCTAGCTGCTTTTACACTTGGAGTAGTAAAGTATCTCATCATCACGTGAGGTAACGATGCTGTTCCCATCATCATTGCCAATGCTAATGAAATAAATGCCCAAGGTGTTGCGTTAACTGCAGAGTGAGCTTTAGTTATTCCTGCTAAGCCTTTAGGTACCGTTGCTAGATCAGCAGCAGAGTTTTTAACAAACCCAAACTGTGACTCTAACTCACCAATTCTAGCTACTTCATCAGCTAACATAAAGTGCGGGAAGAAACCTGCACCCATTTTGTTACTGATCCAGAATACTGGAAGCAAGTAAGCTATAATTAGTACGATATATTGTGCAACCTGTGTCCAAGTTACCCCTCTCATACCACCTAACATTGAACATAATAAGATACTTACTAGTCCAATATAAACTGCGTATTGGAATGGGATATCAAGAGCAACAGATGCAATAGTACCTGTAGCGTTAATTTGTGCGGTTACATAAGTAAATGAAGCAACGGTTAAAACCACTACTGCACTAAACCTAGCTAAGTTACCACCGTATCTTGTACCTATAAAATCTGGAACTGTATAACAACCAAATTTTCTTAAGTATGGTGCTAACAAAGATGCAACTAACACATAACCACCAGTCCAACCAACAAGTAGAGCCATATATCCATAACCTTTAAAGTAAATTCCTCCAGCCATTGCAACGAATGAAGCACCAGACATCCAGTCTGCTGCAGTCGCCATTCCATTGAATACCGTTGGCACTTGCCTTCCAGCTACGTAATATGCATCTGCTTGGGCCGTTCTTGATAGCCAACCGATCAATGCATAGATGAATACTGTAAATGCTACAAAAGCAATACCTATTGCTTTTGCCGTCATACCCATCTGTTCTGCAATTGCCATTACGATTATGAAACCTATAAATCCTCCTGTATAGATTCCATAAACTCTAGGCAAATTGTCTATAAAATTACTGCGTTTCATTATTCGTCCTCTCTTTCGCTAAAGCCGAACTCTTCATCGATTTTTTCTTGACTATTAGCAAACCAGAAAATTAGGATTACAAATATTCCAAGAGATCCTTGACATGTAAACCAATATGTCCATGGATAACCGAACGGTCCTGTTACCTCGTTCATTTCAGCTCCAAAGAGAAAGATGCCAATTGAGAAAACAAACCAGATTGCCAGTGTTATTATTAACAATGACCTGGTTTTTTCCCAGTGTTTTGTTTGATTTGACATTATTACCTCTCTATTTAGTTATAACTAATCAAAACCATAACCATTATTAGAGTTTTTAAAAGACTAAAAATACTTCATATTAGGCACTTATTCACAGATTTTTGAGATATAATTAAAAAATTAATTATAATTTATGGCAAAATATAAATTAACCTGGAAAGATTTAACTCTTAAAGATTTTAAAATTTATTTATTTGCTTTGTTTAAAGCTTTTATACCTAAAAAAAAAATTAAGAATTTAGATGAGATTGAACATTTTATACAAACTAAATCTGCATGGGTCACTCAAGTAACATTATATGGTTACTTGAAAACAAGAATGGGAACTAGATATGTTCTTCATTTTGAAAATGATGAGTTTATGAAATCAGTTAATCTTGCTAAATGGAATATCTATTCTGTTGCTCTACAAGATTTGACGTTTTTTATATTTTCATATTTGAAAGTTAACTTTAATTATCAGAATCTTAATCAAGCAAAAGAAATTTTTTTAAAAATATTAGATGATGAAACAACAAATAAAATGCCAATAGAGATAATTGATGAAGCAAAAAATAATTTCAGTGAAAGAATCCAAAATATAAATTGGGATATTTCTTATAAAGATCTTCCTTTTAATCCAAGCGCATTATCATTATATAAGTGGGCACCTATTGCCGAAGAACTTAAGAGGCTAGATAGAAAAATTGTACTTAATTCTATGATTTTAAAATGGGATATTGTTAAAAAAGAATTTGAAGAGTTGGTTGAATTTTAAATATTTTTCCTATTGTCAACTAAACTATCAACAACGCTTGGATCAGCTAGAGTAGTAGTATCACCCAATTGTCCATGTTCATTAGTTGCAATCTTTCTTAAAATTCTTCTCATTATTTTCCCCGATCTGGTTTTTGGAAGACCAGGAGTAAAATGTATTAGGTCAGGTGTAGCAAGAGGTCCAATTTGTTTTCTAACCCAAAGTTTTAAATCTCTTTCAAGTTCACCTGTTTCCTTTTCTCCAGCGTTTAGAGTTACATAACAATATAATCCATTTCCTTTGATGTCGTGAGGATAACCAACAACAGCAGCTTCAGCAACTTTTGGATGAGCAACAAATGCACTTTCAATTTCTGCAGTTCCAAGATTGTGGCCTGAAACTATAATGACATCATCAACTCGTCCTGTAATCCAATAATATCCATCTTTATCTCTCCGACATCCATCTCCAGTAAAATATTTGCCATTAAATTGTGAAAAATAAGTTTCAATAAATCTTTTATGGTCTCCATAAACTGTTCTCATTTGGCCAGGCCATGATTGACTAATGCAAAGTTTTCCTTCTCCAGCGCCTTTAATCTCTTTTCCATTTCTATCAATAAGAACTGGTTTAATTCCATAGAAAGGTTTTGTAGCTGAGCCAGGTTTTAATGGAATAGCACCTGTTTGAGGAGCAATCATTATTCCACCAGTTTCAGTTTGCCACCATGTATCAACGATAGGGCATTTAGAATTTCCAATAGTTCTGTAATACCACATCCATGCTTCAGGATTAATCGGTTCTCCAACAGTACCAAGCAATTTAAGAGATTTTCTGGAAGTTTTTTTAACTGGTTTATCGCCCTCACGCATCAAGGCTCTTATTGCAGTGGGTGCTGTGTAAAAAGTATTAACTTTGTATTTGTCTATTATTTGCCACCATCTAGATGTGTTAGGGTAATTGGGAACTCCCTCAAACATTATTGTAGTAGCACCATTAGCAAGGGGCCCATAGATAATATAACTATGTCCTGTAACCCAACCAATATCAGCAGTGCACCAATATATATCTTTTGGTTTATAATTAAAAATATATTGATGAGTCATTGAGGCATAAACCATATATCCACCTGTGGTATGCAAAACACCTTTCGGTTTACCAGTTGAACCCGATGTATATAAAATGAATAAAGGATCCTCTGCTTTCATTTCTTCTGGCTCACAGTGATTTGAAACATCTTTTATTAAATCATCATACCAAACATCTCTGCTATGATCCCAATTAACGTAATTACCAGTTCGCTTAACTACAATACATTTCTTAACATTGGGGCAACTCATTAATGCTTCATCTGTAGTGTCTTTTAGTGGAATAATTTTTCCACCTCTTACACCTTCATCAGCTGTAATAATATATTCTGATTGACAATCATTTACTCTACCTGAAATAGAGTCAGCAGAAAAACCTCCAAAAATAATTGAATGTACAGCACCAATCCTTACACAAGCTAACATTAAAATTGCTAGCTCAGGAATCATAGTTAAATAAATTGTAACTCGATCGCCTTTTTGGATGCCTAATTTTTTTAAACCATTAGCAGCTTTTGACACTTTTTGGTGAAGCTGTTTATAAGAAATTTTTTGACTATCTTTTGGATCATCCCCAACCCAAATTATTGCAGTTTTATCTTTTTTATCTTTTAAATGTCTGTCAATACAATTTGCTGATGCATTTAAAGTTCCGTCTTGGTACCAGTTAATCCTAACTTCTTTTGTACTATATTTTATATCTTTAATTTTTTTATACGGTTTTATCCAAGTAATTCTTTTTCCTTCTTTTCTCCAAAATTCATCATTATTTTTTATTGATTGTGAATATTTTTGTTGATATTTAGTTTTATTAGCTAAGCTATTTTTAATCCATTCAGGTTTAGTTTTGATAATGAGTTCTGGAGCAGGTTTTCCGTTTTCTTTTTTAACTTTAGTTTTTTTCTTTTTTTTTACAGGCATGAGATAATTTTATTTTTAAATTTTACTCATGTTATTTATAATTTTCCAGCTTTTAGAGTCAATTGTCATGACTGATAGTCTACTTTGCTTTATTAGTGCTAAATGGCTTAATTTCTTATTATTCTTAATATTTTCAAGGGTAACTGGTTTAAAAAATTCATTTTTGAACTTAACTGTAACTGCAACAAAGCGACCACTTTTATCTGTTTTATCTAAATAAGCTTCTCTAATAACCTCAACAATACCAACAATTTCTTTTCCAATATTTGAATGATAAAAAAAACAAAGGTCACCTCTCTTCATACTTTTTAAGTTCTTTGCTGCCTGATAATTTCTAACGCCATCCCATGGAGCACCTTTGTTCCCAGCTTTTTTTTGTTGATCAATTGACCATACATCGGGTTCAGATTTTAATAACCAGTACTTCATCTAATTATATCGCGATGTAAGTAAATGGTAAAAAAATTTGAAATAAAACAAAAATAGAAAAAAGTAACATCAAGACTATAAAGATTAGAAAAAACAAAGTTTTAATTAAGCCATATTTTTTTTTAAAGTCACTTATTAAAAAAAAGTAATTAATTATTTTTTTCATATATCTTTAGTTTGATATAAACCATCATCCATTAAAACAAACTTAATATTCATTCTTTTCATGTTTACATAAACATCATATATATCAAATACGACAGGATCTTTTGATATATTAAAGGAAGTATTAACCATTATATCTGAGCCTTTATTTTTAAGATTTTTTAATATTTTATAAGTTAAAGAATTTTTTTCTTTTATAACTTGCGTTCTGCAAGTTCCATCTACGTGTATGATTGAATTATATTTATCATAAAGTTTTTCTTTAGCTTCGCATAAGGTTCCCATCCATTCTAAATTTTTTACAACACTTATGTTTATTAAAAAGTATTCTTCAAAATCTTCTTCAAGTAAAATTGGAGCCAAAGGTTGAAAGTGACTCCTTTTTTTTAAGTTTAGGTTTAAATTATTTACAGCCTCTTTGTTTTTAGCATCACAAAAAATAGATGTGTTTCCAAGAGATCTTGGCCCAATTTCATTTGATCCATAATAAGTAGCAATTATTTCCCCTTCTATTAATTTATCTGTCACATCTCTTATAAAATCATTTGAAAAATTAATTTTTGAAAAAAAATTATTTTTACTTTCCTTTTCGTTAATAATTTTTTTTTGAGGTCCAAGAAAAATAGTGTTAAAATTTAGTGTTTTTGTTTTTAATTCGTTTAAAAAAGCAAAATTTGCAGCCCCTATAGCAGACCCTGAATCTCCTGGTGAGGGTGGAACAATAAGTTCCTCAAAAATATTTTTTTTTGATAGGTTGTGAATCATTTTACAGTTTAAAGCAACACCTCCTGTTAAGATAATCTTTCTTTTACCAGATAGTTCTATTGCCTTTTGGATTAAATTTTTCATAGTCTGCTCTAAAATTAATTGAGCTGAGCTTGCAATATTTGCGTATTTTTTAAAATTTTCTTCTTTATTTATGTTTAGGTATGGGTCTCCAAATATTTCACATAATTTTTTCGAAAAAGATTTAATGGGACTTTTGTGAAATTCAAAATAATCCATATTAATTGTAAAATTATTAATATTGAAAATTTCTTTGATCTCTTTTTCATAAACCGGTTCTCCAAATGAGCTTAGAGACATGACTTTAAATTCACCTTCATTAATTTCAAAACCAAGATAGTCAGTGATTGTAGAATAAAATAAGCCAATTGAATTTGGATAAAAGTTGGTCCAAATTTTTTTAATTTTATAACTATCATCTATGGTGTAAATACTCATTGTTTCTCCTTCACCAACACCATCACATGTAACGTAGACATAATCAGAAACATTTTTAATAATAGATAAACCATACAAACAATGACTTAAATGATGCGATGAATAAATAATTTTATTTTTTGAAATATTTATTAATTTATTTATATCTGTATAAAAAAAAATTGATCCATTGTTAAAATTTGTTAAATGATGAATTAAAAAATCCTTATTTTTTAATGGATTTTTAATTGAATAATAAAAAATTTCCCACCATGTTTTAAATGGTTTTTCATAGAAACATATAGATTTAATATTTTCATTTTTTAGATCAAATTTTTTAATTAAGAACTTCAAGCATCTTTGTGGAAAATTTTTATCACCTTTTATTCTGCTAAAAGATTCTTCTTTTAAAAAACAATTGGTTCCATTGTTGTCTGTTAAAAAAACTGATGATTCATGGTAGTAAGCAGATATCCCAATATAATACATATTAAGCTATAGAATTAGGCTCTACATTTTTCATTACATTATCATCTGTGATATTTTTTTTTAATTTTAAAAAGTGAGTTACAAAACTTATTATTATTAAGATTGTTATTAAAATTGGATTAAAGATAAAAGAAAATTTATTTAGGTTATTTGCATAGGCATGTCTAAAGAAACTTAATGTTTTTTCTTTTATCAACTTAACTTTATATAAAAAGAGTCCATTATTATTTTTTGCAAATTTAAGAGAATATTCGGAATGTTTTTCTTCATCTTGTAAAATATTTTGAATTTTTTTAAATTCTAAGGGTCTATGTTTTTTTATATGATTTGAAAAAGTTATCAATTTCTCTTCAGCGATTGTTTCATTTGCCCCAATAAATATAGCAAAATCATTTAAGTTTTTTTTTTCAAAAATAAAGTGATCTTTATATATGTATCCTTTATTATAAATATGACTGGGTATAAAATTTAATTCTTTTTTGTTTATTTTGTACTCTTCAATTATTTGATTTTTGATATTTGTGAAAATAAAACAATGTTTATATTCGTCTAGTGCATGCCTTATGAAACCATTAGAAAGTTTCTTATTATTGACAATCTTTGCGGCAAATAGCATTTCAACTGCAGATGCGAACTCTGCAGAAGCAAATTCATTTAAGACAAAACAACACCTTTCAGGATCAAATTTTTTAAGATTGTTTTTAGGTATTAAAAACATTTTATTAATTATTTTAATATATTTTATTTTATTTTTTCCAAAGGTAAATGCTAAAAGTTGTTTATCGTTTTTACCATATGGTTATAATGAATCCTATGTTCATTTACCTCAAAGTGCATCTTTTTGTGTAAAACAGAAAAAAACAATCAACAAGTATCAAACCGATAATTATGGAGGAAGAATACTTAACCATGAATTTGCATATAATAAAATTCAAATTTTTGGAGACAGTCAAGTATTGGGATTAGACATAGATAAAATAGAAGAACATTATTTAAATACTTTATATAAAAAAAATAATTTTGTTATATATGCGGCCCCAAACAATGGTCCTTATGAAGTTATTAATTTTTTAAATCAAAATAAAAAAATTTTACAAAAAAAAATAGTTATTGCGTTTAATTTTTCTACAGATGTTTATAGAGTATCTAATTCTTGGGAACCAAAAAATTTTGTAGTTTTAAAAGATTATGAGTTAGATGAAATTTTAGAACATCCTTTTAAATATAGATTAATAGTTTTTAAGAATTTATTACTTAATAAAAATTTTACTTTAAGTAGATATAATAATGAAAAAATGCAAAAATTATTTTTAAATTCAAGTCAAGATATACTCTATAAAAATTTAACTCAATATTTTAAAGAATTAAGTGGAACAGCAAATAAGCTTGATTTAGAAATAGATTTTATTATTACGCATCCTTATTGGGTTTATTCTTTAGATAAAAAAAATAATAAACTTTTATTGAATAAAGAATTAAATAATAAAGTTGAAAAATTAATTTGCAATTCTTTTCAGAGTAAAAAAAAAAAAATTAAAATTTTAATATCTAAGGTGCCAGAAATTTTAGAATTAAATGAACTTACAATTGATAAAAGACATTTAAAATCAAAAAAAATAAAACTAAAAAAATATGATAAATTATGTTATGATTAACAAATTGCAGTAAAATTAATTTTAAATTGATTAAAAAAGTTGTGTATATGTATAAAATTTTAATAACTTCATTTTTTTTATTTTTTTTAAACTTATCAAGCATTTTATATGCTGAGGTTTTAAAATTTAGTTCTGCGACGTATGAAGGTGAAGTAAAAAAAGGAAAAGCCAATGGTAATGGAACTTTAACTTTTTCTGATGGTTCAAAATATGAGGGTATGGTAAAAAAAAATAAAATTCATGGAACAGGTACTTACACAGATGCCGAAGGAAATGTTTATCAAGGAAAATGGAAATATGGGAAAATTATTGAAAAAATTGATAGGAGTACAAGAAAAGTAGTAAAAGTAAATTTATATACTGGAACTTCTAATCATGTTGAAAAAAGAGGAACAGGCTCAGCATCAAATGAATGGTTTGAAGCTGAACTTGCAACCGTTAATCCAGAAGAAATCAAACTTAAAGCTGTAGGTGAATTAGATATTTTTGATTTACCGAGCACTTTTTCTCCAGATTATGGAGACCCAGAAAAAATTATAGAAATATTAAATACTAAAAATGAAAAAATTATAGCTGAAAACGCATTAACAGCTAAAAATCCAACAAATACAAAAACTGTCTATAAGTTTACCGCTAAAGGAAAAAGAAATATGCAAAAGGCAAAAGAATCTATTGCATTGTCCCTTAATAATGATGAGCATACCGCTACTGTAAGTGGTTCTAGTGGAGAAAGCGGCGGCGGTGAAGGTGGCGGCGGACTTTGCTAATTTAGTAAAATAAATTTTGATAATTGATTTTAGAACTTAACTCCTGCACCTTTGAGAAAAGTAGCTTTTTCATCTAATGGCCATCTTGGTTTTGCAGGATGATCTAAATTATTAAATTGTTTTAATTTAAATTTTTCTAATCCGACCATAGCGATCATTGCCGCGTTATCACCACATAGTTCGATTGGTGGGAATATACTTTTATAATTTTTTTCATTACATAAATTAATTAACATTGATCTAATTTTTTTATTAGCCGCTACTCCGCCCGCGACTACAAATATTTTTTCTTTGAGATTGTTTTGTTTTTCAAAATCATTAAATGCGATTTTAGTTTTTTTATATAATATTTCCTCAACTGTTTTTTGAAAAGAAGCCGCAAGATCAAATTTTTCTTGATCAGTTTTAATATTTTTTGTTATTTTTAAAATTGCAGTTTTGAGTCCAGCAAAGGATAAATTACAACCACCTTTATTAAAAATTGGTTTTGGTAAATTATATTTATTTGGATCACCTTTTTTAGCCAGAACTTCTATTTGAGGTCCACCAGGAAATTCAATTCCTAAAAGTTTTGCAGTTTTATCAAAAGCTTCACCTAAAGCATCATCAATAGTTGTACCTAATCTTTTATATTTTCCAAGACTTTGAACATTTAAAAATTGTGAATGACCACCAGAAATTAGCAAAAGCAGGTATGGATAGTTTAATTGTGAATTAAGTTTTGGACTTAATGCGTGGCCCTCTAAATGATTAACAGCAATGAAAGGTATATTTAATGCACTAGCAAAAGCTTTTCCAAAACTTAAACCAACAGATAAACAAACTATTAATCCTGGACCAGCAGTTGAAGCTACCGCATCAATCTCTTCAATTTTTTTTCCACTATCATCAATAGCTTTTTGAACGATCCAATCTATTTTTTCTATATGTGAACGAGCTGCCAGTTCAGGAACCACCCCCCCAAATTCTTTATGAATTTCAACTTGACTTGAAACAATATTAGACAAAACTACCGGAATTCCTTGCTCATTTTCAGTAATTAAGGATGCGGCTGTTTCATCACAGCTAGACTCTATTCCTAAAATTAAGGGTTTTTTACTCATTCAATTAGTTTTTATTAATTGTACAATCTCAATACAAGTAAGAAATAAATTTATTTATGAATAAGAAAATAATTATAGGATCTAGAGGAAGCAAGTTAGCATTAATTTATGCTCAAAATGCTAAAGATAAGATTATTCAAAAAACAAATTTAACGGATCAAGACATTATCATTAAAGAAATTACCACAAAAGGTGATAAGGTTCAGGATGTAAGATTATCCGAGGTAGGGGGCAAAGGATTATTTTCAACTAATATAGAGAAAGAACTTCAAGATAAAGAAATTGATATAGCTGTCCATGCGTTAAAAGATATGCCAGCTTTCGAAACTGACGGATTAAGAATAAATACATTTTTAGAAAGAAATGATCCAAGAGAAATTTTGATAACTAAAGATAAGAAAAAACTTAAGGAATTAAAAGTTGATGCAATAATTGGGACATCATCTTACCGAAGAGAATTTCAAATAAAAAAAATTAGATCGGATCTTAATTGTAAACTTATTAGAGGAAATGTTGATACTAGAATTAAAAAACTTAATGATGGTTTGTACGATGCAATTATACTAGCTTATGCAGGGATTAAATCTTTAAGAATAGAAAATAAAATTACAGAAGTATTCTCAACACAAGAAATAATTCCGAGTGTAGGACAAGGAATTATTGCACTTCAATGTCGAAATAATGATAGTGAAATTATTTCAGTTTTAGATAAAATTAATGATAATGAAACATTTCATAGAGCTAACGCTGAAAGAAATGTTTTAAAAATTTTAGAAGGTGATTGTGAAACAGCTATTGGAGCTCACGCTATTATAGAAGGAGATGAAATTACTTTAGAAGCTGAACTTTTTTCATTAGATGGTTCCCAAAGATTTTATGAAAAAAAATCTTCAAAAGTTAAAGATGCAAAAGAACTCGGTAAAGTAGTAGGACAATTGTTAAAAAAAAATTCAAACAACTCCTATAAAAAATAATATGCATATTTTATTAACAAGATTACTGGATGATTGTTCTGATACGATTTTAAAATTTAAATCTTTAGGACATCAAGTGTCCCATCTTCCATTATTGACAATAGATAAACTAGATTATAAAAAAATTGTTTTTTCCAAGTATAAAGGAATAATTTTCACTAGCGCCAATGCTGTTAAGTTTTTAGAACACAAACAAATTGATAAACAAATTCTTTGTTTTTGTGTGGGAAGTGCTACTGAAAAAAAAGCTAGAAGTGCTGGTTTTCAAAATGTAATTGCTGCCGAGGGTAATGTTGAAAATTTAAAAGAGTTAGTTCTGCAAAACTTTGATCAAAAAGATGGAAAACTAATTTATGTTAGTGGAGAAATTATTTCTGTAGATCTTGATCAGCAGTTAATAAAACAGGGTTACAATATTGATAGAGTTATTAATTATCGCACCAATCACAATCAAAAATTTGATGAAAAATTTATTATGGAATTAAAGTTAAATATGCCTGACATGGTTTATATTTATTCTCAAAACAGTGCTCAAAGTTTTTTAAATTTTATAAAAATTAATCAATTAGAAAGTCTGTGGATGAATACTAATTTAATGTGTATAGGGGAAAAAACCTCGTCAATATTGAATGAAATCAAGTGGAAAAAAATATTTCTTTTTAATCCTGGAGAAGAAGAGTTTTTGTTATATAAAATTTAGCTATGGAAATAATAAATAATTTTTCTGATATATTTCTTTCTGTTTGGAACAAAGGAATTCTAGGAGTTGATATTTTTCAAATATTGATTGGAATTGGAATATTTTTAATTTTTTTAATTTTTAGAGGTCTAATTAGTAAACTTGTTATTAAAAAACTTGAAATAATATCAAAAAGAACAACTAACAAATTAGATGATACTTTTGTTCATGCTTTGGAAGGACCAGCAAGATTTTTACCAATTGTTTTAGGTTTTTTTATTGCAAGTTATTATATGACATTTTCAAGTGAAGGCAGAGAAGTGGTAGATACAATTAACAGAACATTAATTACCATTTTAATCTTCTGGGTTATTCATCAAATTATTGAACCCATTTCTTATATTTTGAGTGGATTGGATAAACTTTTAACTAGAGAGTTAATTGGTTGGATTATTAAATCACTTAAAATTTTAATATTTATTTTAGGTTTAGCGGCAGTACTAGAACTATGGGGAATTAAAATTGGTCCAATTATTGCTGGACTTGGATTATTTGGAGTTGCTGTTGCTTTAGGTGCACAAGATTTATTTAAGAATTTGATTTCTGGTATTTTGGTTCTTGTTGAAAAAAGATTTAAAATAGATGATTGGATTTTAGTTGATGGAATTATAGAGGGTATAGTTGAAAAAATTGGTTTTAGATCTACAACAATAAGAAAATTTGATAAGTCACTTGCAATTATTCCTAATTTTCAATTTGCTGAAAATGCAGTTGTTAATGTAAGTGAAACTTCTAATTGGTTGATTAGTTGGATAATAACACTTCAGTATGACACTACAGTTGATCAATTAAAGATAATTAGAAATGAAATTGAAAATCATATTAATTCAAGTGATGATTATAATACTGCTATCGGTGTAGCTGTAAGAGTGGATAAATTTTCTGATAGTTCAATAGATATGTATGTACGCTGTTTTACTAAAACAAATAGTTGGAACGATTGGCTTGCTGTTAAAGAAAAATTAGCAATTGAAATAAAACAGATTGTCGAAAAAAATGGTGCATCTTTTGCATTTCCAAGTCAGTCGATTTATGTTGAAAAAAAATGATAGCAATTTTTTATTTAGCTTTACAAATTCTAAAGCTTTATTCTTATGTTGTTATAGCTAATGTTATAATAAGTTGGCTGATTGCTTTTAATATATTAAATACTCAAAATAGATTTGTTTATTCCCTTTTAGAGTTAAGTTATCGACTAACGGACCCAATATTAAATAAAATTAGACGTTTTTTACCCAATTTAGGCTCACTTGATATATCGCCAATAATTCTTCTACTATTGATTTGGTTTATTGAAATGTGTATGAAACTGTACATTGCGCCAATGATTTTTTAAGGAAATAAATGATTTTAATAGATGGAAAAAAAGCAGCAGCAGATCTTAGAGAAGAACTTAAACAAGAAGTTGCTGAGTTAAAATCGAAATACAATAAAGTCCCAGGTTTAACAGTAATTTTAATTGGAGACATGGCCCCAAGTCAAATTTATGTGCGTAACAAAGAAAAATCAGCAAATGAAGTAGGTTTAAAGTCAGAAGTAATTAGATATCCCGATACTGTTGAAGAGAAAACTGTTTTAGAAAAAATTGAAGAACTGAATAAAGATGAAACAGTTTCTGGAATTTTAGTTCAGCTTCCATTACCAAAACATATTGATAAGCAAAAGGTAATTGAAACTATTAGTCCTTCAAAAGATGTAGATGGTTTTCATCCAATGAATGTTGGTAATTTATCTTCAGGTTATGAAAGCTCAGTTCCTTGTACTCCACTTGGATGTTATTTATTAATTAAAAAAATAGAACCAAACTTAAGTGGTAAAAAAGCAGTTGTAGTTGGAAGATCAAATTTAAATGGCAAACCAATGACTCAACTTCTTCTTAAAGAAAACTGTACAGTAACAATTACTCATTCAAGAACAAAAGATTTAAAAGCTGAATGTTTGGAAGCCGATATAATTGTTGCAGCAGTTGGAATCCCTGAACTTGTGAAAGGTGATTGGGTTAAAAAAGATGCAATTGTAATTGATGTTGGTATTAACAAAACTGATAAAGGTATAGTTGGTGATGTTGCTTTTGATGAAGTTTCAAAAAATGCAAAAGCTTTAACTCCAGTTCCTGGCGGGGTTGGCCCAATGACAATAGCATGTTTATTAAAGAATACCATTGACTGCTTTAAAAGATCACAAATTTAATATTTCTAATAAACAATTCCTTTTGATAATGTAAGTAATGGAAAAAATAATTTTTTTTGGTTTAGCAATTCCAATTTTAGCTTTTGTTTTATATTTAGGTGTTACTGCAATAATGAAAGGATTTAGTGCAAAAGAGGCTAACAGATCTCAAAAAAAAGAAAAAAATGAAAATATTAATTTATCAACTGAAAACAATAAATTAAGCGATGAACTTAATAAATTAAATGAACTACATCAAAGTGGAGCTTTGACTCAAGAAGAATTTGAAAAAGCAAAAAATAAATTGTTAAATGATTAAAATTTTCAATCATGTTTAAAGGATTTAAAAAAAAATTTATCAAAGTAAATAAAGGAAAAGTTTTTTGTAGATTTAAAGGTAATGGCCCACCATTACTTTTGCTTCATGGTTATCCCCAAACCCATATGATGTGGAACAAAACTGCTCCAGAATTAAGTAAATATTTTACTGTAGTAGTTGCTGACTTAAGAGGATACGGGGATAGTTTAGTTTTGTCAGGTGGAAGAAATCATATTAATTATTCAAAAAGAGAAATGGCTAAAGATATGATTCAATTAATGAATAAATTAAATTTTAAAAAGTTCTTTGTTGCAGGCCATGATCGAGGTGGGAGAGTTGCTCATAGGATGGCAAGAGATTTTAGAAAAAAAATTTTAGCCTTAAGTGTTTTAGATATTTGTCCGACATTAGACATGTATGAAACTACTAATAGAGAATTTGCAAAAGCTTACTTTCATTGGTTTTTTTTAATTCAACCTGCTTGGTTGCCAGAAAGAATGATAATGAGTGATTCAAGAAAATGGATGAAAAGCTGCTTAGACAAATGGTCAGGAAATCATAAATTTGGCAAAGCTGAGGAAGCTTATCTTAAATCATTTAAACAAAAGAAAAGAATTCATGCTTCATGTGAAGATTATAGAGCTTCAGACACAATAGATTTAGAGCATGATAAAAAAGATAGAAAAAAAAAACTTAATATTCCAATTCTGGTATTGTGGGGCAAAAAAGGAGTAATAGGTAAACAGTTTAATTCAATTAAAATTTGGCAAAAATATTCAAATAAAAAAATTATTGGAAAGGGTATTGACTCTGGCCATTTTATCCCAGAACAGAATCCTAATGAAGTAATAAAACAATTAAAAAATTTTTTCTTAAATAATTAAGATAATGGTAAATATATTAGTATTACAACATATAAAAATAGAAGATCCAGGTTACATCAAAGATTTAATGTTAGCTGATGGAGTTAATTTAACCACCATTGAGCTTGATGAAGGTGAAAAAATTCCAAATGATTTGACTGAATTTGATGGAATGTTTTGTATGGGAGGTCCAATGGATACTTATATGGAACAGGAATATCCTTGGTTAATAGAAGAAAAAAAAGCAATTAAAGAATTTGTTGTTAATTTAAAAAAACCTTATTTAGGTTTTTGTTTAGGTTGTCAGTTGCTTGGTGAAGTTGTTGGCGGCAAAGTAGTAAAATCTAGTTCTCCAGAAATTGGTATCATGGATATTAATTTTTCAAAAGAAAAAGATGAAGATAATTTATTTTCAAAATTTCCAAAGCAGATTAAAAGTTTGCAATGGCATTCTTATGAAGTGCAAGGAATTGAAAACAATAAAGATGTAATTTTATTAGCCTCATCTCCTATAACTAAATATCAAATTTTTAAATATCAAAATCATGCCTATGGAATTCAATTTCACATTGAGATTAAAGATACTACAGTTAATGAATGGGGCTGTGTTCCAGAATATAAAAAAGCTCTTGAAAATCAATTAGGGAAAGGAGCTTTAGAAAAATTTGATAAAGCTGCAAATGACAACATGTCTGATATGAATAATTATTCTAAAATTCTCTATGATAAATTTAAAACTTTAATTTAAATTGTCTTAAGTATTATTAAGAATGCAGTTTTTTTTTATGAAAATTAATAAATCTTTCAACATTAGACTTATTAAATGTTTTATTTTCTTCAAAAGAAACTTTTTTCATTGAGTAAGCAGAACTCTTAGTTTGTCGAGATTCAATAATTACATTTCCTTTATAAAGTTTTAGTTTAATTGATCCATTAACTTTACTTTTTTTAAGATCAACAATTTTTTGAAGTTTAAATCTTTCTTTAGAATACCAATACCCATTGTAAATAAGTTCAGCATATCTAGGCAATATTTGATCTTTTTTATGCATCGTTTTTCTATCAAGTGTTACAGACTCAATCGCTCTATGTGCATGAATTAATAATGTGCCACCAGGGGTT
Organism: uncultured Pelagibacteraceae bacterium; assembly: GCA_902591185.1. Taxonomy (GTDB): domain Bacteria; phylum Pseudomonadota; class Alphaproteobacteria; order Pelagibacterales; family Pelagibacteraceae; genus Pelagibacter. The sequence goes on from CACIZU010000009.1 coordinate 30,059, forward strand.
TCGTAAACTCCTCTAGATTTAATTCCGATAAATCTATTCTCAACTAAATCAACTCTTCCTATTCCGTTTTTACCTGCAAGCTGATTAAGTTTTTCTAATAATTTTGATGGAGATAATTTTTTTCCATTTATGCCAATAGGGTCACTGTTTTTAAAATTAATTGTAACAAAACTGGGTTTGTTTGGTGCTTTTTCGGGTGAAGTGGTTCTTTGGAATATAAATTCAGGCGCAGAGTTTTTTGGGTTTTCTAAAACTTTTCCTTCGGTTGATGTATGAAATAAATTATCATCAACTGAAAAAGGAGATGCTCCTTTTTTATCTTTTGGAATAGCAATTCCATGTTTTTTTGCATAATTAATAAGATCAGTTCTTGATTTTAATTTCCAAATTCTCCAGGGTGCGATTATTTTTATTTTTGGTCCAAAATAATGATAGCCCAATTCAAATCTAACTTGGTCATTTCCTTTTCCAGTAGCACCATGTGAAACTGCATATGCATTAAATTTTTTTGCAACTCTTATTTGATCCTTTGCAATAAGAGGTCTTGCTATTGAAGTTCCAAGCAAATAAACACCTTCATAGATTGCGTGACCTCTAATCATTGGATAAACATAATCCTTAACAAAAGTATTTTTTAAATCTTTGATAATTATATTTTTAACACCAAATTTTTTTGCATTAGTAATTATTTTCTTTTTATCAATTTCTTGACCAACATCAGCAGTATAACAAATCACTTCAGCATCATAATTTTCTTGAAGCCATTTTAAAATTATAGAGGTATCAAGCCCTCCAGAGTAAGCTAGAACAATTTTCTTTTTTGATTTCATTAATTAACTACAGGCTTTTTTTGTAGCGTTATATGCTTTTGTAAAACCTAATAAGGAATAATGGTCTATCGTTTGAGAACCTTTTTGATTATATCCAGTGATCATGATTCTAGATCCTTTTTTCATTCTTTTGATCATTCTGAATTCAACCTTGGTATCTGCAATCCATGCAGAACCTTGTTCTTTGATGTCAAATATAAATTTATTTTTACCAGAAGCTGCAGTTACTGAGTTATTCTTATTAAATTCGTAACCTGCAGTAACGCTTATTTCATTTATTGTTTTTTCAGATGGCCAAAATGATATAAATAATTTTGCATTTCTTTTGTTATTTGATTTAGGACCTTGCAGAATGGGTAAGGATTGTGCAAAACAAACTTTACCAGTATCTGAAGTCATAACCATTGCTTCCCAATCTTTAAATTTACCAATTTTTTTTATTTCTTCAGCAGATAATTGAAAACACCAGGTAATGAAAATTATTGGTAAAATTATTAAAATTTTTTTAATTATGGACATGGGTTAGAATAAATAGTTTGAACTTTATTAATTTCTTTAATGACATCATCAGATAAATTTACATTTACACTTTCTATGTTAGTTTTCAACTGCTCCATTGTTGTTGCACCAATAATAACACTCGTCATAAATGGTTGAATTTCACAAAATTTTAATGACATTTGACTCATATTAAGATTATATTTTTCGCTTATTTTGCAATATTCTTCTACTGCATTTTTCAAATTAGGTGTGTTATATCTATATTTCCAAAAATCCCAATCTCTTTCCATTCTAGACCCTTTTGGATATTTTTCATTTCTATATTTTCCACTTAAGTATCCACTAGCTAATGGAGAATAAGCCAAAAGTCCTATTTCATCTCTAATTGAAATTTCAGCTAGACCAATTTCATAGGCTCTATTAACTAAACTGTATGGATTTTGAATAGATATCATTCTTGGAAGATTTTTTTCTTTTGAGAGCTCTAAATATTTTAAAACTCCCCAAGGAGTTTCGTTTGATAATCCAACTTCTCTTATTTTTCCTGAATCAATAAATCTTTGAAGATTTCCAAGTACATCTTCAAATTTGGTCCAATCATCATTTTCTTTATGTTCATAACCTAATCTTCCAAACGAATTTGTGTGTCTTTCCGGCCAGTGTAGCTGGTAAAGATCAATGTAATCAGTTTGTAATCTTTTTAAGCTATCATTAATTGCCTCTGTCATTTTTTCTAAACCATAGCTATTTGCTCCACCTCTTAGATAAGCTCTCGTTGGACCCGCAACTTTTGTTCCTAAAATAATTTTGTCCCTCTTTTTAGTTTTTTTAAACCAATTTCCAATTATGATTTCTGTATGACCATAGGTTTCAGCTCTAGGTGGTACAGCATATAATTCTGCAGTATCCCAAAAGTTTACACCTTGATCTAGAGCGTAGTCCATTTGTTCAAATCCCTCTTTTTGAGTATTTTGTTCACCCCAAGTCATAGTTCCTAGACAAATTGTACTTACTTTAAGATTAGTGTTACCTAATTTTTTGTAGTTCATTAGAGTATAATTTTGTTAATATTTTATTAATCTTTTAAGATATCTTGAATAATTAGTAAAAGACTATTATATAATAATAATTATGGAATTTAATAGAAAAGGTATTTTAGAAAGAGCTAAAGCAGCTCAACAAACAACAGTTGTAATGGATGAAGGCTTAAGAGCCTATATGCTTAAAGTATATAATTACATGGCAACAGGAGTATTGTTAACAGGAATTATAGCACTTATTTCATTTAAGATGTCAGTTGTTACAGATTCAAGTGGCGCTATAACAGGATTTACTAGCATAGGTAATGCTTTGTTTTTTTCAGGATTGAAATGGATTGTTATGTTAGCTCCATTAGGGATAGTTTTTTATATGAGTTTTGGAATTAACAAGATGAGTTCATCAAAAGCACAAACAGTATTTTGGGTTTTTGCAGCATTAATGGGATTATCACTGTCTTGGATATTATTAGTTTATACAGGAGCAAGTGTTGCAAGAGTATTTTTTATTACTTCCGCAACTTTTGGAGCAATGAGTATATATGGCTATACTACTAAAAGGGATTTAACTAAATTTGGTTCATTCTTAATGATGGGACTGATTGGTATAATAATTGCATCTCTTGTTAATATTTTTCTAAAATCTTCAATGATGTATTTTGTTATTTCAATTTTAGGTGTTTTAATTTTTGTAGGTCTTACTGCATACGATACACAGAAAATTAAAAACATGTACTCTGCAAGTGATACAGGTGAGTTGATGGGTAAAAAAGCAGTGATGGGCGCACTTACACTTTATCTAGACTTTATAAACTTGTTTATAATGTTACTAAGATTATTTGGTCAAAGAAGATAATTTACTTTTGTAGCTTTTTCCAATTAGTATTTTTCAATAGAATCCTAAGATCAAAAGAATTTTTAAAGATTTTACCAGTAGTATCAGTTATTAAATATTTTAAATTTTTATTCTTGGGTTTAAAGTTTTTACAAATTTTATATAAAGCATTTTCTGCTGCATTTCTAAAAACACTAAAACTAACCTGTTTGTTTGAAATGCTTAAACCATAATCTTTCCAGGATCCTTCTGAAACCATTTTAGCGTATAAATCTAAGATTATTTTAAGTTCGTATTTTTCAAAAAATTGTTTTTCTTCTATTTTATTGTGTGGATTATTAATTACTAATTTTAAATTACTACGCATCAATTTTATATTTATTTATTAGAGGTATTTGAAAGCCTGTAAAAATTATTGTTATTGGAAGCATTCCCCAAACTTTAAAATTTACCCAAAACTCTTCGGTTTGAGTTCTCCAGACACATTCATTTAATATAGCAAGCCCAAAGAAAAAAAACATCCATCTTTTATTTAATAGCTCCCACCCCATATCTGTTAAAGGGATTGATTTACCCATAATTTTTTTTAAAACAGGTTCTTTAGTAAAATATTTTCCAAAAAATAAAGCTAAACCAAATAAAATATTAATTATTGTTGGTTTAATATAAATAAATATTGGATCATCAAAGTAGATTGTCAGTCCGCCAAAAAATGTAATTAAGATTCCACTTACTAGAGGCATAGTTGGTATTTTTTTTTCAAAAAACCAAACAACTGTTAATGCAACTAAAGTTGCAACTATTAGTGGAGGAATAGCAACTGATAAATCTTTATCATTATTGTAATAATAAAAAAAAAATATTGCTAAAGGACCAAAATCTGTAACAAATTTTAAAAAAGATTTATTCACTTTAAAGATATTAACATATTTGCCACATCACAAAACATTAATATTTTTAGCATTGATTTTTATTTTTAAATACCCATACTAAGTCTAATGCCAATTCAAAAAGCCAAGTTCTCAATTGGAGATATCGTAAAACATAAACACTTTGAGTTTAGAGGAGTGATTTATGATGTGGACTTTGAATTTAATAATTCTGAGGAGTGGTATCAGTCTATCCCAAAAAATGTTAGACCAAGAAAAGATCAGCCTTTTTATCATTTGTTGGCTGAAAATGATGAAATCACTTATGAAGCGTATGTATCTGAGCAAAACCTTCTTATGGATGACTCTGATGAGCCTATAAAACATCCTTTAATTGAAGAGATTTTTTCAGGCAAAAAAGGGTCTAGTTATTTTAAGCTTTCAAATTAAGTTTATCATGATTCAAACACATTTAGCTCAAATCTAGGCCATATAAACTAAATATATATAATCTATATTCTGATCAAGAGTGTTAAACGTTAATTTTAAATTATTATCTCCCTCTGCATTCTTGATCAGAAAAGCTTTTCATAATAAAAATCATTAAACAAATTCAAAATTAAATATGTTTAAATTTTTTCAACCTAATAAAATATTTCAAATAACATCAAAAGCTACAAAATATGTTTTCTTTTTATTTATAGTAGTGCTTTCAATAGGATTAATGGAAGCATTAATATTGTCTCCAGAAGATTATAAGCAAAGCGATGCGGTTAGAATTATGTATGTGCAT
>CACIZU010000010.1 GCA_902591185.1 uncultured Pelagibacteraceae bacterium
AATTTTTTATTATAATATATTTTGGCTCCTCGGGCAGGACTCGAACCTGCGACCAATTGATTAACAGTCAACTGCTCTACCAACTGAGCTACCGAGGAATTTAAAAAACTCAACTTACTTTTTTTTAGAACTAAAACAAGATTTTTTTTGGAGGCAACGCCCGGAATCGAACCGGGATACAAGGATTTGCAATCCTCTGCGTAACCATTCCGCCACGTTGCCATCTTGTTTTGACTAATAGCTTCAGAAACCTTTTTATATTAAATATTTCTCATTAGTCTATTAAATAACGATTTAAATTGATTATTGTTAATTTAGATTATTAAATTATAAACTTTAAACAAACATGAGTAGCGATAAATATATACATTCTGATGTTGAAGATAAGATCTATTCTTATTGGGAAAAAAATGAGCTTTTTAAACCTCAAAAAAACTCTAAAAAATTTTCAATAGTTATACCACCTCCAAATGTAACTGGCAGTCTTCATATGGGTCACGCATTAAATAATTCAATTCAAGATTTATTAGTTCGTTATCACAGAATGAATAATTATGAAACTTTATGGCAACCTGGAACAGATCATGCTGGAATAGCTACACAGGCTTTGGTTGAACAAAAACTTGCTTCAGAAAAAATAGATAAAAATAAAATTGGTAGAGAAAAATTTATTGAAAAAGTATGGGAATGGAAAGATCAATATGGTGACATTATTATTAATCAGTTAAAAAAACTTGGATGCTCATGTGATTGGTCTCGTAATGCTTTTACAATGGACGATAATCTTTCTAAATCAGTAATTAAGGTATTTGTAGATCTTTATAATAAAAATTTAATATACAAAGATAAAAAACTAGTAAATTGGGACACAGTTTTAAAAACAGCTATATCTGATCTTGAAGTAGATCAAAGGGAGGTAAATTCTAAAATTTATTACATAAAGTATCCAATTGATGAAACTAATGAATTTATAACAATTGCAACTACAAGACCTGAAACAATGTTGGGTGATACAGCAATTGCCGTTAATCCTAAAGATGAAAGGTTTAAATCTTTTGTTGGCAAAACGGTTACAATACCAATTGCTGGTAGAAAAATTAAAATTATAGAAGATGATTATGCTGACCCTGAACAAGGAACTGGAGCATTAAAGATTACACCTGCACACGATTTTAATGATTATGATGTTGGTCAAAGAAATAACTTAGAAATTATTAATATATTAACTGAAGCTGGTAAAATAAATGATAATGTTCCAAAAGAATATATTGGTCTTGATAGATTTGAAGCAAGAAAAAAGATTTTAAAAGAACTTAAAGATAAAGATTTTTTTGTAAAAGAAGAAAACATTAAAAATAAAGTTCCTTATGGAGATAGATCTAATTCAATAATTGAACCATTTTTAACTGAACAATGGTTTGCTGATGCTGAAAAACTATCTGTTAAAGCTAAAGAAGTCGTTAATTCTAAAAAGACAAACTTCTTTCCTGAAAATTGGTCTAAGACTTATTTCCAATGGATGAACAATATTGAACCTTGGTGTATATCAAGACAACTTTGGTGGGGTCATCAAATACCTGCTTGGTATGGTCCTGATAAAAAAATATTTGTAGCTAACAATGAAGAGGATGCAAAATCACAAGCTAAAAAACATTATGGTAAAGATGAAGAGTTAGTACGTGATCCTGATGTTCTTGACACTTGGTTTTCCTCTGGTCTTTGGCCTTTTGCAACATTAGGTTGGCCTGATAATAAAAATTATGTTGAAAAATTTTATCCTACATCTGTTTTAGTAACTGGCTTTGATATTATATTTTTCTGGGTTGCTAGAATGATTATGTTTGGAACAGAGTTTTTAAACAAAGAACCATTTAAAGATATTTATGTTCATGCATTAGTAAGAGATGAGAAGGGACAAAAAATGTCTAAATCTAAAGGTAATGTTATTGATCCTTTAGACTTAATCAAAAAATATAGTGCTGATGCTTTAAGATTTACTCTTCTTTCAATGGCATCTCCTGGTACAGATGTAAAGCTTTCTGAAGATAGAGTTAAAGGTTATAGAAATTTCTTAAATAAATTATGGAATGCAAATAATTTTTTAATAACAAATAAATGTAACTTTACAGATATAGATAAAGTGCCAAATTTATCAGTAAATATTAATAAATGGATCTATGCTGAATTAATTGAAACAAAGACAAAAATAGAAAAAAATTTAGAAGAATATAGATTTGATGAAGCTGCAAAAAATGCATATCAATTTGCATGGCATTCTTATTGTGATTGGTATTTAGAACTATCAAAAACGATACTGTTTTCAGATAATGAAGAAGCTATAACTGAAGTAAAAAAGGTGTCTAGCTATGTTTTTAAACAAATTTTAATTTTACTTCACCCTTTTATACCTTTTGTAACAGAGGAAATTTGGCTTAAAAATAAATTTGATAATTCAAACAAAAATTTCTTAATGTTGGCTAATTGGCCTTCGGGTAAAATCAAAAAAGATATTAGCACAAAACAAGTCGAAAACATTATTAGTATTATTTCTGAACTTAGATCATTTAAGAATGAATTAAACGTAAGTCCAGGATCATTTATTGATATTTCAATCAATAACATCAATGATGATCAGAAAAGATTTATAAATAATAATGATATAATTCTTAAAAAATTAGGAAGAATTAACAATATTTATAGTGATGATCTAGATAAACCTGCAGCAACAATGATGGTCTCTGGTGATTTATTTAAAATTTACTTTGATAAAGATATTGATTTAAAACTTATTAAAGAAAACTTAACTAGCAAGCAAAATAGACTAAGTGAAGAAATGAACAAAATATCTCAAAGATTAGAAAACAAAAGTTTTGTAGATAGAGCTCCAAAAGAGATTGTTGAACAAGAAAAAACTAATTATAATAATTTAAAGAATGATATTGATAAAATATCAGTAACAATAAAGGGTATATAATGGCAAAATTTAACAAAAAGAAACTTCCAAGCAGACATACATCTTTAGGAGCTGATAGAGCACCTCACAGATCATTCTATTATGCAATGGGTGAAACTGAAAAAGATGTATCAAAACCCTTTGTTGGTGTTGTTTCTACATGGAATGAGGCTGCTCCTTGCAATATTGCTCTTATGAGACAAGCTCAATCTGTTAAAAAGGGTGTTAGAGCCAATGGTGGAACACCAAGAGAATTTTGCACAATTACAGTTACCGATGGTATTGCAATGGGTCATGAAGGAATGAAAGCTTCCTTGATCTCTAGAGAAGTTATTGCAGATTCTGCTGAACTTACAGTAAGAGGACATTGTTACGATGCTTTAGTTGGTATAGCTGGATGTGATAAATCTTTACCAGGGCTAATGATGTCTATGGTTAGATTAAATGTTCCGAGTGTATTCATTTATGGAGGATCAATTCTTCCAGGAAGATTTAAAGGTAAAGATGTAACAGTTGTTGATGTTTTTGAAGCTGTAGGTAAGCATTCATCAGGTCAAATGTCAGCAGCAGAACTTAGAAAATTAGAATTAGTTGCATGTCCGAGTGCTGGTGCATGTGGTGGTCAGTTCACAGCAAATACGATGGCATGTGTATCTGAAGCAATTGGTTTGGCACTACCATACTCTGCTGGAACTCCAGCTCCATATGAGGAAAGAGATAAGTACGCTAAAGCAAGTGGTAAAATGGTTATGAACTTACTTCAAAAAGGAATTAAACCAAGACATATAGTAACGAAGAAAGCTTTAGAAAATGCTGCAACAATAGTTGCTGCAACTGGTGGATCTACTAATGCAGGATTACATTTACCAGCGATTGCCAATGAAGCAGGAATAAAATTTGATTTAATGGACGTTGCTAAAATTTTTAAAAGAACTCCTTACCTTGCGGATTTAAAACCAGGTGGAAAATATGTTGCTAAAGATATGTGGTTAGCAGGTGGTGTTCCTATGTTACTTAAAACTTTATTTGAAGGTGGTTTTATTCATGGAGATTGTATGACTGTTACTGGAAAAACTATGAAAGAAAATTTAAAGAATATTAAATTTAATCCAAAACAAAAAGTTTTAAGAGCTTACAATAACCCTTTATCTCCAGATGGAGGTGTTGTTGGATTAAAAGGTAATTTAGCACCTGAAGGTGGAATAGTTAAAGTTGCAGGATTAAAAAAATTACAATTTACTGGTAAGGCAAGATGTTTTGATAATGAAGAGAGCGCTATGAAGGCTGTTCAAAGCAGAAAGTATAATGATGGTGATGTAATTATAATAAGATATGAAGGTCCTGTAGGAGGTCCTGGTATGAGAGAAATGCTATCTACAACTGGTGCAATCTATGGTCAGGGTAAAGGGGAGAAAGTAGCCCTTATTACTGATGGAAGGTTCTCTGGTGCTACTAGAGGCTTTTGTGTAGGTCATGTAGGTCCTGAGGGCGCCCTAGGAGGCCCTATAGCACTATTACGCAATGGAGACATTATTGATATTGATGCTAAAAAAGGAACTATTAATGTCAGACTTTCTAAAAAAGAATTAGCCGCAAGAAAAAGAAAATGGAAACCTAGAAAATCTGATTTTGGCTCTGGTACATTATGGAAATATGCACAAACAGTTGGGCCAGCTTATTTAGGTGCTCCAACTCATCCAGGTAAGAAAAAAGAAGTTAAGGATTATTCAAAGATTTAATGAAAATTCGTCCAGTGATTTTATGTGGTGGTGCTGGAACTCGACTTTGGCCTAATTCCAAAAATCATCAAGCAAAACAATTTATTGATTTTGGTAAATGGACTTTACTTGGAAAAACTTTAGAAAGAACTAAAGCATCTATTTATGATGCACCAATTATAAGTACTAACAAAAAATATCTAAAAGAAGTAAAAAAACATCTTAAAATTAGCAAGATTAGAAAATATAAGATTGTTTTAGAGCCGGCAAAAAAAAATACAGCTCCTGCTATTTTGTGTACCGCTTTAATTAATGATATTCCACAAGATCAACCATTGATGTTTTTTACAGCTGATCATTTAATTGAAAAAATGAATGTATTTAATAAAGCAATTAATAAAAATAAATTTAATCTAACTGATCAAAATATATTTATATTTGGTATTAAACCCACATCATCATCAAGTGAATATGGTTATTTTGTTACTAAAAAGATCAAAAAAAATATTAATAAGGTAATAAAATTTATTGAAAAACCTAAAGAAACTAAAGCTAAACAGGTTATAAAACAAAAAGGTTATTGGAATTCAGGAATGTTTTTTCTTAGAAAAGATTCAATAATTAATAACTTTAAAAAAAAACAACCTATTATTTATAAAAACTGTGTTAATGCAGTTAAAAAAGCAAAACTTAAATCTAATACTTATTATCTAAATAAAGCATCATTTATCAAAGCTACTTCAAAATCATTTGATTACGCAATTTTAGAAAAAACAAAACAAGTTAACGCTATAAAATTAGATATACCTTGGTCAGATCTTGGAAGCTGGAAAGAGATCTTAAAAATGTATGATAAAAATAAGAATAAATATATTAAAAAAAAGAACATTTATCATCGACCTTGGGGCAAATATACTAATTTATTTAAAGGTAAAGAGTTCTTAATTAAGGAATTATTTGTAAAATCAAATGGTATTTTAAGTTTACAAAAACATCACCATCGTACTGAGCACTGGTTGGTCACGCAGGGAAATCCGAAGATAACTTTAAATAAAGATAGTTTTATTAAAAAACCAAATGAACATATATTTATTCCTCTTCAAGCAATTCATAGAATTCAAAATCTTGGAAAAAAACCAGTTAAAATTATTGAGGCTCAAGTTGGATCAATACTTAAAGAAACAGATATAGTTAGATATCAGGATGTTTATGGTAGAGTGAAATAGATATCTATTTTTGGGTAGATATTTTTAATGGTAAATCTTTTGTAACATCAAATCTTTCTTTTTTAGTAATATCTTCAATTTGTTCAGATTTCTTTTTTAAGCACCACTCTTCATATAATCTACAAAACGTATATACAGCATTGTATCTATCAATCATAATTACAGTATTTAATTCACTTTTTATTAAAAATTTTACATCATATAGTTCTTTAATATTAACTTCGCTTAATATCTCTCTTGAGTCAGGATTGTAATAACCAGATTTATCTTCGCAGGGTGTTTCCAAAATTTCATCAATGTATTCTTGAAAAATCTTTCCTTTGACAAATTTTTCATCATAATTAGCTGAGTTTATGGTTTCATATATTAATCTTCTTAATGGTGGTTTATTTAATTGAATCCATAACTCAAGCAGTTCAAAATATATTAGTTCATATAATCTTATTTGAATAGGTTTTCCTCTTACAACTTTTGACCATTTAATAAATCTTCTTATGTCGATATTTTTTCTAATATCATTCATTATAGTAATTTCTAACCATCGGCTTTGATTTTTGTGAATCCGCAATTTTTACATTCAAGGGTTGTAACTCTGTCTGTTGGATTAAATCCAAATTCAATATTTATAGTTTTGTATCTATGTATCCCAAAAAAACATAGTAATTTTGTCAATTTCAAAATCATAATTTCGACACTTTAAATTGTTATTTTTAATAATTGATCATCAGCTTGAAGCTGGATTATAGCGGGACTTAAATAGATCATACCGCAAATAGAAAACTAAAGCAAAAAATAATTCAGTTTTTTTTACTTATTAATTTAAGAGAAGTTTTTTTAATTTTTTTTCAAAATAAAAAAATAAACAATTATATTATTCTATGTGTTATAATTTTTTAATATGAAAGAGTTAAAAGAACTCATTAAAAAGCATAAAAAATTAGAAGTAGAAATCAAACATTTAACAAAACTTAGATTAAATGATAGAGCATTCTCATCATGGGAGAAACTAAGAAAATTAAAAAAAGAAAAATTAAAATTAAAAGAAATAGTTTCTAAATTTAAAAAATAAAATTATTTGATACTATCTGGGCATATTAAATATTTTTTTAATATGCCCAGAAAAATAAATTAAAACCAATTATTTGGTATTATAATGTAGTGAATTGCTAAAACAATTCCAACTGAAACACTTAATCCAAAAATCATTTTGAGAAAATCTTTACCAATTAATGGAAAGACATACTTAAATTTGTAGTCTTTGTTCATTGTAGATATTGCAAGTTCTCTTCCACATAATAAACCAACAAATACCCATGTAGTTGACATTGGTAAGTCGTTAAGCTCTTTAAAGTAGAACAATACTGCAGCGTATATAATGTTAATTATTGTTGCTGATCTCGCGTATCTAGTTCCTGTTTTATCCAAAACTACTTTTTGAATAGGTCCTCCATGAATATAAAAAATATAGAACAAGAGTGCTGTAAAATAAGCTAGCACAATTAAAAGTAATGTTACATCTAATTGTCTTGGAAGATACACGGCTATATTAGCTACATCGTGAGATAACCAAACCCACCATAACCATCCTGAAGTAACCCATACCGAGTTCCTCCAAAATCCTATCCATTTTTCTTCAACTTCATCAAATTTCTCATTGATAAATTTTGAAACTATTATCCAAGCTATATAAGCGACTACAGCAGCTAAGCCATAACCTACAACGCTTTTCATTAACATTTTTTCTAACACTACAGTAGAAGCAAAAGCTGATAGTACTAAGAAAGTTGTTGATACAGGTATTCCTATTCTTGTTAATAATAAAAGTATAGCTGGAGCCACTGCGTGGTACCATTGAATTTCTTGATATGGTATTCTTGTTAATCTTCCATAAGATATGTCACCATCATATGAGTACCAACCCCATGTAATAGCAATTACCATTACAAAAGAGGCTGATCCAGCTAACACATACCATTTAAACCATTTTTGTTTAGATGCTATAAAAGTACCTAACGTTTGTATTGAGTCATTTGCAATAACGCTATATCCAGCTAAAGCAAAGCCAATAATCGTATATATAATTGTCGCTTCCATTTTTTTCCTTTTTTTTACTTTATTGTTTTCCGTTTCGAACGATTCTTGATCTTGATAATGATTTAATAGGTGAGAGAAAAATTATCTATAACTAAATTTATTATTTTTTTTTGATATAGGACGATTCCCTTTAATTATATTATTTTAAATTTATGTCTAGTTAATGTTGACAGTTATCTTTGTTATGTTATAACATAACATATGAATAATAATGATATAGTTTTTGATATAATCAAACGTTCAAAGAAGCATCTAACCGCATATGAAATTTTAGATAAATTTCAAAAGTTTAAAAAAATACAACCAATGGCTGTTTATAGATCTTTAAAGAAACTTATATCAGAAGATAAAATACATAAGTCAAATCAAAATAAGACTTATGTTTTATGTAATCATTCTCATGTAAATCATAATCCTTCAATAGCTATCTGTAAAGATTGTGGTGATACAGAAGAGTTAAAATCTGAATTATTTGAAGCAATATTTAAAAAAAATCTAATTAAAAAATATGACTTCAGTAAATTTCAACTTGAAGTCTCAACCACATGTAGGAGATGCAACTAATGAAAAAAATAAGTTTCTTAAGTCTAATTATATATATTTTTACCTTCACCTTTGTTCGTGCAGCAGAAGGACATTCACATGATTTACCAGAATTTCTACATTTTATGGAAGAATTAATTGAGGAACATAGCGTATTAAGAGGTATGACTTTTGGTTTTATACACACGGTAATTCCACTTATAGGATTTTACACTGGATGGAGTATAAATCGTTTCCTAAAATTAATATCTAATGGTGCAATTGCAGGAATAATAGGAATAGTTATAGCACATATAATTGCAGATTTTATAGCAGCTCTAGCAGATCCTCATTTAAAAAGTGCAGCATTTGGTATCGTTATTGGTGGATTCTTACCTTTACTTGCAGTGCCTTTTTTAGAGAAGTATGTTACAAAAAGTAAATACCATACAGTTGTAGGTGATCACGAAGATCTTAAAAAGGATTTGAAAAGAAAACATAAATAATATCTAATAAGGAATGAGTACAGTTTCCTTAACTTTAGATGAAATTTTTGACTTAGCAAAAAAAACTCTTTTAGCTAATGGCTGTGATGATGAAACTTCATCTATTTTATCTGATTTAATTAGAAATGCCGAAAGAGATGGTTCTTTATCTCATGGTTTATTTAGATTACCAGCTTATGTTACTGGACTTAAAAGTGGTAAGATTAATGGAAAGGGAAAACCTGAAGTTAATAAAATTTCACCATCTGTTATTAAAGTTCAAGGCAACAATTGTTTGGCACCAGTAGTTTTAAACAAAGCTTTACCTGAACTAAGTAAAGCTGCAAAAGAAAATGGGGTTGCTGTATTAGCGATTAATAATTCTCATCATATGGCTGCTATGTGGCCTGAAACTGAAAAATTAGCTGAAGATGGCTTAGTTGCATTTGCTTGTACTTCTTATAAACCTGCAGTAGCTCCTGCAGGAGCTATTAAACCTCTTTTTGGAACAAATCCAATTTCATTTGCTTGGCCACGACCAGGAAAAACTCCTGTTGTTTATGATATGGCAACAGCATCAATGGCAATGGGAGAAGTTCAAGTTGCTAAAAGAGAAGGGCATAAAGTTCCTTTAGGAACAGGACTTACAAAAGAAGGTAAAGAAACAACAGATCCTGGAAAGATAGCCGATGGAGGTGTTCTATTGCCTTTTGGTGGCTATAAAGGTTCAGCTATAGCTATGATGGTTGAATTAATGGCTGGCGCTTTAGTTGGTGATAATTTTAGCTTTGAAACAGCTGCTAAAGATAATAATGATGGCGGTCCACCAAGTGGAGGGGAATTTATTTTAGCTATTAGTCCTGACAAAACAGCAGGTAATAATTGGCAAAAACATGCCAATGAATTTTTTGAAAAAATGAAATCAATGGGTGAAGTAAGACTTCCTGGTGAGAGACGTCACAAAAATAGACTTGATACAGGACCTAGAAATATTAATGAAGAATTGGTTAATAAAATAAAATCTTTAAGCTAGTTTAATCTCTATTGGTGTGTGATCTGAAGGCTTTTCTCTTCCACGAGGATCTTTGTTAATATTAATATCTTTAATTGCATCAATTATTGAGCTTGAAACTAAGAAATGATCAATTCTCATACCATTATTTTTTTGCCACGCACCTGTCATGTAATTCCAAAAAGTATATCCTTCTTTATCTTCATTAAAATGTCTGTAAACATCACTAAAACCTAGATTAATCATTTCTCTAAACTTTTTTCTTATTTCAAGTCTATATAAAGCATCATCTTCAAAGCTCTTAGCGTTATAAACATCTTCTGCTGATGGAATGATATTAAAATCACCAGCTAAAATTATATTAGGATTTTTTTTAGACAATGATTTTAACTGTCTTATTAATTGATCAAGCCAATTTTTTTTATAATCATATTTTTCTGTATCAACAGGATTTCCATTTGGAGTGTAAATATTTATTAATTGAATAATTTTTTTCTTAAATTCAATTTCAGCAGAAATAATTCTAGATTGTTTTAATTTATCTTTAATTATATCTGTTCTTATATTTTTTAATTTTGATTTAGAGATAATAGCAACTCCATTATAGCTTTTTTGACCAAAAACATGACTTTCATAATCCATAGAAGAAAAATCATCGTAAGGAAAATTAGCATCTTCTGTTTTTATTTCCTGCATCATTAAGATATCAGGCTTATATTTTAATAAATAGCTTTTGATATTTTCAATTCTTGCCCTTACGGAATTAACATTCCAGGATGAAATGATCATTAAAGGGAAAAAGAAACACCACAACCGCAAGAAGATTTGGTTTGTGGATTGGAAATTTTAAAAGATTCACCAATTAATTCTGAAACATAGTCAACCTCTGATCCTTTTAGCAAATCAGCAGACGCTTTATCTATTAAGATATTTTGATAATTTAAATCATCATCTTGTTTTGATTTATCAAAAGTAAATTCATATTGAAAACCAGAACAACCACCTCCTTTAATAGCGATTCTAAAAAAAGATCCTTCGTCCTTTTTTGACAATAAATTTCCTATTTGTTTTAAAGCCTTATCTGTAAATTTAATTTCTTTAATCATGTCTGAACACTGTTATTACTAATATAATACTTAATTATTTAAATTAAAGGATGAAAAAACGTAATCACTTAGGCATTTTTAAAAGCAAAGGTAGACTTAGTAAAGAAGCCACTTCAAAGTACCGATCACCTTTTCAAAGAGACAGAGACAGAATTATTCATAGTGCGTCGTTTAGAAGATTAAAGCATAAAACTCAAGTTTTTGTTAATACTGAGGGAGATCATTTTAGAACAAGAATAACACATTCAATAGAAGTTGCTCAAATTGCAAGATCCATTGCAAAATATCTAAATCTAAATGAAGATTTAACCGAAACATTAAGTCTTGCTCACGATTTAGGTCATACGCCATTTGGTCATGCAGGTGAAGATGCTTTAAATGAGTGCATGAAAAATTATGGTGGTTTTGATCATAATCTACAAACATTGAGAATAGTTATGTTTTTGGAAAATAAATATTTTAAGTTTAAAGGTCTTAATTTATCTATTGAAACTTTAGAAGGACTCTTAAAACATAATGGACCTGTTGAGGATGTAGCCTTAGTAAATAGTTTAATTGGCTTAAAGACATTTAAAGGAAAGATTAATCTTAATACTTATCCATCTTTAGAGGCTCAAATTTCAGCAATATCTGATGATATAGCCTATAATAATCACGATATTCAAGATGGCATTAAAGCTAACTTGTTTAAATTAGAGGAGCTTATGGAAATAGATTTTTTTAAATCAATTTACCTTAAGTATAAAAATAAAATTAATAAGAAAAATTATAAAATTGTGACATACCAAATTATTAGAGACTCAATTGATTTAATGATCAAGGATTTACTTGTTAATACTAAAAAAAATTTAAATGAATTAAAAATTAAATCGATAAAAGATATAGCTAAATCAGATAAATTAATAGTTTCTTTTTCAGATAAATTTCAAAATTTTGAAAAAGAAATTAGATCATTTTTAAGAAATAAAATGTACAATAACAAATTAGTTTTAAGAAAGAATCAAAGAGGAAAAGTAATTATTAAAAAGTTGTTTAATATAATTAAATCTAATCCTAGAAAATTTCTTACAAAAGATCAATTGACTAAAGATAAATTTAGATCTATCTCAGATTTTATTTCAGGTATGACAGATCGTTATGCTATTAACCTATATAACAATTATAAATGAATATTTTTGAATTATACTTAGACAAGATTAAATCAATTATAATTGATTTGAATAAAAAAGGTGATTTGCTTATCCCAGAATCTTTTAACGGTATTAATGCAGAAATACCACCTGCAAAATTTGATAGTGATATTTCATCTAATGTTGCAATGGTACTTTCAAAATTAAACAAAAAATCACCAATAGATTTAGCTGAACAAATATCTCCCATAATTAAAAATAAAGATCCTTTGATCGAAAATATTACTGTTGTTAAACCAGGCTTTATTAATATTAAATTTAAACCTTTATTTTGGTCTAATTTTATTCAAGAAATTATCGATAATGCTAAAATTTTTGGAATAAATGAAAAAGAGAAAAAACTTAATTATTTAGTCGAATTTGTTTCAGCCAACCCAACTGGACCTTTGCATGTAGGACATTGTAGAGGAGCTATATTAGGTGATGTTATTTCAAATTTATTAATCTTTAATAAGCACAAAGTAATTAAAGAGTATTATGTTAATGATTATGGCAACCAAATAAACAACTTTACTAAATCTGTTTATTTTAGAATTCGTGAAGTTCAATTTAATGAAACTTTTCCAACAGATAATTCTGATCTTTACCCTGGAGATTATTTAATTGATTTTGCAAAAAATATTGTTTCATCAAATTCTAATATGAATTTTGATAAATATGATGAAATTGAAGAAAAATTAACTGCTTTATCAATAGAACAAGCATTACTATTGATTAAGAAAAATTTAAAAAGTTTAGGAATTAATCATGATAATTTTGTAAGTGAAAAAAAAATCGTATTAAACAATGAAGTTGAAAAGGTAATCAAATTTTTGGAAGCTGGTAAATTTGTCTATAAAGGTAAAATTAAAGCCCCAGCAGGAGAAGATAATAAAGATTGGATTGAGAGAGAACAATTATTGTTTAGATCAACAGATTTTGGCGATGATAAAGATAGAGCTCTACAAAAAACTGATGGAAGTTGGTCTTATTTTGCTAGTGATGTTGCTTATCATAAAAATAAAATAGATAGAAATTTTGATTATTTAATTAATATTCTTGGAGCTGACCATGCTGGATATATAAAAAGAATTTCCTCATCTGTGGAAGCTTTATCTGGTGAAAAAAATAAATTAATTTGTAAAAATAGTCAGCTAGTAAAACTTATTAAAGATAATAAACCTTTTAAGATGTCAAAAAGAAAAGGTGACTATATAACAGTTGATGATTTAATCGAAGAAGTTGGAAAAGATGCTACGAGATTTATAATGCTCAACAGAAGTAGTGACGTTGAATTAGATTTTGATTTTGATTCAGTTAAAGAAAAATCAAAAGATAATCCCCTTTATTATGTTCAGTATTGTTATGCAAGAATTTCCTCAGTTTTTAGACATCTTAATAAAGATTTAAATTCAAATATTAAAATAGATAATTATAAATTTGAATATTCATACGATGAAATTAAGATATTAAAAAAAATTTCAGAATGGCCGAAATGCATTGATATAGCTAGTACCAAACTTGAACCACATCGTATTCCAGTTTATTTATACGAACTTGCATCAGAATTTCATTCTTATTGGAATTTAGGAAAACAACACTCTGATAAAAGATTTATTAATGATCAAAAAGATATTTCACCGGATAAGTTAGTTTTCCTAAAAGCAATTTCTAACGTTATCAAATCTGGTATGGATATTGTTGGAGTGAAAACACCAGAAAAAATGTAATGTTAAAAGAAATCAAATATTTAATATTTATTCTTATTATTGGTTTATTTCTTTTCTTTACAGGCAGATATTATTTTTCAGATGAAAATATTAAAAAATCATATCGATCTTACAAAAATATTGATGAAAAAATAAAAGTTTATTCAAAAGATTTACCGATTCTGGAAAATAATACTCAAAATATAATAGAATATGTAAAACAAACTAATAAAAAAAATAAAAAAAAATTTAATTTTTGGAAACTTTTAGAAAATGATTAAGAACAAAAAAGCTTTTATTGTTGGTTTAAAATCATACAAATTATCAAATAAAGAAAAACTTTTTTTAAGAAAATATAAACCTTGGGGCATAATACTATTTTCAAGAAATATTAAATCAATTCAACAAACTAAAGCTCTTACTGATAATATTAAAAAGATTTTTAAAGATAAAAAATATCCAATATTAATTGATCAAGAAGGTGGCAGAATAAATAGATTAAATAAAATAATTACTTTTGACAATTTAACCTCTGAATATTTTGGAAATTTATTTAAAAAAGATAAAATGAAATTTAATATTGTTTATAAATTGTTTGTAGATAAAACCTCTTATTTATTAAAATTAATTGGTGCAAATATTAATACTGTCCCTGTTTTAGATCTTAGAATTAAAGATGCTAGCAATATTATTGGTGACAGGTCATTCTCTAAAAATAAAAATACTGTTTCTAAGATTGGAGATCTTTGTATTAAATTATTTCACGAAAACTCAATAGGTACTATTATTAAACATATTCCAGGACATGGTTTGGCTAAAGTAGACAGTCATAATTTTACTCCTAAGATTAAAAAATCAATTAAATATCTTAATAAAAATGACTTTTATCCTTTTAGAAATAAGAAGAGTTTTTTTGCTATGACGGGACATATTGTTTATGAAAAATTAGATAAGATAAATACAGCAACTCACTCAAAAAAAATTATTCACCACATAAGAAATAAAATAGGATTTAAGAATATTTTAATTTCAGATGATTTATCAATGAAGAGTTTAAAAGAAGATATTGGAACCAATACAATCAAAACTTTTAAAGCAGGTTGTAATCTAGCTTTACATTGTAATGGCAATCTTAATGAAATGACGTCAGTCGCCAAAAATTCACCTAAAATAAGTAATTTTATAATTAAAAAAACATCACAATTTTATAAAATTTTAAGTTAATATAAATTTATGATTGAGTCTGATTCTATTGTTTTTAATGTAGATATTAATAACTATAATGGACCTTTAGACGTCCTGCTAGATCTTGCTAAAGCTCAAAAAGTTGATTTAGAAGAAATTTCTATTACTAAATTAGCTGATCAATTTAACGATTATATTTCTAAAGAAGAAAATTTAAATTTAGAAATTGCCTCAGAATATTTGCTAATGGCAACATGGTTAGCTTATCTTAAATCTAAATTATTATTGCCTAGCACACCTGATGAAGAATTTAAAATTCAAGAAGTTGCAGATAAATTAAAATTACAATTAAAAAAATTAGAACTCATTAGGTTACTTTCAGAACAAATGCTTAAAAGAAAAAGATTGGGTAAAGAAATCAGAACTAGAGGTATTAAAGGTAAAATTAGATCTATTTATAGTGCAGAATATAATTTAAGCCTATTTGATTTACTAAAATCTTATTCATCTATAATAATGACAAAAGAATTTCAAAGAATAAGTATTCCTAGATTACCAGTATTCACAGCAGAAGATGGTGCTAAAACAATTAAAGAATTTTTTGGAAAATTAATGGAGTGGAAGAATCTTGATGATTTGATACCTGCTAATTTTAAAAATGGATCAAAATATAAAAGAACAGGTAAAGCTGGAATTTTTGCCGGTTCTTTGGAGTTAGTTAAAGAAGGCAATCTTACAATTAAACAAGATAATTTTTTTGAAGATATTTATGTTAGGGAAAACAAATGATTAAAAAAGAAAAAATTTCTAAAAATAACGTTGTTAAATTTCCTTCCAAATCAACTGATATTGAAAAAGAAATAGAAGGTGTGATTTTTGCTGCAGCAGAACCTTTAGACATCGATACCATTGAAAGTAAAATTTCAAAAAAATCAAACGTTGTAAAATCTTTAGAAAAGTTACAACAAGAATATTCTAATCGAGGAATTAATTTAGTTTGTATAAAAGATAAATGGTCTTTTAGAACTTCACCGAAACTTTCAAAACTAATGTCTCAAGAAAAAACTGTTGAAAAAAAATTATCTAGAGCTGCTGTAGAGACACTTTCGATAATTGTTTATCATCAACCAGTAACAAGAGCAGAGATAGAAGAAATAAGAGGAGTTGCCTTTGGTACCAATACCTTAGAAATTTTAATGGAATTAGACTGGGTTAAACCAGGTGGACGAAAGGATGTTCCTGGTAGGCCGATTCAATATGTATCAACTGATGAATTTTTAAGTCATTTTAATTTACAAAAATTATCAGATTTACCAACTGTAGACGAATTGAGTGCAGCTGGAATGATAGATACTTCAACTGTTGATAATGCTATTTTTGGTACCGGAAAATTTTTTAAAGAAAAACAAGATGAGAAAAAAGAAGATATATATTCTAATATTGATGAGATGTTAAATAGCACTCTTGATAGTGAAGAAAAAGAATAACTAAAAAGTAACTTTCAAATTAAGTGTAAAAAGGTTATAAGAATTTATGAGTATAGGAATTTGGCAAATAGCAATTGTTGTAATTTTAGTTGTCTTATTATTTGGACGAGGAAAAATATCTAGTTTAATGGGAGATGTTGCTAAAGGTATTAAAAGTTTTAAAAAAGGAATGGCATCAGATATAACTGATGACACAGAGCCAAAAAATATTTCCGACGAAAATAAAGACTCAGAAAATAAAGATTAAATCACATGCCTACTATTGGTTGGTTTGAGATATTAATTGTTGTAGCTTTATCTATTGTGGTTCTTGGACCGAGAGATTTTCCAATTATGTTAAAAAAAGTAGGTTCTTGGATTGGTACTGCCAAAAGATATATAAGTGATATTCAAAATGAAGTTTCAAATATTGATATTGACGAAAAAAAAATCGACAACCAAATAAAAAAAGATATTAAAAAAGATGAATAATGAAGAAAATGAGGGTGGCTTTGTAAGTCACTTAACTGAATTAAGAAAAAGACTAATTCATAGTTTTATATTTCTATTTGTTTTTTTTATAGGATGTTATTTTTTTGCTGAGCATATTTATGGTTTTCTTGTAGATCCTTTTGCTAAAGCTGTAAAAGATGATGGATCCAGTCGAAGATTAATATTTACCGCACTTCAAGAAACCTTTTTAACTTATTTAAAGGTATCTTTTTTTACAGCTTTTTTTGTTACATGTCCCTTTATTTTAATGCAAATATGGAAATTTATTGCACCAGGATTATATAAACATGAAAAAATTGCAATTTTACCGTACCTAATTTTAACTCCTATACTTTTTTTTCTAGGTGGTATGCTGGTTTATTACTTGATTATGCCTCTAGCGATTAAATTTTTTTTATCTTTTGAAAGCACAGGACTTTCGACAAGCTTACCAATTCAACTTGAAGCTAAAGTCAATGAATACTTATCATTAGTTATGAAACTAATATTTGCTTTTGGTTTAAGCTTTCAACTACCTGTCGTGCTAAGTTTATTAGCAAGAGTAGGAATGGTTGATAGTCAATTTCTAAGAGAAAGAAGAAAATATGTAGTAGTAATTATTTTTGCTGCTGCTGCACTTTTAACACCACCAGATCCCATAACTCAAATTGGTTTAGCAATACCGTTATTAATTTTATATGAATTATCAATATTTTCTGTAAAATTTATTGAAAACAAAAATTTAGAAAAAACAGATGCATAATTTAAAAGATATTAGAAAAGATTTCTCTAATTTTGCAAAATCTTTAGAAAAAAGATCTGTTAATATTGATTTTGATAATTTACAAAAATTAGATGAACAAAATAGGGACTTAATTCAAAAAAAAGAAGCTTTAGAAAAAGAAAAAAAAGATATTTCAAAATCTAAAGATGAAAGTTTGTTTAAAAAATCTAAAGAAATTTCTGTTGAATTGGAAAAAGTTTCAGAAAATCAAAAAAAAATAAAGATAAAATTAGATAATATTTTATCAAATATTCCAAACATACCTCACGTTGATGTTCCTAATGGTAAGGATGAAAATGATAATATTGAAATATCTAAATCAGGAAAAATACCCGAATTTAATTTTAAGCCTAAATCTCATTATGAATTAGGAGAAAAACTAGAAATGCTTGATTTTGATCTTGCAACTAAAACAACTGGTTCAAGATTTGTATTTGTTAAAAACAAGCTAGCATTGTTAGAGAGAGCTTTATCTAACTTTATGCTAGATATACATATCAATCAAAATGAATATCAAGAGATTTCTCCACCGTTAATAGCATCTGACAACACTATGTTTGGTACTGGACAATTACCAAAATTTGAAAATGATCAATTTGAAATAAAATTTGACGAAGGTTCGGATAGAAAATTTCTTATACCAACAGCTGAAGTTATTTTGACTAATATTGTTAAAGATAAAATTGTGGATAAAAAAAACCTTCCAATGAGATTTGTTGCTTCTACTCCTTGTTTTAGAAAAGAAGCTGGTAGTTACGGAAAAGATACCAAAGGAATGATTAGACAACATCAATTTTATAAAGTTGAAATGGTTAGTATAGTTGAAAAAGAAAATTGTTTAGAAGAATTAGAAAGAATGACCAATTGTGCAACTGACATTCTGGATAAGTTAGGACTTCCATATAGAAAGGTTATATTATGTTCAGGAGATATGGGATTTAGCGCTGAAAAGACCTACGATATAGAAGTTTGGCTTCCTTCAGAAAATAAATATCGTGAAATATCTTCTTGCTCTTCTTGTTCAACGTTTCAAGCTCAAAGAATGAAAACTAGATATAAAAATGAAAACAAAGAAACTGTTTTTGTGGGCACACTTAATGGAAGTGGATTAGCTGTTGGCAGAACATTGATTGCTGTACTAGAAAATTACCAACAAAAAGATGGTTCAATTATTGTGCCAAAAGTTCTAAGACCTTATATGAACAATTTGGAATTAATTTCATTGAAATAAAGTTGTTTTAATCAATAAGATAGTATAAGAATTCAGCTTATTAATAAGGAGATTTATGGAAGGTTCAGGAATAGGACAATTTATACCGTTAATTTTAATTTTTGTTATTTTTTATTTTTTTTTAATCAGACCACAACAAAAAAAAGTTAAAGATCATAAGGCTATGGTTGAAGGTCTTAAAAGAGGCGACAAAGTAATCACATCTGGCGGCATTACTGGAACTGTAGAAAGATTAATTGATAACGATAAAATCGAAGTTGAAATAGCTGAAAACGTTAAAGTTGAAATTGTTAAAGCTACGGGTATTCAAGCCCTTCAAAGCAATCCTCAAGAAGTTAAAAAATAATAAATTTTAGATAAAGTGCTTTATTTTTCAAAGTTAAGAATTTTATTTATTACTCTATTTTCACTTTTATTTGTTTTAATAGCTTCTTCTAATTTATTTAAGTTTGATGATAGTTTTTTTGATAAAAAAATTAATTTAGGGTTAGATTTACAGGGTGGATCTTATCTCTTGTTAGAAATTGATAATGATCCAGTAATTGAACAAAAGCTTCAAAATTTAACAACTATTGTTAGAAATTATTTCAAAGATAAAGATATTAAAATTAATAATATTAAAATTGAAAATCAAAACATTTTTTTTAATGTAGCAGAACAAAATAAGCAATCAATTATAGATACATTTACTGATGAAAATAGTGACATAAATCCTTATTATCCAAGATTTAAATCTCATCAATTAGAAATTGAAGATACAGGTCTTAATTTTAAATTAAGTTTCACCAAACAAGGCTTAATAAGTCTTAAAACTTCTTCACAGGATCAAGCTATCGAAATTGTAAGAAGAAGAATTGATGAAGTTGGAACTAATGAACCCAATATATTAAAAAGAGGAAATAATCGTATATTAGTTGAACTACCAGGATTAGATGATCCTATGAGAGTAAAATCTCTTTTAGGTAAAACTGCTAACCTAACTTTTAGATTTGTAACAAACAACGACAACGACAGTTTTGGAGTTGAAAAACTTAAATATGAAGATGGTATTGAAGAAGCTACTGTTAGCAAAAGAATTATAATAAGTGGAGATAATCTTTTAGACGCACAACCTAAAATGGATACCCAAACTAATCAAACAATAGTATCTTTTTCTTTAGATAGAGTGGGTGCAAAAAGATTTGGTAAAGCTACTTCAACAGGAATAGGTAAACAGTTAGCTATCGTACTAGATAATAAAATTATTAGTGCACCAGTTATTCAAGACACAATTGCTAGCGGTTCAGGTCAAATTAGTGGTGGATTTACTTTTCAATCAGCAACAGATTTAGCTTTATTATTAAGATCAGGAGCACTTCCTGCTCCATTAAATATTATTGAAGAAAGAACTGTTGGTCCTGATTTAGGTCAAGACTCTATAAATGCTGGTATGATTGCTTTAGCTATAGGATTTATTTTAGTGATAATTTTTATGTTTATTAAATATAGAATTTTTGGACTTATTACTAATATTACTTTAATCATTAACTTATTTATTTTACTTGGTGTCTTAACTTTATTTGAAGCAACTTTAACTTTGCCGGGTATAGCTGGAATAATCTTAACTGTTGGTATGGCTGTTGACGCAAATGTTTTAATATTTGAGAGAATAAAAGAGGAATTAAAAGATGAGAACAACAATATTATAGCTTTTGATAGTGGTTATACTAAATCAAGAACAGCAATTATTGATGCTAACATAACAACTTTATTAGCAGCAACAATTCTTTTTTTTATGGGATCCGGTCCAGTTAAAGGTTTTTCCGTAACACTTGGTATTGGAATATTTACTACACTTTTTTCAGTTTATTTTATAGCAAGACTATTTACTAGTATTTATGTGTCTAGAAACAAAGATAAGGAAAAATTAATTTAATGATAGCTTTTAATAAATATTACAACCATTTTAATTTTATTTCGACTTTTTTTATAGTTATATCTTTAGTTTTATTAATTTTTAAAGGTCTTAATTTTGGTATTGATTTTAAAGGAGGAACTTTAATTGAACTTAGATCAAATGATACAAAAATTAATGTAACCACATTAAGAGATAAATTTACTCAAATGAACCTAGGTGATGTATCTGTTAAAAAATTTGGCAACAATACTGATTATCTGATCAAATTTGAAAATAAAGATAATAAAAAAAATATAATCGAAGAAATAAAAGCTAATTTAGATAAATCATTTGGTAATAATTTTAACTTTCGAAGAGTTGAAAATGTTGGACCAAAAGTTAGTGCAGAATTGTTAAAATCTGGCGTTATTGCAATTTCATTATCATTAGCCGTAATGCTATTTTATATTTGGATCAGATTTGAATGGCAATTTAGTTTAGGTGCAATATTAGCCTTATTTCATGATGTTATAGTAACTTTGGGTGTTTTCTCTTTATTCAGTCTTGAAATTAATTTGTCTATAATAGCTGCTGTTTTAACAATTGTTGGTTATTCAATGAACGATACAGTTGTTATTTTTGATCGTGTAAGAGAAAATTTAAGAAAATATTCTGATATTAAGATTTTTGAACTTACTAACATTTCAATTAATGAAACTTTATCTAGAACTATAATTACTTCTGCTACGACATTGTTAGCATTATTAGCTATTTATTTTTTTGGTGGTGAAATTTTAAAAGGATTTTCTTTAGCAATGATTCTTGGTGTTGTATTTGGAACTTATTCTTCAATTTATATTGCTAATACAGTTTTAGTTAGACTTAGAGTTTCTCAAAAAACAGTCTTAAGAGAAGAAGATAATAAATAAAAATTAGTAAAGATTTTGAGCAGTTACCATACTAAGTAACATTGGTAGTGATAGCAAAGTATTTGTTCTAGAAAACAACATTGCTGTTTTAGCTGATTTAGCTTTTCTTTCAGGTTCACACTCAACAATACCTAAAGCTCTTTTTTGATTTGGCCAAATAACAAACCAAACATTAAAAGCCATAATAATACCTAGCCACATGCCAATGCCTATAGCAGTATTTTTTGGTATACCCGAACCAATGCTTAATGTCATAGCATCATGCAAATAACCATTTAATAAAGCTAAAATTAATCCAGATAATACTGTAAAAGCTGCAGCCCATCTAAAATAAAATAATGCTGCTGGAGCAATTACTTTTCCAATAGCAGGTTTTTGTTCATCAGGAATTTTACTCATGTTTGGTATTTGAACGAAATTAAAATACCATAATAAACCAATCCACATAATAGCTACAATCACATGAATGTATCTAAACAACCAGCTCCAGAAAAGTGTATCAAAAGCAAAACCGTCATTTAAATAAAACAATCCTAAGAACAATAAAATAGCTAACACTAGTGAAGCGTGAATTGTTTTAGATAAAGATGATAATAAATTAATCATGATTCTTAATAATTATACACTAAATTATTATTAATTTTAACATTCTTTTGAGATATTATTTTAATAATTTTTTTAAAAATTGACCGGTATAACTACTTGGTATTTTGCATATTTCTTCAGGCTTACCCTCAGCAATGATATTTCCACCTTTAACACCACCATCAGGACCCATATCAACTATATAATCTGCTGTTTTAATTACATCTAAATTATGTTCAATGACCACAACAGTGTTTCCAAGTTTAACAAAAGTATGAAGAATTTCTAATAACTTTTTAATATCATGTTGATGAAGACCTGTAGTTGGCTCATCTAAAATATACATTGTTCTACCTGTTGATCTTTTTGAAAGTTCTTTTGCTAATTTAATTCTTTGAGCTTCACCACCAGAAAGTGTTGTCGCTTGTTGACCTATCTTAATATAACCTAATCCAACTTTTTTAAGAGTAAGGAGTTTTGTTTTAATATTTGAAATATTTTCAAAATATTCACATCCTTCATCTACAGACATGTTTAAAACATCTGCAATACTTTTTCCTTTAAATTTAATTTCAAGAGTTTCTCTATTGTATCTTGTTCCTTTACATTCATCACATTGAATATAAACATCTGGTAAAAAATGCATTTCATAAGTAATAACACCATCACCTTCACATGCTTCACATCTTCCACCTTTAACATTAAATGAAAATCTGCCAGGTTTATAGCCTCTAGTTTTTGACTCAGGTAAACTTGTAAACCAATCTCTAATTGGCCCAAAAGCACCTGTATACGTGGCTGGGTTTGATCTAGGAGTTCTTCCAATTGGAGATTGATCAATGTCAATAATCTTATCAATAAGTTCTACACCTTTATAGCTTTTAAAAGTCTTTGGAGTTTTTCGAGCTTTATTGTTAAGAGTAAGATTTAAAGCATGATATAAAGTTTGTAATATCAGAGTTGATTTACCACTTCCAGAAACACCAGTCACACAAGTAAAACTTCCTGTAGGAATTTTAAGATTTACATTTTTAAGATTGTTTCCACTAGCTCCTTTAATTTCAACAAATCTTCCATTTTTTGCTAGTCTACGAGTTGTAGGAACTTCAATTATTTTCTTATTAGACAAATAATGTCCTGTAATACTTTTTTTATTCTTTTTAATTTCCTCATAAGTTCCTTGAGCTATTATCTCTCCACCATTATTTCCAGCCTCAGGACCTAAATCAATTATGTGATCAGCATTTTCCATAGTTTCAGTATCATGTTCAACAACAATAACAGTATTTCCAAGATCTCTTAATCTTTTAAGTGCATTGATAAGTTTAACATTATCCTTTTGATGTAATCCTATAGATGGTTCATCAAGTACGTAAAGAACTCCGGTCAATCCAGAACCAATTTGAGACGCCAATCTTATTCTTTGTGCCTCTCCACCAGAAAGTGTACCAGACTCTCTTGATAAAGTTAGATAATCTAAACCAACATTAAGCAAAAAAGTTAATCTTTCATTTATCTCTTTCAATACGTGTTCAGCAATTTTAAACTGTCTTTTATCTAAATTTTTTTCTAAATCTTTAAACCATTGAGCAGCATCTAAAATTGATTTTTTTGTTACATCACTAATATTATGATTGTTAATTTTAACACACAAAGCTTCTTCTTTTAGTCTATTAGCATTACAACCTTCACAGGGTGAGTCAGACTGATATTCAGCTATAGCTTCTCTTTTCCATTCACTATCAGACTCTAAAAATCTTCTTTCAAGATTATTTATTACTCCTTCAAAAGTTTTTTTATGAGAATATTTTTCATAACCATCGTCATAATTAAATTTAATTTCTTCTTCATCTGATCCGTATAAAATTATATCTTTAATTTTTTTAGGAAGTTTTTTCCATTTTTCATCTAAAGAAAAACCATAATGTTTTGCGATAGACGATAATGTTTGTGCATAATATAAAGTTGTTGATTTTGACCAAGGTTCAATAGCGCCATCGCCTATACTTTTTCTTTCATCAGGAATTACTAAGTTTGGATCAACATTTAATTTAATTCCTATTCCTTCGCATTCTTCACAAGCTCCATAAGGACTATTAAAAGAAAAAAGTCTTGGTTCTATTTCTTCAATTGTAAAACCACTTTCAGGGCAAGCAAATTTAGTAGAATAAATTAGTTTTTCAGTTTTTCTAAATTTTTGAGGCAATGTTTCGTCTTCATATTCAACAAAGACAAGTCCATTGGATAGATTAACTGTTGTTTCAACACTTTCAGCCAATCTATTTCCAAGTTTAGAATTTAAAACAATTCTATCAACAAGAATTGAAATATCGTGTTTAAGTTTTTTGTCTAAATTAGGAGATTTATCTATGTCATATAAAACATCATCGATCTTAATTTTTCTAAATCCTCTTCTTTTGTAACTTAAAATATCTTTTTTATATTCACCTTTACGACCTCTAACTATTGGAGCATATAAATAAATTGTTGATTTTTTCGGCAACTTTTTAATTAAATCTACAATTTGAGTGATAGTTTGAGAAGTAATAGCTTTTCCTGTAAATGGTGAGTAAGGAATTCCTGCCCTAGCATATAATACTCTCATATAGTCATAAATTTCAGTAACTGTTGCAACTGTTGATCTTGGATTTTTAGAAGTATTTTTTTGTTCAATGGCAATAGCTGGACTTAAACCTTCTATAAGATCAACTTTTGGTTTTTTCATTTTATCCAGAAACTGTCTTGCATAAGCTGATAAACTTTCAACATATCTTCTTTGACCTTCGGCATAGATAGTATCAAAGGCTAATGAAGATTTTCCTGAACCAGATAAGCCAGTTATTACAACAAATTGATCTTTAGGGATTTCAACAGAAACATTTTTCAAATTATGCTCTTTAGCCCCTTTAATAACTATCTTTTTAATCATATTTTTTGTTGCTTTGAGTTAATAAAATTAATATTCACAAGAATTGTGATATAATTCTAATTAATTAATTTAACAAATATTAAATATTATGGCAGGAAGTTTAAATAAAGTATTATTAATTGGTCGTTTGGGCGCAGACCCTGAGATCAAACAAATGGTGAATGGTAAAAGCGTTGCAAGGCTTAGTTTAGCCACAAGTCAATCTTGGAAAGATAAAAATACTGGTGAAAAGAAAGAGAAAACAGAATGGCACCGTATAGTTGTATTTAACGAAGGCTTAGTGAATGTAGTTCAACAATACCTCAAAAAAGGGGCTCAAATTTATGTTGAAGGTCAATTGACTACAAGAAAATGGAAAGATGAACAGTCTGGTCAGGATAAGTATTCAACTGAAATTGTTATTCAAGGTTATAATTCATCTTTAACTATGCTTGGTGGAGGAAACTCTAGTGGTGGAATTCAAAATGATACATCTCAACAAAACAATATTGAGGACTCTTCACAAGTATCAAATGATATGGATGACGAAATTCCATTTTAGTATCTATGCAAAAAACTGAAGTAACAAAAGATAATAATATAAAATTAATCTCAATGCATGATGAGATGAGCTCATCATATTTATCTTATGCAATGAGTGTTATTGTCAGTCGTGCTCTTCCTGATGTTAGAGATGGACTAAAACCAGTTCATCGTAGAATATTATATGCAATGTATAAAGGTGGTTATGATTGGTCTAAACAATTTAGAAAATCTGCAAGAATAGTCGGAGATGTAATTGGTAAATATCATCCACATGGTGATCAATCAGTTTATGATGCTTTAGTAAGAATGGTTCAAGATTTTTCAATGAGCTTACCATTAATTCAAGGTCAAGGTAACTTTGGTTCAATTGATGGTGATCCTGCGGCAGCAATGAGATATACAGAAACTAGATTATCAAAGGTTTCACAATTTCTTATCGATGATATTGAAAAAAATACTATTTCTTTCAAAAGTAATTATGATGAAACTGAGAAAGAACCCACTGTACTTCCTGCTCAATATCCTAATCTATTAGTTAATGGGGCAGGTGGTATTGCTGTTGGCATGGCAACTAGTATACCTCCACATAATTTGGGAGAAATTATTGATGGAACTTTAGCTTTAATTGACAATAAAGATATTAAAATAAAAGAATTAATGAAGCATATACCTGGTCCTGATTTTCCAACGGGAGGTGTTATTATTGGTAAAGATATAATTAAACAAGGTTACAATAATGGTAGAGGTTCATTTAAAATTAGAGGTGAAGTTTCGGTCGAAGGATTAAAAAATGGAAGAGATAGATTAATAATAACTTCTATACCTTACCAAGTAAATAAATCGGTATTAAATGAAAGAATAGCTCAATTAGTAAGAGAGAAAAAAATTGAGGGAATAAAAGATATTAGAGACGAGTCAAACAGAGAAGGTATTAGGGTAGCAATTGATTTGAGAAATGGTGTTGAACCAGAAACTATCAAAAGACAACTTTATAAAAACACTCAAATTGAAAGTTCTTTTGGGTTTAATACATTGGCAATTGTTGAAGGTAAACCCAAAACTTGTACTCTAAAAGATTTTTTAGTTAATTTTTTATCTTTTAGAGAAGATGTAGTTATAAAGAAAACTAAATTCGATCTTCAAAAAGCTGAAGAAAGAGCTCATATTTTAATAGGACTATCAGTTTCAGTTGAAAATTTAGACAAAATTATAAAAATTATCAGATCGTCAAAAACACCTGATGATGCAAAACGTTCTATATTGAAAACTAAATGGAAAATTAATAAATCTCAAAAATTAATTTCATTAGTCGAAAATAAAAAAATCAAGAACCTTTATTCATTATCGGAACCACAGGTGCTAGCTATTTTAGAGTTGAGACTTCAAAAATTAACTGCTCTTGGTATTAATGAAATTGAAGTTGAAATTAAAAAACTTTCTGAATTAATTGCTGGATATAAAAAAATTATATCTTCTAAAAAAGAACTTTTAAAAGTAATCAGTAAAGATCTTAAAAATATTAGAGAAAAGTTTGCAGTCCCTAGAAGAACTAAAATTATTGATGCAGTATTAAATTACGATATTGAGGAAACAATTCAAAAACAATCAGTTATAATTACTGTTACCCTACAAGGATATATCAAAAGAGGATCTTTAGATAGTGTCAAACAACAAAAAAGAGGAGGTAAGGGTAAATCAGGCATAACAACAAGAGATCAAGACTCTGTAATTCAAACTTTATCAGTCAACACTCATACATCTGTACTATTCTTTTCTACAGAAGGTTTAGTATATAAAGTTAAAGCTTGGAAAATTCCAGAAGGATCATCTTCTTCAAAAGGCAAGTCATTATTTAATATACTTCCATTGAAAAGCCATCAATCAATAAGTTCAATTATGCCAATGCCTGAAAATGAAACTGACTCAAAAAATTATCAAATAATTTTTGCAACAGCTCAAGGAAAAGTAAGAAAGAATAGTTTAGAGGATTTTACTTCAATTAACGCATCTGGAAAAATTGCTATGAAGCTTGATAATAACGACAAAATTGTTGGCGTTAAAATTTGTCAAGATGATCAAGACATAATGTTAAGCACTAAGTTTGGTAAATGCATTAGGTTTATAGCAAAAAAATTAAGAGTTTTTAAAGGAAGATCTTCAAAAGGAATTAAAGGCATAGAATTGGCTCCAAATGATCAAATTGTATCTCTATCAGTTATTGCTAATGATAAAATTAAGAAAAATGGTAAAAAATCTAAAGATGAAAAATCTGAATTTAAAGCAAAAGAAAAATTTGTTTTATCAATTAGCGAAAATGGTTATGGAAAGAAAACATCTCATTTTGATTATCGTGTAACTAACCGTGGTGGAAAAGGTATTATAGGAATTGTAAATTCACCTAGGAACGGAAATATCACTTCATCTTTTCCAGTTTTTGAAGGAGATGAAATACTAATTTCAACAAACAAAGGTAGAGTAATTAGAGTTGCAGTTAAAGAGATCAGAACTGCAGGTAGAAATACTCAAGGAGTAAGAATTATCAAATTATCAGGCGAAGAAAAAGTTGTTTCAGCAATTAAAATTGATGATAATTTAATCTAATGAACAAAGTTGCAATATATCCTGGTACATTTGATCCAATAACTTATGGCCATATTGATGTAATAAAAAAAGCACTAAAAATATTTGATAAAATAGTTGTAGGAATATCTAATGTTAGCAATAAAAATTACTTATTTAGCTCTCAAGAAAGAATAGATATTGTAAATAAAGCATTATTTAAAGATATTAAACTAAACAAAAAAAAAATTTTTGTAGTTCCTTTCGAATCTTTAACTACAGATTTATGTAAAAAATACAAATCTAATATAATTTTAAGAGGTTTAAGAGCAGTATCTGACTTTGAATATGAGTTTCAATTAGCAGGAATGAATAGAAAATTAAATAACAATATAGAAACAATTTTTTTAATGTCAGATGTAGAAAATCAAATTATTTCTTCTAGATTTGTTAAAGAAATTGTTAAATTAAATGGTGATATAAAAAAATTTACTACAAAAAGTACAATTAAATCTTTAAAAGATAAGTATGAATAGAATTCTAGTTAATATATTAATTTTATTTTTTATAATGACTAATCAATCAATAGCACAGGAGAATATAATGATTTTAAAATTAAAAGATGGCGATGTAAAAATAGATTTATTTGAAGATGTCGCCCCTAACCATGTAAAAAGAATTAAAGAATTAGCAGATAGTGGCAAATATGATAACGTAGTGTTTCATAGAGTTATTGATGGTTTTATGGCACAAACAGGAGATGTTCAATATGGTAATTCTTCCAATGATAGTTTTGATTTAAGACGTGCAGGAACTGGTAATTCTGATTTACCTAATCTAAAAGAAGAGTTTAATGATCTTCCTCATGTTAGAGGAACATTATCTATGGCAAGAACATCAGACCCTAATAGTGCAAATAGTCAGTTTTTTATTTGTTTTAATGACAAAGCATCGTACCTTGATAGACAGTATACTGTTTTTGGAAAAGTTATTGAGGGTATGGAATTTGTTGATAATATTAAAAGAGGTGAACCAGCTTCTGATCCAGATAAAATTATTAGTTTCAAATCACAATAAATTTTTTAAATGGCATTAAAAAATTTTGCCTTTAATGTTTTAAAAACAGACAAGTTTGCTAGATGTGGTTTAATTGAAACTCATAGAGGTAATATTAATACACCTGCATTTATGCCTGTTGGAACTCAAGCAACAGTGAAAGCTTGTACCATTGATGATATTAAAAAAACTGGTTCTGAAATAATTTTATCAAACACATATCACTTAATGATTAGACCTGGTGTTGAAAGAATACTGTCAGCGGGAGGTTTGCACAATTTTATGAATTGTGATCTTCCAATTTTAACTGACTCAGGTGGTTTTCAAGTTATGTCTTTATCTAAACTTAATAAGATAGATAGAGAAAAAGGGGCAATATTTAATTCTCACGTTGATGGTAAAAAATATTTTTTGAGTCCTGAAGAAAGTATAAGAATTCAACTGGGTCTTAATTCAGATATTGTAATGATTATGGATGAATGCCCCAAAAAAACTGATGATTATAATTTAATTAAAAAGTCAATGGATCTATCTCTTTATTGGGCAAAAAGATCTAAAGAAGCTTTTGGACAAAATTCTCATAAAGCTTTATTTGGAATTATTCAGGGTGGACTCTTTAAAGATCTAAGAATTAAATCATTAAATGAACTTATTAATATTGGTTTTGATGGTTATGCAATTGGAGGTTTGGCAGTAGGTGAGTCGCAAGATGAAATGTTTACTGTATTGGATGATATTAAAGAATATTTACCAAATGAAAAACCTCATTATTTAATGGGTGTAGGAACACCTTCGGATATATTGGGAGCAGTTAAAAGAGGTATAGATATGTTTGATTGTGTACTACCCACAAGATCAGGTAGAACTGGTTTAGCTTTTACTTGGTTAGGTAGAATCAATATTAAGAATAATAAATATCAAAATGATAATACACCATTGGATCCTAACTGTGAAAATTTAAATTTAAACAAATATTCAAAAAATTATTTGAATCATTTATTTAATACGAATGAAATTTTAGCTTCTATGTTACTTACATTGCATAATATTAATTTTTATCAAGAATTGATGACTTCAATCAGAAAGAATATTAATGAAGGCACTTTTGATGAATTTCACGACAAATACATTAATAAGTTGTAGTAGATATAGATTTTTTAGTTCAAATTGATATTTGAAAAAATATAATTATTCTGTATATAACAACTATTCAATTTGAATAATTTGTGGGCCCTTAGCTCAGTTGGTAGAGCAATTCCCTTTTAAGGAATGGGTCGATGGTTCGAGTCCATCAGGGCTCACCAATATCTAGATTTAAGTTAGTTTAATTGGCGGGTAATCCAATATAACTTCATTCATTTTCTCATTTAAATTTTTAATTCTGTTATCTGAAGAAGGATGTGTGCTCATAAATTCAGGAGGTTCTTTTCCTTTATTTAGTTTTTTCATTCTTTCCCATATTTTAACAGTTTCTCTAATATCGTAACCTGATAAAGATGAAAAAATCATTCCTAAGTAATCTGCTTCATTTTCTTGTTTTCTATTAAATGGGTTTAAAATTCCAAGTTGCGTCAACAAACCGACAGTATTCATACCTGTTGATCTATTAATGTCTGATATAACACCTCCACTTGCAATGTCTATTATTCTAGTTCCAACATTTAATAATGTCCCTCTACTAGCTCTTTCAACAGAATGTTTTGCTACTGCGTGAGCTATTTCGTGACCCATTACAGCTGCTAGTCCATTTGTATTTTTTGTTGCCTCTAGTATTCCTGTGTAAACTGCTATTTTACCTCCAGGCATACACCAAGCATTTCTTACTTTTTTTTTATCAATTAAAATATATTCCCAATCAAAATTTCTAGTAGGATCCTCTAATCCTTCTCTATCAAAATATTCTGAAATTGAATTTTCCATTTTCTTTCCAATTTCTTTAATTTCATTGAGTGTTTTTTTATCATCACTCATATTTTCTTTTTTTTTAATTTTTTCGTAAATTTGAGCAGCTCGGGCATTTAATTTTGCTTCTGAAACTATTTTTAACTGTTTTCTCTCAGTAATTGGCGCTGTAGAACAAGAGGGTATTAAAAAACCACAACAACCACATCCAACAAATGATAAAAATTTTCTTCTATTCATTTTTATATATAATTGTTATTATCATTTAATTATGAATCTTAATAATAAAATTTTTATGAGTATTATTTATTTTATCTATAACTTACCTAATTTATTCAAGTTTTAATTAATTTTATGACCAAAAAAACAAATCGAAAATCTTTATCATTAACTTTAAGAAATTATTTTATTGCTGGCGTAGTTGTTTTAATTCCTATTGGTTTTACTCTGTATTTAAGCAAGATTTTAATTAGCGTTTCCTCTAAATTAATTCCAAAAAACATTAATCCTAATCATTATTTACCTTTTGATATTCCTGGAGTTGAAATTATAATTTCAATATTTTTGATTACTTTAGTCGGTGGTCTTTCCTTATCCTTCTTTGGTAGAAGAATTTTAAAACTTATTGATGATCTTTTTAAGAAAATACCTTTTTTAAGAACTGTTTATTCAGCTATTGTTCAAATGACAGAAACCTTTTCTAAAAAGGATGATAATAAAAAAAGTATTGTACTTGTAGAATATCCAAGGAAAAATGTTTGGGCCGTTGGTTTTGCAACTAAAGAAAATACTGGTGAAATGGCTGAAAAAACTAATAAAAAATTAATTAATGTATTTGTGCCAACAACTCCAAATCCTACAAGTGGATTTCTATTAATGTTTCCAATTGAAGATGTAATTTATCTAAACATGACTTTTGAGGAAGCTTCTAAGTTTATTGTGTCTGCCGGCACCTCCAACAAAAAATCTTAAACAATATCATTTATTATATCAGCTCTATCATATAGTTTTATAAGTGGTTTAAATTTACTTATATCTACATTTAATTTTTCAATTCTTTTCATTTCTTTTTCAGCTAAAAGAAATAAATCATGATTATGAATAGGATCAGCTAATTTAAAATTTTTAATGCCGCTCTGTTTAAAACCAAGAATGTCACCAAATCCTCTAATTTTCATATCTTCTTCTGATATTTCAAAACCATCATTGGAATCTTTAAGTATATTAATTCGCTTTCTGGCATTTTCACTTAAATTTGATTTAAACATAAGAATGCATGTTGAATTTTTTTCTCCTCTACCAACACGCCCTCTTAATTGATGTAGTTGAGATAAACCGAATTTATTAGCATTTTCTATTATAATTACGTTAGCGTTAGGAAAATCAATACCGACTTCAATAATTGTTGTGGACACCAATATTTTGAATTGATTTTTTTGAAATTTATTCAGTATAATTTCTTTTTCATTTATATTTGTTTTGCCATGCAATAAAGATACTTGATTAGGAAATATTTTTTTTAGATATTCATATTTTTTAACGGCAGAAGAATGATCTAATTTTTTAGACTCTTCTATTAAT
>CACIZU010000011.1 GCA_902591185.1 uncultured Pelagibacteraceae bacterium
TCTATCATTCCAGCATTTATAAATTTTACTGAAAAAAATTTTAATACTAAAGAATTCACAAATAATTCAAAAAAAATTTTGGCTTATACTCTCCATAATGATGAAACCAAAAATCAAAATGAAATTATTAATGAAGAAGATATATTGTTTGATATTTTTAGTTTAAATGATCTCGAGACAGATACAGTTAGATTGAGCGCATCAACTATAAAACAACTATTTGAGGATACTGGCTATAACTTAAAAGATGTTAGAAAAAAGAAATTAGTAAAACCAGTTGCCTTAACTTTATTACCTCAAGAAATTAAAATGATTGAAGATACGAAAAAAAGAAAAGATTTTTTTATTCAAATAGTTCTACCTTTAATCATAAAAGAAAACCTTAATATCAGATTAGATCGAAAAACTCTTTTTAATATTATTAACAAAAATAACAATACAGTTGCAGAAAAACAGTGGCTTGAAAAAAAATATAAACAGTATGGAATAAATTCAAAAGATCTATCAACATTAAAAATAAGAATGGATGAAATACCAGTATCATTAGCAATTGCTCAGGCTGCTAAAGAAACGGGGTGGGGAACCTCAAGGTTTGCACAAGAAGGGAATGCTTTATTTGGTCAATGGACATGGTCTGGAGAAGGTTTAAAACCTAAAGATGCAGAAAAAGGCAAAGGTCATAAAGTTATGAAATTTAATGTTCTTCAAGCTTCGGTAAGAGCTTATCAAAGAAATTTAAATACTCATTCTACATATAAAGATTTTAGAAAAGCTAGAGCACAATTTAGAGATTTAAAAAAACCATTAGATAGTATGGAACTTTCTAAATACCTAAACAAATATGCCGAAACTGGTAATCAATATGTTGAAGTTTTGCAAAAAATAATTAAGCAAAATAAGTTAAAAGATTTTGATGATGCTAAATTATTACCTTCAAGTGTTGAGTTAGAAAGTCTTATTTAGTTTTTTATAATTGGAAATTGTATACCAAACCATCGCCATTTACCGTTGTCATTAAGTGAACAATTTATTCTTCCTCTTCTTGGATTAAATGAACCTCTAAACTTAATTGTTAATATTTGATTAGAAATATTAGTGTTTGATTTTTCCCATTTATCTAATTCGTTAGAATAACAATTAATATTTTCTATATTTTTTTGTTCTTTAAAAAATTTAACTTTAAATTGAGGTGGATTGTTTTCTTTAGTTAATTTTTTTTCCAAAGGAAATAACTGTTCATACTCAAGTGGAAATGAATTTATAATAGATCTAAATCTTTTTAAGTCTCCATAATTTTCATTAATTGGAAATCTTGGTAGTTCAAATCTATCTTTATTAATATCAATTACACCAGAATGCTGTCCAAAAGCAAACTCAAAGTTTTGAGCTATATAATCTCTCATAAATTTTGAATATTCTCCAAATGGATAAGAAAATAAACTTGGTATATATCCAAGTTTATCCAAAAATATTTTGTTTGCTTGCTCTATATCTTTCACAAATTGATCATTAGTTTCATCAATAAGATAACCATGAGTATGTGAATGATGTCCTATAAATACAAACTCTTCAGCTTCAATCTCTTTTATTTGGTCCCAAGTCATATAACCCTTCTTCCCTAAAGGTTCTGTCGATATAAATAATATAAATGGGATTCTATTTTTTTTTAGATATGGCCATGCTTCTAAGTAGAACGATTGAAAAGCATCATCAATAGTTATAAGAATTTTTTTTTGTTGTTTTGGTATATTAAAATTTTCTTTAAATTTATTTGGATTATAAAAATTATAACCAGAGTTTTGAATGATCTCCATTTGATCATTAAAAATTTCCATTTGAATATTTGTTGAGGGGTATTTGGATTCATTAAAACGATGGTACATCAGTGATAAGATACCCTCATCATTAGAATAGTGTTTGATATTATTTTCATCTGAATTAGAATTTACTTTTATAAATAGGACAAAAATGAACAAGCTTATAATAGATGTTGCTAATGAAAAAATTTTTTTATTAATCATAACTTCTAATAATATTTATAATATTACTCACGAAAATACTAAAATTAATTATGAAAAGTTAACTTTAATTATTACTGATTTTCTAAACTCTTGGAGCTTAAAAATATCTGATATTAATAAAATTTATATTAATAGAGGACCAGGCAGTTTCGCTGGAATAAGAAATTCTTTATCTGTAGTAAAAGCTTTTAATGTTGCAAAAAAAATTGATTTTTATTGTTATAGTCTAGATGATTTTAAAGGCGAAGAAGATCTAAGTTATGAAAATATCCCTAATTTATGTAATAAATTTAAAATTAAAAAAAATTTGATTAATCCTATTTATATAAGTTAAAATCAAAATATGTCTGAAACAATAGAGCAAAAATGCTTATCAAAAGGTGTCAAATTAACAGACCAAAGAAAAGTTATTGCACAAGTAATGTCCGCGTCTACTGACCATCCAAACGTAGATGAGTTATATAATAGAGTTTCTAAAATTGACTCAAAAATTAGTATTGCGACAGTTTATAGAACAGTAAAATTATTTGAAGAGTCTGGCATATTAGCTAAACATGAATTTAAAGGAGACAAAGCTAGATATGAAGAATTAAATGAAGGACATCATGATCATTTGATTGATGTTAAGTCAGGAGAAATAATTGAGTTTGTAGATGAAGAAATTGAAAAACTTCAAAAAAAAGTTGCAGAAAAGTATGGTTACACTCTGGTAGATCACAAATTAGAATTGTACGGGATAAAAAAAAAATAAAATGAAGTTAGAAATTATAAAGCCTTTTGGTCCTTCAATTGTTAAACTAAAGATCCC
This sequence comes from uncultured Pelagibacteraceae bacterium, assembly GCA_902591185.1. Classification (GTDB taxonomy): domain Bacteria; phylum Pseudomonadota; class Alphaproteobacteria; order Pelagibacterales; family Pelagibacteraceae; genus Pelagibacter. The sequence goes on from CACIZU010000011.1 coordinate 2,830, forward strand.
GAATGATATAGCTATTGAAATGAATAGATATACTGTTTATCCTTTTACAGATAGTGATGACGAGAGAAGATCAGTTTCTTTTAATGCAGCCATAGACTCATCCACCGCTTCGCTTTAAATGAAAGACAAAAAAATATTTATTAAAACCTTTGGATGTCAGATGAATGAATATGATTCAAATAGAATATATGACTCAGTTAAAAAAATTGGTTTTGAAAAAACAGAAAACTATGAAGATGCTAGTTGTTATTTGTTAAATACATGTCACATAAGAAATAAGGCAAAAGAAAAAGTTTATCATGAAATAGGAAGAGTTAAAAAAATCTTTAGACACAAAAAAAAACCATTAGTAATTATTGCTGGTTGTGTTGCTCAAGCTGAAAACCAAGAAATGCTTAAAAGAGAGCCTTATATAGATCTTGTAATTGGACCGCAATCTTATCATAAAATTAATGATACTATTTTGAATCATATTGAGAAAAAGAAAAAAATTGAACAAACAGAATTTGATGCAATATCAAAATTTAAATATTTTAATAAAATTAAAAATGAGGCAGGAAAGGTTTCTTCTTTTATAACAATCCAGGAGGGCTGTGATAAGTTTTGTCATTTTTGTGTTGTTCCCTATACAAGAGGCCCCGAATATTCTAGGTCATTTAAAGAGATTATAGATGAAACTAAATATTTAGCTGATAATGGTGCAAAAGAAATAATTTTGCTTGGTCAAAATGTTAATGCCTATGATAATGAAGGCTATAGATTATCAAATTTAATTTTAGAAATTGAAAAAATTTCAGAAATTGAGAGAATAAGATACACAACATCACATCCTAAGGATATGACTGAGGATTTAATAGAAGTTTACAAGGAGTCAAAAAAATTAATGCCTTTAGTTCATTTACCAGTACAGAGTGGGTCTAATAAAATTTTAGATCTAATGAATAGAAAGCATACAATAAATGAATACATAGAAATATTTGACAGTTTAAAAGCAATTAATCCTAACATAGAGTTTTCTAGTGATTTTATCATTGGATATCCCGGAGAAGAAACTCAAGATTTTGAAGATACTTTTAACTTGATTAAAAGAATTAAGTTTATTAATTCATACTCTTTCATTTTTAGCCCAAGACCCGGAACTATTGCTGCAGATTTAAAACTAATAAATAAAAAAGTATCCATGGAAAGATTAGAAAAAGTTCAAACCCAATTATTTGAAAATCAAATAACTATGAACAAATCTCTAAAAAATAAAACTCTAAATGTTTTAGTAGAGAATTTAACAGAAGATAAAATGAAAGTATTTGGACGTTCTGAATATATGACACCAGTTATATTTAATGGTAAAAAAGATGATATTGGAAAAATTGTGCCGGTAAAAATTAGACAAAGTAATAGAAGTACTTTATTTGGAGAGATAATTGATAACGCTAATCAAAAGGTAGCATAGAAATTGAGTGGTTTAATCAAAAAGAATATAAATCCATCTCTTAAATTTGTTTATTCAGATAATAATTCACTTAGTGTCATTTTTCATGATAACGATTTATTGATGGGTGTAGTGGGAGAATTTAATAAAAATTTAAAAGAGCTAGAAAAAATCACTCAGTCAAATTTATATTCTAGAGGAAATTCTATATTAATAAAATCTAACCCAGAAAATAATGAAATAGTAAAAAATGCTATACAGTTTTTAGCTAATCAATTTATTAATAATGGAAGTATAGAAAATAAAGATATAGTCTCATCGGTAAATAAATTTATGATTAATGAAAAAGTAAAAAATAATAATGTAACAGATATTATTAAAACTCCAAAAAAATCTATAATTCCGAGATCTGAAAAACAAAAAAATTATGTTAGAGCTTTGAGACAAAGCGATATTATCATTTCCGCAGGTCCTGCAGGAACAGGTAAAACTTTTTTAGCTGTAGCTGTAGGTCTGACTATGCTCCTTGAAAAAAAAATTGAAAGAATAATTTTATCAAGGCCAGCAGTTGAAGCAGGTGAACGTTTAGGATTTTTACCAGGAGACATGAAAGAAAAAGTTGATCCATATTTAAGACCTTTGTATGACTCTCTTTATGATCTTTTTGATTTTGAAAAAATACAAAGAATGATTGAGATTGGTGATATTGAAATTGCACCATTAGCCTTTATGAGAGGTAGAACATTAAAAAATTCATTTGCTATTTTAGATGAAGCTCAAAATGCAACAGACACACAAATTAAAATGTTTTTAACTCGTATTGGGGAAAATTCAAAAATCGTTGTTAATGGTGACCCGACACAAATAGATTTGCCTAATAAAAATATGTCAGGTTTAGTTAGGTCTAAAGAGCTCTTGGGGCATTTAAATGAAATTTCTGTTGTTGATTTTGATCATGCTGATGTTGTTCGTCACCCACTTGTCTCAAAAATAGTTAAAGCTTATTCGAATAATGATTAAAATTAATGTCTTCTCAGAAGAGAAGGCTTGGTCAAAAAGACTCAAAAATAAAGAATTTTTTTTTAAAAAAATTTGTCAGACTTTTCCAAAAAAATATAAATTTCTTAACAGAGAAGTTAGTTTTTCTTTATTACTTTCTAACAATCTTAATATTAAAAAATTAAATAAAAATTTTAGAAATAAAAATAAGTCTACAGATATTCTATCATTCCCTTTTGCTAAAAAAACATTGATATCTAAAAAAACTTATATTGGAGATATTATAATTAGTTATAATTTTATGAATAAACCTAGATCACAAAACATTAAAAATTTTAAAGAAAAAGTAATTAAAACTTTTATACATGGATTTCTTCACCTAGTAGGTTTTGATCATATTAAAGATAAAGATTATAAAAGAATGCTTAGTGAGGAAGAAAAAATATATAAATCAGTAATTTCAAAGATTAACTAGATTGATAAAAAAAAATTACATTGAAATAGTTTTTTTAATTACTTTAGGCGTAGTTTCATCTTTAAGTTTGCCTCCCTACAATTATTTAATAATAAATTTTTTTACCTTTAGTGCATTTTTTATATTCCTTTTTAAAAAATCTAAAATTACCCAAAGTAAAAAATATTTCTTTTTTTATGGGTGGCTATTTGGATTTGGTTATTTTTTATCAAGCTTATATTGGATATCGATATCTTTAACATTTGATCAAAATTTTAAATTTTTAATTCCTATAACTATTATTTTAATACCTTCCTTTCTGGCAATTTTTTATGGATTAGCTAGTTTTTGTTTTATAATTTCAAAACCTAAAAAAACAGTAAGTTCTTTTTTAATTTTTTCATTATTTTTTGGAATTTTTGAATTTATAAGAGGTTCAATTTTAACCGGTTTTCCTTGGAATCTAATAGCCTATAGTTTCGTTAATCATTTAGAAATATTAAGCATAACCTCATTAATAGGAACCTATAGTTTCAATCTATTTTGTGTCTCATTGTTTGCTAGTCCTGCAATTTTTATTTTAAGAGAAACAAAAAAAGACATAGGAGTGTGTGTTATTTTTTTAATCTTACCATTTTTATTTTATCTGTATGGATCATTTTATAAAGAAACATTTAATTCATCAGATATTGTAAACTATGAATATAAAGTTAGAGCCATAGGTTCAAATATTAGTCTCGATAGATTTTATTCAAATATTGATCCAGTCTCAGTAATAAATGATTTAATTGACATAAGCGAACCAAGTAAAGATGACAAAACTATATTTATTTGGCCTGAAGGAATTCTTCCTGATGTTTCTCAAGAGGAATTAGTTGAATTTAAGTGGTTAATTGAAGAGACTTTCAGTAAAAATCATTTGTTATTTATTGGGATTAATAGTCAAAAAACTAACAAAGAAAAAATTAATTATTTTAATTCCTTATCGATTTATGATCATAATTTAGAAATATTAAATTTTTATAATAAGATCAATCTAGTCCCATTTGGTGAGTTTTTACCTTTTGAAAATATCTTAAAAAAATTAGGTTTAAGAGTAATTACAAATAACCATCAATCATTTTCAAAAGGAAATGATAGAAAAATCATAGAGATAAAAAAAGATGATTTTTCCTTAAAGATATTACCATTGATTTGTTATGAAATAATTTATTCAGGTAAAATATTTAAAAACCCAAGTTTTGATTTAATAATAAATATTTCTGAAGATGGATGGTTTGGTAAATCAATAGGACTTAAGCAACACTTTGCACATAGCATTTTTAGAGCAGTTGAAAGTGGTAAATATTTATTACGTTCATCAAATAATGGTATTGCAGCTATTGTTAATCCTTTAGGGATTGTAGAACAAAAGGTTGAATATGGTAAATCAGGCTATGTTGATTTTAAAGAAGTTAAAAAAATACAACCAACATTATTTTCTAAATATGGAAATAAAATTTTTATAATATTAATTTTACTATATATTTTTATGATATTTTCATTTAATAGATTTAAAAAATGAGTAATTTAAAAAATTTTCTTTTTACAAGTGAATCAGTATCTGAAGGTCATCCGGATAAAGTTTCAGATAGAATTTCAGATATGGTAGTTGATAGTTATCTTTCTGGAGATCCTTTCTCAAGAGTTGCATGTGAAACACTTACAACAACTAATAAAGTAGTTTTGGCGGGGGAAGTTAGAGGTCTTGAAATAAAACAAGATGAATTAATTGAAAAAGTTAGAAATTGCATAAAAGACATTGGATATGATCAAGAAGGTTTTACTTGGAGAGAAGCAACAAAAATAGAAAGTCATCTTCATTCCCAATCTGCTGATATTGCAATGGGTGTAGACTCGTCTGGAAATAAAGATGAGGGAGCTGGAGATCAAGGTATTATGTTTGGGTATGCTTGTAATGAAACTGATGTTTTAATGCCAGCACCTATTCATTACTCTCATAAAATTTTGAGATTAATGGCAGAAGATAGAAGGTCAGGAAAGTTAAAAAATATAGAACCAGACAGTAAGAGCCAAGTTACTTTTGAATATGTGGATGGAAAACCTACTAAAGTAAAATCTGTTGTAATATCTTCTCAACACTCTGCAGATGTTAATCAAGCACAAGTTAGAGATTTATTGAGACCTTATATGTTAAAATCTATCCCATCAAATTTTCTTGAAGGTTTTAATGAAGATGAGTTTTATGTTAATCCAACAGGCAATTTTGTTATTGGAGGTCCAGATGGAGATTGCGGATTAACAGGAAGAAAAATTATAGTTGATACGTATGGTGGTGCCGCACCTCATGGAGGTGGAGCTTTTTCTGGAAAAGATCCTACTAAAGTAGATAGATCAGCTGCTTATGCGGCAAGATATATTGCCAAAAATGTTGTTGCTTCTAAAATTGCGGATAAGTGTTTAATTCAATTAGCTTATGTAATTGGTGTGTCTAAACCATTATCAATTTATGTTGATTTGTTTGATAATGATTTAGATAAAAATAAATTTGTTGTAGATAAGATAAATGAAAATTTTGATTTAAGTCCTCGAGGAATTAGAGAGATGTTAAATTTAAATAAACCGATATATGAAAAAACAGCTGCATATGGTCACTTTGGAAGAACCCCAGATGATAACGGTTCATTTTCTTGGGAAAAAACTGATAAAATAAGCCATTTTTCCAGATAGTTTCTGTTGAATTAAAAAAAAATTTTACTATATTGCCCTTACATTATTGAATTTACAAAATGGGCATTAGCCCATTTTTTTTTGGAGTAAACAAAAACATGTTAAATAAAAGAGCAGATAAACTAGAATTATTAAGAATTGCTGAAGCTGTTGCTTTAGAAAAATCTATTGATAAAGAACTAATCATTAGTTCCATGGAAACTGGAATTGCAAAAGCAGCTAAGTCTAAATTTGGTCAGGAAAATGAAATAAAAGTTTCAATTAATAGAGATAATGGTGACATCGAAATTTTTAGAAAATTGATTGTCGCTGAAAATCCTGAAAATGCTAATATAGAAATTAAACTTGAAGACGCCATAAATCTAAATGAAACTAACAAAGATAAAGCGGTTGGAGATGAGGTGTTACAACCATTGCCATCGTTTGATTTTGGAAGAATTGCAGCTCAAACAGCAAAACAAGTAATTAGTTTTAATGTAAGAGAAGCTGAAAGAGAAAGACAATTCAATGACTTTATTGACAAAAAAGATTCAATTTTAAGTGGTATTGTTAAACGATTAGAATTTGGAAATGTAATTGCTGATCTTGGGCGTACTGAAGCAATTATTCAGAAAAATGAAATGATACCAAGAGAAAACATTAAAGCTGGAGATAGAATCAAAGCTTATTGTTATGATGTAAGAAGAGAGCCAAGAGGACAACAAATTTTTTTATCAAGAGCGCACCCAAAGTTTATGGAGAAACTTTTCGTTCAAGAAGTTCCAGAAATTTATGATGGATTAATTGAAATAAAATCTTCATCAAGAGATCCAGGCAGCAGGGCAAAAATTTGTGTAAAAGCAGTTGATACATCTCTTGATCCAGTTGGTGCTTGTGTGGGCATGAGAGGTTCTAGAGTTCAGGCTGTTGTAAATGAATTACAAGGTGAAAAAATTGATATTGTGAATTGGTCAGAAGATCCAGCAATTTTAGTTTCTAACGCATTGTCTCCTGCAGAAGTTCAAAGAGTCAATGTAGACGCGGAGAGAAAAAAATTAGATGTAATTCTTACAGAAGAAAATTTAAGTAAAGCTATTGGAAGAAGAGGTCAGAACGTTAGACTTGCAACTAAGTTATTAAATTATGAAATTAATATAATGACCGATGCAGAAGATTCTGAAAGAAGACAATTAGAATTTAAAGAAAAAACCGAAAATTTTGTTAAAAACTTAGAACTAGATGAAACATTAGGTCAGTTGCTTGTTGCTGAAGGTTTTTCAACTATAGATGATATTAAAGATACTACAGCAGCGAAGTTATTGAACATTGAAGGTATAGAAGAAGATACTGCCAAAGCTCTTATAGAAAGAGCAAAAGAATTTCATCAAAAAGACCAAGAAGATATTTCTGAAAAAATTAAAGAATTAGGTCTCGAAGATGCTTTAATAAACTTAAAAGGACTTACCCCAGGAATGCTAGTTACATTAGGTGAACAAAAAATTTTAACACTAGAGGATTTTGCTGATCTAGCTTCAGATGAACTAACTGGTGGATATGATGTTATTAAAGGTGAGAGAGTAAAAATCCAAGGTTATCTTGAAGATTTTGCTTTATCTAAAGAAGAAGCAGATGAATTAATTATGTCTGGAAGAAATATTATCTACAAAGATTGAGTGATGAGCTATGGAAAAAAAAACAAAACTAACAATATCTGGTTCAGCCAAAAAATCGATCAAAAATATTGAGATTGTAAAAACTCAAGGAAAAAATTCAGTAGTTATTGAAAAGCAATCAAGTAAATTTTCAAGTAGAAGTGGGTCGTCTAAACCTAGTAGTTTTAAATCAAAAACTAATTCAACATTTAATAAAGGTACGCTTACAAAAACTAATTTTATTTCTAAATCACCCTCAATAACAAACGATTTTGAGAGACGTAAGCTAGCTGAACAAAGAGCAACTAAAAGATTAAAAGGTAAAAACGAAAATAAAGATAAAAAAAATTTAAAAACTGGAACAAAAAAAAGAGAATTAAAATTAACAGTATCAAGAGCTTTAAGTGACGAAATAGAGGCAAGAGAAAGAAGCTTAGCATCTGTTAAAAGAGCAAGACAAAAAGAAAATAAAAATTTAACAAAAGAAGAAGTTCAAGAAAATTTAAAACCAGTTAAACGAGACATTAATATTCCAGAAGCGATTACAGTTAGAGAGCTTGCTAATAGAATGGCTGAACAATCTAGCAATGTTATTAAATATTTATTTGGAATGGGTGTGACGGTTACAATTAATCAAACATTAGCAGCAGATACAGCTGAGTTTTTAGTTAAAGAGTTTGGTCATAATCCAATTAGAGAAGAAAAAGCAGAAGAAATAATTAAAAAAATAAAAGCTACAAGAGTAGAAAATTTAAAAAATAGACCACCAATAGTTACTGTCATGGGGCACGTTGATCACGGCAAAACCTCAGTTCTTGATGTTTTGAGAAGTGCAAATGTAGTATCTGGAGAATTTGGTGGAATTACACAACACATTGGAGCTTATCAAATTGAAAGCAATTCTAATAAGTTAACTTTTATTGATACACCAGGACATGCAGCATTCACTGAAATGAGAGCTAGAGGATCAAAATTAACTGATGTAGTGGTATTAGTTGTAGCAGCTGATGATGGAGTAAAACCTCAGACAGTAGAGTCTATTAAGCATGCAAAAGCTGCAAATGTTCCAATTGTTGTTGCAATTAATAAATGTGACTTGCCAGAGGCTGATCCGCAAAAAATTAAGAATCAATTATTAGAACATGAATTAATCGCAGAAGATTTATCTGGTGACACTTTAATGGTTGAAATATCTGCAAAGACAAAATTAAATTTAGATAAGTTGATTGAGTCGATAATTCTTCAGGCCGAGATCTTAGATCTTAAAACTGATTTTGAATCTAAAGCAACAGGTATTGTTTTAGAATCAAAAATTGATGTTGGGAGAGGACCAGTTGCAACAATAATTGTGACTACTGGAACTCTTAAAAAAGGAGATTTTTTTGTTAGCGGATTAAGATGGGGAAAAGTTAGAGCAATTATTAATGATAAAAGAAAAAATATAAATGAAGCACTTCCATCAACACCGGTTGAGATTTTAGGAATTAATGGTGCTGCAAAATCGGGTGATGATTTTATTGTTCTTAATAATGAAAAAGAAGCTAAAACTTTAAGTGAGAGTAGAGCTCAAGAAAGCAAATATGGCAAAAACCCTTTATCATTTGTAACTCAAGACTCAGCTTTCTCAGATAAGTCTACTGAGGAATTAAATTTAATTATAAAATCTGATGTTCATGGATCATCAGAGGCAATTAAAAATGCAATTAATCAGATTAAACACGAGGAAGTAAAACCAAAAATAATCTTAGCTGATATTGGAATGGTAACAGAAACTGATGTTACTTTGGCAAAAGCCTCTAATGCAGTCTTAATAGCATTCAATGTTAAGCCAAGCAAGGAAGCAAAAAAATTAGCTGAAAATGAAAAAATTAAAATATCTTCTTATAACATTATCTATGAAGTTTTGGATTATATTAAACAGAGAATGTCAGGATTGTTATCTCCTGATGTTCAAGAAACAATTATAGGGACTGCACAAATTTTAGAAATATTTAAAGTTTCTGGAGCAGGTAAAGTTGCGGGGTCAAAAATTACACAAGGAGAAATTACTAGTACTTCAGACGTTAGAATAATAAGAGATGGAGCAATTATTTATACCGGTAAAGTTGGAACTCTTTTTAGAGAAAAAAATCAGGTAAAACAGGTTAGTAATGGCCAAGAGTGCGGAATTACAGTTAAGGATTATATGGATTTTCAAAAAAACGATACAATAGAAGCTTTTAGTGTTACATCTACGGAAAGGTCGATCTAATGGTGGATAGAATAGGAAAACCGATAACACAAAGACAGCTTAGAGTTGGTGAGATGATTAAACAGTCTTTAAGCATGATTTTTATTAGAAATGAGGCTAAGGTCCCAAATTTAGAAACTAACACGATAACGGTTACTGAGGTAAGAATGAGTCAAGATTTAAAAATTGCTAAAGCATATGTTCTTCCACTTGGAGGAAAAGATGCTGAGGAAACTATTAATATTTTGAAAGAATACTCATTTTTAATTAGAAAAATTTTATCACAGAAAGTGGTTATGAAATTTTTACCAAAATTACTTTTTAGAAAAGATGAATCTTTTGAGTATGCGGAAAAAATAGAAAACTTAATAAAACAAACAAATAAATAGGAAAAACAAGACATGAATAAAAAGGTACAAGAATTAGCAATGCACGATAAAGATACCGGATCTTCAGAGATACAGGTTGCTTTGCTAACTGAGAAAATTGAAACTCTCTCTAAACATATTAAGCAATTCAAAAAAGATAAACATTCTTCTGTTGGATTGTTGAGAGCGGTAAATAGAAGAAAGAAATTGTTAGAATATCTAAAGAAAAACAAAATGGATTCTTACAAAAATGTACTGTCGAAATTGAATTTAAGAAAATAGAGATCGAGATAGATAGAACTGAATGGAACGAAACGAAATGGAAATGAAATGTTTAAAGTATACAAGAAGGAAATAGAAGTAGCAGGAAAGAAGATAAGTTTAGAAACAGGTAAAGTAGCAAGACAGGCAGACGGAGCAATCATCGCTTCATGTGGTGAAACAGTTATTTTAGCAACAGTGGTAGGAGCAAAGAAAGTAAATCCAGATATGGATTATTTTCCATTATCAGTAAACTACCAAGAAAAATATTATGCAGGTGGAAAAATCCCTGGTGGATATTTTAAAAGAGAAGCAAGACCAACTGAAAGTGAAACATTAATCTCAAGATTAATTGATAGACCTATCAGACCTTTGTTTCCTGATGCATTTAAAAATGAAGTGCAGTTGTTACCAACGGTAATTTCATATGACAAAGAAAATCAACCAGATATCCTAGCAATTACTGCTTCTTCAGCAGCATTAGCTATCTCAGGAATGCCGTTTATGGGCCCTGTAGGTGCATCTAGAGTAGGTTTTGTTGATAGCAAATATATTCTCAACCCGTCAAAAGATGAATTAGAAAACTCAAGTTTAGATTTAGTTGTAGCTGGTACAAAAGACGCTGTGCTTATGGTTGAGTCCGAAGCAAATGGTTTAACAGAAGAAGAAATGTTAAATGCAGTTAAATTTGGTCATGAAGGATTTATTTCAGTAATCGAAATGATAGAGGAACTTGCAAAAGAATGCAGAAAACCTGAGTGGACTGTTGAGAAGAAAGATTTAACTGAAGTTAAACAAAAACTTGAAGAAACTTTTACAGCAGATTTAACAAAAGCATTTGCTACAAGAGATAAACAAGATAGATCAAATCAAATTTCAGAGATTACTGATAAAGCCAAGAAGCTTTTTGAAGAAAATGAAAATTATTCTGATCTTGATGTTAATTCTGAACTTAAAAGTCTAGAGAAGAAAATTGTTAGAACTGATATTCTTAAAAATAAAAACAGAATAGATGGAAGAGGTTTATCAGATGTGAGACCTATTTCATGTGAAGTGGGAGTTTTACCAAGAACGCATGGTTCTGCATTATTCACTAGAGGAGAAACACAAGCAATTGTAGTTGCTACTTTAGGTACATCTGATGACGAACAAAGATTAGAAAGTTTAGATGGACAACATAGAGAAAGATTTATGCTTCACTATAACTTCCCTCCTTTTTCAGTTGGTGAAACTGGAAGAATTGGAACTGGAAGACGAGAAATTGGCCATGGTAAATTAGCATGGAGAGCAATTAACTCTTCATTACCTTCAAAAGAGGCTTTTCCATACACTTTTAGAATAGTATCAGAGATTACAGAATCCAACGGTTCTTCTTCAATGGCTACTGTTTGTGGAACATCTCTTGCATTAATGGATGCAGGGGTTCCAATTAAAGAGCCAGTTGCTGGTATTGCAATGGGATTAATTAAAGAAGGTGATGATTTTAGAGTCCTATCAGACATCTTAGGTGATGAAGATCACTTAGGAGATATGGACTTTAAAGTTGCTGGAACTAAAGACGGAATTACTTCACTTCAAATGGATATCAAAATTACTGGTATTACTTTTGAAATCATGGAGCAGGCTTTAAAGCAGGCTAAAGATGGAAGAATTCATATCTTAGGTGAAATGAACAAATCTTTAGGTGAATCAAGAGCTGATGTTGGAAAACATACACCAAAAATGGAACAAGTAACTGTTGATAAAAAAGACATTGCTGCTGTAATTGGAAAAGGTGGAGCAACGATTAGAGAGATTGTTGAAAAGTCAGGTGCTAAAGTTGATGTAAATGATGAAGGTGTAGTAACAGTTGCTGCTCCAGATGAAGAGTCTAGAAACATCGCAATGCAAATGATTAAAGATATCACTGCAAAAGCTGAACTAAATAAAATTTATTCAGGTAAAGTAATGAAAATTATGGAGTTTGGTGCATTTGTTAATTTCTTAGGAAAACAAGATGGATTAGTTCATATTTCAGAGCTAGCTGATAAAAGAGTTGCAAAGGTTACCGATATTGTCAAAGAAGGTGATGAAGTAAAAGTTAAAGTAATTGGTTTTGATAGAGGTAAAGTTAAACTTTCTATGAAGCAAACTTCAGAATGAGATTTAAACTAATTTAAAATATTTAGATATTTTAAGATACTATGGAGTTTTTAAATAAATATAACCACTCAAAAAATATAAGATTTAGTTCATTTGAATTTGCGATATTTGAAGCTCAAAGGAGAGGTTTAAAAACAATAGTTGAAACGGGGTGCTCGAGAGGTAAATCGAAATTTTTTTTTTTTCGAAAAATTAATTGGAAAGATGGAATGAGTACCATGATTCTTTCTGATTATGCTAGATACATTAATGGAATATTAACAACATGTGATATTGAAAAAAAAAATATTAATTATGCAAAAAAATTTGTTAAACAGAACAAAGATTTTGTAAATTTTGTTGTTGATGATAGTCTTAATTTTTTATCATTCTTTGAAAAAAAGATTGATTTTCTTTATTTAGATTCTTTAGATGGCCAATTTAAAAAAGCCTCTGAACACCAATTAGATGAGATTAAAATTGCAAAAAATAAATTACACAAAAATTCACTTGTATTATTAGATGATAAGGGCTTAAAAACAAATTTATCAATTGATTATATGTTAAATAACAATTTTAGAATTTTAAACGAAACCAAGGAGCAAGTTCTCTTATCATTCTAAAGCCGTTGATATTGAGTGAATATAAAAATTTTAGAAATTTGTGCAAATCCAATTAGCTTATATTTTTTGGGTCTGGCATACCAACTTTATTGTATCCTGCATCTACATAATGAATTTCACCAGTAACACCATTCGCTAGGTTACTCAACAAGTATAGTGCTGAATTTCCAACATCATAAATATCTATATTTTTTTTTAAAAATGAATGGTCTTCATTCCATTTATATAAAAACTTTGCATCACCAATTGCTGAAGCTGCAAGTGTTTTTATTGGACCAGCGCTAATAGCATTTACTCTTATACCTTTTGAACCTAAATCTCTTGCAAGATATTTTACACTAGATTCTAAAGCTGCCTTACATACACCCATTACATTATAATTTGGAATAGCTTTGTTAGCTTCATAGCTTAGAGTGATTAGGCTTCCATCCTTTTTCATTATTTTAGATGCTTCTTTTGCAACTTCAGTAAATGAAAAACATGAAATTAACATACTTCGTAAAAAGTTTTTTCTAGTCGTATTTAAATACTCTCCAGATAATTCCGATTTATCTGAAAATGCAATTGCATGAACTACAAAATCAATTTCACCCCATTGAGATTTAACATCCTCAAATAATTTTATTACATCTTCTTTTTTTTCAACATCACAGCTAAAGGTAACTTTTGAATTTAATTTTTCAGCCAAAGGAACAACTCTTTTTTTTAAAGCATCACCCAAATAAGTGAATGCAAGCTCAGCTCCAGCTTCAGTAAGTTTTTGTGAAATACCCCAAGCGATAGATCTTTCATTGGCAACGCCCATGATTAATCCTTTTTTACCTTTCATCAAGCTCATAATTAAACCTTTTCAAAAATTAAAGTTGCATTGGTTCCACCAAAGCCAAAACTATTAGACATAACTGTATTTAAAGTTGATTCTGTTTCAGTTTTAGCAACTACCGGGAATTTTTTAGCTTCTTCATCCATTACATTTATGTTAGCTGATCCTGTAATGAAATTATTTTTCATCATAATTAAACAATAGATTGCTTCATGTACTGATGCTGCTCCTAATGGATGTCCTGATAAAGATTTTGTTGAACTAATTTTTGGAATTTCTGCTCCAAAAGTCTCTTTAACAGCATTTAATTCTGTAATATCCCCAACAGGAGTAGATGTTCCATGAGTATTGATATAATCAATTTTATTTTTAGCTGTTGCCATTGCCATCTGCATACATCTTACAGCTCCCTCTCCTGATGGCGCTACCATATCATATCCATCTGAAGTTGCTCCATAACCAGTTAATTCCGCGTATATTTTGGCACCTCTAGCTTTAGCATGCTCGTATTCTTCAAGCACTAATACTCCACCACCACCAGCAATTACAAAACCATCTCTAGTTTTGTCATAAGCTCTTGATGCTGTTTCAGGTGTATCATTATATTTTGATGATAAAGCTGTCATTGCATCAAACATGGCAGTCATTGCCCAGTGCAATTCTTCACTTCCTCCAGCAAATACAATATCTTGTTTACCCATTTGAATTAATTCCATAGAATTTCCAATGCAATGCCCACTCGTTGCACAAGCAGAGCTCATTGTATAATTAGTTCCTTTAATCTTAAAAGGAACAGCAAGCGTTGCTGAAGCTGTACTTGCCATTGTTCTTGGAACAATAAAAGGTCCCATTAATTTTGGAGTTTTTGCTCTAGTTTTATCTGCTGCTAAAATTACATTCTCAATTGAAGGTCCACCTGAACCCATTACAATTCCTGTTTTAAAATTACTTACTTCACTTTCTTTTAGTCCAGAGTCTTCAATTGCTTCTTTCATTGCAATATAATTATAAGCTGAACCTGAACCCATAAATCTAATTGTTTTTCTATCTATATGGTCTTCAAGTTTTATATTAGGTTTACCATGAACATGACTTTTAAGATTGTGTTCTTTGTATTCTTCAGAATAAGAAATACCTGATTTTGAATTTAATAAAGATTGATGAACTTCTTTTTGATTATTGCCTAAGCAAGATACAATTCCTAAACCTGTAATAACCACTCTTCTCATTATTTAAATAACCCTACTTTTAAGCTATCTGCTGAGTATATTTTTTTGTTATCTGCAAGAACTATACCATTAGCAAGACCAACTGTTGTTCCACCTGGCGACATAATTTTTTTCATATCAATTTCATACTTAACATTTTTTACATTTTGTAAAACTTCGCCTGTAAATTTTACTGTACCAACTCCTAGAGCTCTTCCTCTGCCTGGATTTCCAAGCCATCCTAAATAAAACCCAACTAACTGCCACATAGCATCAAGACCTAAACAACCTGGCATAACAGGATCTCCTTTAAAGTGACAATCAAAAAACCAAAGGTCATCTTTAATATCTAATTCAGCTTTTAAATAACCTTTATTATAAGCACCATTGTTGTCACTAATTTCAGTTATTCTATCAAACATAAGCATTGGAGGAAGGGGTAATTTGGCGTTTCCTAGACCAAAAAGGTCACCATTTCCGCAAGTTATAAGATCATCATATGAATAAGAATTTTTTTTCATAAATTTTGAGTTCCCTTAATACTTGATTTAATGATAATATAATATAATAAAACAGTATAATTTATTGTTAGTTTAGAATTATTATAAACAATTATGTCTAAAAACGCCAAATTTGTTGAAAAATTAAGAGAAACTGGATTAAGACCTACTAAGCAAAGAGTTAAAATTTGTAAGGTTTTGTTTGATCGAGAAAAGACTTTTCATTTCACAATTAATGATCTTGTTAAAAGAATCTCCGAAGAATTTAATGAAAAGATATCTTTAGCTACAATTTATAACACTGTGCATGCTTTTGAAAAAAAGGGATACCTAAAAGAAATTTCAATTAATAGTGATAAAAGTTACTTTGATACCAATACATCCGTTCATCATCATTTTTATGACGAGGATACTCACAAATTAATAGATTGTAATGAAAATGATATAGAATCTATAAATATTAAGAAAAATATCACCGGAAAAAAAATTAATTCAGTTGAAGTTTTGATTAGAGTTGCGAGTGATAATCAAAATCAAAATTAATTCAATTAAATCAATTATTTAAATTATACATTATAATCATTCTAAACTGTTGACATACAGAGAAGAATTATTATATCGTTTAACATCATTAAAATAAGGAGAATATACAATGTCATTAAAAGGAACAAAAACAAAAGAAAATCTTGAAGCTGCATTTGCAGGCGAAAGCCAAGCAAACAGAAGATATCTTTACTTTGCCCAAAAAGCAGACATCGAAGGATACAATGATGTTGCATCAGTATTTAGATCAACTGCTGAAGGTGAAACAGGTCATGCGCATGGACATCTTGAGTATTTAGAAGAAGTGGGTGATCCTGCTACAGGTTTACCAATTGGTGAAACTAAAGCTAATTTAGCTTCAGCTGTACAAGGTGAAACTCATGAGTACACAGATATGTATCCAGGTATGGCTAAAACAGCTAGAGAAGAAGGTTTTGAAGAAATAGCTGATTGGTTTGAAACATTAGCAAAAGCTGAAAAATCTCACGCTGGTAAATTCCAAAAAACTTTAGAGTCTATTAGCTAAAAATATTTTTTAGTGAGCATATATTTGCTCACTAAAATATCCAAATAATTTCAAAAAAATGAGTAAAGAAGGCAGTTTAGATGCACCTGTAAGACACCCAATAGATTTTAAACATCCTGATTTTTTAAATCATGAAAAATTAGATGGTGAAATGAGAAGAGTGTTTGATATTTGTCATGGTTGCAGAAGATGTTTTAATCTATGTGACTCATTTCCAAAACTCTTCGATATGATTGATGAGTCTGAAAATGAAAATGTAGAAAGCATATCAAGTAATCAGTTCGCACCAGTAGTTGATGCTTGTACTTTGTGTGATATGTGTTTTATGACTAAGTGTCCATATGTACCGCCGCATGATTTTGATTTAGATTTCCCTCATTTGATGTTGAGATATCGAACAGCACAAAAGAAACTAGGTAAATTACCAAGTGTACCAATACAATTAGCTAAGATTGATAGAAATGCAAAAATTGGAGTTATGTTTTCAAAACTAATTAATTGGGCAATAGATACTAAAAACAAATTTTTAAGAAAAATTTTAGAGATTGTTTCAGGGATTGATAAAAGAGTTCAATTACCAAAATATAATTCAGAAACATTTTCAAATTTTTTCAAAAAAAATAATGATAAAATTAATTTTGAAGCTTCAAATAAAGATAGAAAAGTTGTTATTTACTCAACATGTTTTGTAAATTTTAATAAAAAAAATACAGGTGTTGCAGCTTTAAAAGTTTTAAAAAAAAATGGAATAGAAGTTCAAGAAGCTTACCCAGGGTGTTGTGGAATGCCCTTTTTAGAGCAAGCCGATCTTGTAAAAGTGGTTGAACAAGCGAATAGAGTGTCAAAAGATTTATTAGAGTGGATAGATAAAGGTTATAAAGTAATAACTCTAACTGCCAGTTGTGGTTTAATGTTAAAATTTGAATGGCCACTTTTATTACCTGATAATGAAAATATAAAAAGATTATCTTCAAATGTAATGGATATTGATGAGTACGTTGTAGACATTTCCAATAATGAAGGTTTGGTTGAAGGATTGCAAGAAATTGACGGTGGTGTAACAGTTCATCATGCTTGTCATGCACGAGCACAAAACATGGGTGTTAAAGCAAGAGATATGTTAAAATTAATTCCAAATGTTAAGATAGATGTCGTCGAAAAATGTGCTGGTCATGGAGGTACTTTTGGAGTGATGAAGGGAACATATGATTTAGCAAATAAAGTTGGTAGACCTGTGGCAAAACAAATTAAAAATAAAAATAATAAATATATGGCATCAGATTGTCCTTTAGCAGGTAAGCACTTAAAGCAATTAGAAGTTGATACAAATATATCTAACGATGAGGCGTTACATCCTATCGAATTAATGGCAAAAAGTTATAGGTTATGATTGTGCCAAAAGAAAAAAAAGAAATTCAAAAACAAGACATCATGCCATTAGATGTTTATATAAAAAATCGAAAAGAGCTTAGAAAAAATATTGTTAGTTTTAAAAAAGATAGAAGGATTGCATTAGGTCCATATGCAACCTTTCACTTTGAATGTTATGAGACGATGTTAGCTCAGGTGCAAGAAATGCTTTATATTGAAAAAGGTGGAGATGAACAGCTTAAAGATGAGCTTGCAGCTTATAATCCTTTAATACCAAATGGAAAAGAGTTATCAGCTACTTTAATGTTTGAAATAGATAATCCTGTTTCAAGATCAGCTTTCCTTAGTAAAGTAGGTGGAATTGAAGAAAAAGTATTTATAAGAATTGATGGTATGAAGATAAAAGCTATTCCAGAGAAAGATGTTGACAGAACTTCAACTGAAGGCAAAGCCTCCTCAGTTCAATTCATACATTTTAAATTTACAGACGAACAAATTCAAAAATTTAAATCAAATAATAGTGATATTGAAATTGGAATAGATCATAAGGAATATTCACATTTTACAAAACTAAGTGCTGTTAATATAAGTTCTTTATCAGTTGATTTTAATTAATTAAGCCCCCAAACATTATTGGTTTTAATCCATCCTTTAAAGTTATCAGATTTAATTTTGCACCATTTTTTTTCACATTTTTGTAAAATTAGCAGCCTACCTTTTTTAATTTGAGCAATTGGTTTTGCATAAGAAGTTGGTTTTTTAAATAAAATTTTATCTTTGGTTGTAATAACAGAATTACTTTTTTTTAATTGAGAAATATGTATCCATCCACTGTTATTTTTTAAGTCAATTATTCTTCTGAAGTTTTCTTTTTTATCTATTTGTTTTATAGGAAGATTTATTTTTTTATAAACATATTTAACATCAGATTTAAAGTTTGGTCCATAACGAACATTAACTTCATTTTTTTTTAAAGAAAGAAAAGTTTCTTCTGCAAAACTCGAAGAAATTAAAATTGTTAAAATAAATAATGTATTAAAAATTTTTTGCATTAATTGCATTTACATTTTTTTCTTTTGTTAAGTTTTACTTTTCTAAAATTCAAATTTAATAAATCTAGAATTAAAATAAATCCATTTAAATTTTGACCAATATTTAAGATTTTTTTTAAAATCTCATTGGCTTGCATGGTACCTACAATTCCCGCAATAGTGCCTAGTATTCCTTCGTATTCACAATTTAATATTTCATCGGATATAGTTTCTTCTTGATAAAAACATCTTAAACAGGAGTTTTTTTTATTATTAAAATTAAAAGTGAAGATATGACCATCAAATTTACTTATAGCTCCAGTTACAAGGAATTTTTTGTATTTAAGACTTAAATCATTAATTAAAAACTTAGTTTCAAAATTATCTGTACCATCAACTATATAATCATAATTCTTAATTATTTTTTCAAAATTTTTTCTGTCTAATTTAAAATTGAAGATATTAATCCTAGTTTTAAGATTGATAATTTTTAATTTTTTTTGAGCTACTTTAACCTTTGATTTATTCAAATCTCCTTCATCATATAAGCTTTGTCTGTGAATATTTGAAAGGCTAACCAAATCATTATCTACAATTCCTATAGTTCCAACTCCAGATCTGGTTAAAAACTCTGCTACAGGGCAACCCAAACCTCCCATGCCAATTATTAACACTTTAGAATTTATAATTTTTTTCTGACCTACTATTCCAACATTTTTTAAGATTATTTGTCTTGAAAATCTCTTAATTTGATTTTTATTTAATTTTGAGCTCATTTTCCAGTTGAGCCAAATCCACCCTCTCCTCTAACAGTTTCTGGAAGGTTGTCGATTTCTTCTAGATTCATTTTAACAACTGGAGTTAAAATCATTTGAGCTATTCTATCTTTATTATTTACTATAAATTCATCATCTCCGTGGTTATAAAGAATTACTTTAATTTCTCCTCTGTAGTCACTATCTATTGTGCCTGGCGTGTTTAATACACTAATATTATTTTTAGCCGCCAAACCAGACCTAGGTCTTATCTGAATTTCAAATTTATTAGAAAATGCAACAGAAATTCCAGTTGGAACCAAACAAGATGAATGAGGTTTTAGGTTTATAGGTTCTTTTATAAATGCCATCAAATCCATACCAGAGGCTCCATTAGTTTTGTAAGTAGGCAGTTCTACTGACGAGTCTAATTTTTTTATAAGAACTTTTGTCATTAACTCAATTGATCAATTATTCTATCAACGATTTCATCAGATATTTTAGATTTTTTTTTATAAGCAAGTTTTTCTTTTTTTATATTTTTGTTATTATAATAAATTGTTACTTCATTAAAGTCAGAGTCAAAACCAATTTTATTATTAGATACATCGTTTGCAATAATCCAATCACAATTTTTGCTATTTAATTTTTCTTTAGCATTACTTTCAATATTATTTGTTTCGGCCGCAAAACCTATCACTAGATTTGGTCTCATTGAATTATGATTACAAATGTAATTCAAAATATCTACATTTTTTTCAAAAATTAAATTTAAAGAATCTTGTTTCTTAATTTTGTTTTCATATTTTTTATTTATTTTAAAATCAGCTACTGCTGCTGAAAAAATTGCTACATCTGTAGGTAAATTTTCTTGAGTAGCAGTTAACATTTCATCTGCAGTTTCAACTTTTATTAGCTTAATATCTTCATCAACACTTAAATTTGTTGGACCAGAAATTAGAGTAGTATCAAAACCTTTTTTAGATAAAGATTTAGCAATTTCATATCCTTGTTTTCCGCTTGATTTATTTGTAATAAATCTTACTGGATCAATATATTCGTTTGTTGGACCTGCAGTAACCAATGCTTTAAATTTTATATTATTTTTTTGATCTAAAAAATAATTATCAATTTTAGCGGATATTTTTAATGGGTCTGACATTTTACCTTCTCCATATTCACCACATGCCATTTCCCCAATTTCCGGACCAATTATCCTGTAACCAAAATTTTTTAGTTTTTTTAAGTTTTGTTTTGTAGATTGATGCTCCCACATTCTTACATTCATTGCCGGAGCTAAATAAATACTTTTATTAGAAGCTAGAACTACTGTTGATGCTAAATCATCGGTTGCTCCTTGTGCTAATTTTGAAATTGTATTAGCAGTTGCGGGTGCTATCAGTATTACATCAGCCCATCTTGATAGCGAGATATGATCTATTTCAGTTTCATTTTCAACACTAAATAAGTCACTATAAACTTTACCTTGAGAAAGAGAAGCAACGGAAAGTGGAGTGACAAACTCTTTAGCGCTAGCAGTTAGTATGGTCTTAATTTCTGCTCCATTATTTTTAAAAAGCCTTATCGTTTCAAGACTTTTATATGCAGAAATTCCACCACATATAATAAATAGAATTTTTTTATTTAACAGATTTCTCATTTGCAGAATTAAAATACCAATAGTCCAAAAATTACAAGACCTAATAAGCCAATAATAGATTGATTTCTAAAAGCAATCATTTCAGATTTTTTATTATTTAAAGCAGTATAAGAATTTGAGTTTTGAGGAATTTGACCACTAGCTAAAAATGTTAACGCCTGATTAGCTTTATCCATAATTTCAGGAAACTCGGGTAATCGTTTAATAACTTCAGAAGTATTTTTTAATGTCTCGTTAAAATTATTGATTGGGTCCTTTGTCTCTTTCAACCAACTTTCAAGCACTGGTTTTGAAGTTATCCAAATATTGGTATTGGGATTTAATTTTCTTGCCACTCCTTCAACAACGACCATAGTTTTTTGTAACATTAATAATTGGGGTTGAGTTTGCATATTAAATTTTTCAGTCACATCAAATAATTGCTTTAACAATTTTCCTCCAGATATATCTTTAACTGCTTGGCCAAATATAGGTTCTCCAATTGATCTTAGAGCTTGAGCCAAGTCATCAATTGGAACATTATTAGGAACCAATCCTGCTACCAAGTGTACTTCAGCTACCTTTCGATAATCTCTTTGAATAAAGCCAAATAAAATTTCTGCTAAAAATCTTTTATTAATTTTATCTAGTCTTCCCATTATTCCAAAATCTATAGGGACAATTTGACCACTGTTATCAACAAAAATATTTCCTTGATGCATATCCGCATGAAAAAATCCATCTCTAACCGCATGTCTTAAAAAATGTTGAATAATGTCTTCAGCAATTTTATTTGTATCCAGGTTTCTTTTCTTTAACTCTTCTGTTTCTCTTATAGAAATTCCATCTATCCAATCTAAAGTCATTACATTTTCACTTGTAAAATTCCAATAGATTTGAGGAATTTTAAATCCAACATCGTTTTTTGTATTTTCTGCATATTCATTTGCTGCAGCAGCCTCAAATCTTAAATCCATTTCAAGATTAGTTATTTCTTTTAGAAGAAAGACCACCTCAACAAGCTTTAATCGTTTTGTTTTTTTTACAAATGACTCAATTATGAAAGCAAATAACATCATTGCATCTATCTCTTCATTAAATATTTTTTTGATATTTGGTCTTAAAATTTTTATTGCTACATCTTTAATGGTTCCATTATCATTAATTTTAGCTTTATGTACTTGAGCAATTGATGCGGCGGCTACAGGTTCGCTTAGATCAATTATAGAATTATAAGTATCATTACCCAAGTCATTTCTAATTATTTCTTTTGCTTGATTTGTAGAAAATGGTGGTAATCGATCTTGTAGATTTTCAAGTTTTGTAGATAATTCATCTCCAATAATGTCTGGCCTTGTTGCTAAAAATTGTCCAAGTTTTATAAATGTAGTTCCCATAGATTCTAATGAGCTAGAAAGTCTTTCACCTTCATTCTTATTAAAATCTGCTTGTTCTTTTTTTAAAATTGAAAATGATAAAAGTTGAAATAATATTGTTACAGCTAGGGGTGGTTTTTTAAATTTTGAAGCAATATTCAAGATATCGGATTTTGCAACCTTCCTGCCTAACTTGAATAGTGTTATAAGTTTTTTGATCATTAAAGTTTCCAGCCACTATGAATTGAAACAATACCACTAGAAAAGTTTCTGTAGGAACATTTTTGAAAATTATTTTTTTTCATTAAATCAATCAGCTCTTCTTGGTTAATAAATTGCTTAATGCTTTTAACTAGATATTCATATGGTTCTTTTTCACCAACAACAAATCGTCCTATGATTGGAATTAATTTTGAATAATTTTTATAAATAAAATTTAGATTAGAATTTTGAATTTTAGAAAATTCGAGGCATAAATAACGTCCACCTGGTTTTAAAACTCTATAAGCCTCAGAAAGAGCTTTATTTAAATTTTTAGTATTCCTTAGGCCGAAGCTAATAGTATAAAAGTCAAATGTATTGTCGGGTAATGGTAATTTTTCAGCAGAAGAAATTATCCACTTGATATTTTTATAATTAGACATTTTCTGCTTTCCCTGACCAATCATGAACTTGTTTGGGTCAACACAGGTTATTTCAGCATTTTTGTTTGTATTGTCTAAAAAAAGTTTACCAATATCACCAGTACCACATGCAACATCAATTAATTTTTTTTTTATAGAAGGATTCATCATATTAATTAGACATTTTTTCCAAATTCTATGAACTCCTAAAGACATAAAATCATTCATCAAGTCATATTTATTGTAAACTTGATCAAAAACACCTTCTACTAGTCCTTTTTTATTTTGAAGATACTGTTGCATAAAAAAAAATATATATTCAATATAGTGTGAAATGCCAGAATTACCAGAAGTAGAAATTATTAGACAATCTTTAGATAAAAAGATTAAACAGAAAAAGGTTAAAAAAGTAATAATTCGAAATAGAAATTTAAGATTTAAACTACCTCTTAATTTAAATACCTATTTTCAGAACAAAAAAATAATTAAAGTTGGAAGATTTTCTAAATACTTAATTATATATTTATCTCAAGATAATTATTGTTTAATTCATTTAGGTATGTCGGGCACAATTCACATTATAGATAATAAGATAATTAATAAATTTACCAATACTAGTTTTTATAATTCACCTTTTCTTCCAAAAAAACATAATCATGTAGAAATAATTTTTGATAATTTTAAAATTATTTATAATGATCCAAGAAGATTTGGTTTTTTTCAACTTATAAAAAATAGTTTAGATTTAAAAAAAAGATTTAATCATTTAGGTCCAGAACCATTTGATTTAAATTTTGATCTAAATTACGTTTATAATTTTTTTAAAGGTAAAAATAAAAATATAAAAAGTTTTTTACTTGACCAGAAATTTGTATCAGGAATAGGCAATATATATGCAAGTGAAATTTTATTTTTAAGCAAAATAAATCCATTTAAAAAAGTAAGTTTATTAAGTAAAAAAGATTGTAAAAAAATTATATCTAATTCTAAAAAAATTCTTTTAAAAGCTATCAGTAAAGGAGGATCTAGTATTAGAGATTTTAAAAATACATCAGGATTAATAGGTGGATTTCAAAATGAATTTAAAGTTTATCAGCAAGAAGGCAAGAAGTGTAAAAATTTAGGATGTTCTGATCTTATAAAAAAAAAGATAATGTCTAATAGGTCAACTTATTTTTGTGATTCTTGTCAAAAATAAGAAATTATTTTATTGACCACCATAAATTCTCAAGCTATACCCCTGCGGATATGGCAAACACAAAATCAGCAATTAAGAGAATTAGAAGAATTTCTAAACAAACAGCTGTTAATAAAGCAAGAAAGAGTAGATTTAGAATTGCCCTTAAGAAAATGAACCTTTTGATTGAAGATAAAAAGAAAGATGAAGCTCTTAAATATTTGCCAAAATTAAACTCCGAGCTAATGAAAATTGCAAAGACTGGTATAATTAAAAAACAAAATGCCTCAAGAAACGTTTCAAGAATAACAAAAAAGATTTCCGCAATCTAAAAAAAATAAAATTTCATTAAATTATTATAAACAACCCTTAGTATCCACAGTATATATTAAAATTTTTTTTAACATTACCATATTTAGATTCAGTAAATATTTAATACATTTTGATTCAATCCATGTTTGATTCAATCTATGTTTGATTCAATTGTTAATTTTATTTTATTATAGATTAATAATTTTTTTTAATTTTTTTTTTTTTTTAAATTAAAACTACAATCATAGATTTTATTTTTTTTTAATTTTTCTTATTAAGTTGTTGCAAATTTTAAATATTAGTTCTAACTGAGATTTCCCTAAACGATATGAATAAATCTATTAATATAAAAAATATTAACAATTTTAAGTCTGAAAAATTTGACTGGAAGTTAGTTCAAGACGATATGAAGATTAAGTTGGGGTCAGATGTTTATGAGAGTTGGCTTAAAAAGATTTCTTTTGTAGATGAATTTAATAATTATTTATTATTATCGGTTCCAACAAGATTTATCAGAGATTGGATAACTTCAAGATATTTAGATCAAATTTTAAAAATTATTAGAATTTTTAAAAAGGATATAATTAGAATTGAATTTAAGATAGCTGAACAGGATACAAGCTCAGAAAAAAAAGAGGTTATTGAGAAACCTTTAGATAGAAGTGAAAATGTTTCTTTTATAAAAGACTCTTATCTACAATATAATCGAATAGATCCAAATAAAAGATTTGATAATTTCATAACAGGATCAAGTAATAAACTTGCTTTCGAAGCTTCTTTAAAAGTTTCAGAAAATATATCTCATTATAATCCACTTTATATTTATGGTGGAGTAGGAATGGGAAAAACTCACCTTTTAAATTCAATTGGTCTTGAATTAAAAAAGAATAACAAAGTGATGTTTATATCTGCAGAACGTTTCATGTACCAGTTTGTAAAATCAATTAAATCAAATGATATGGTAAAGTTTAAAGAATATTTCAGAAATACAGATATATTATTAATAGATGATATTCAATTTATTAGCGGTAAAGAAGCTATGCAAGAAGAATTTTTCCATACTTTTAATGCATTGTTGGATAAAGGCTCACAAATAATTGTATCAGCTGATAGAGCCCCAAATAAATTATCAAGAATTCAAGAAAGAATTAAATCTAGATTTTCAGGTGGTTTAGTAGTCGATATTCAAAAACCAGATCATGAACTTAGAAAAAAAATTGTTAAAAAGAAGACCGTAGAATTAAATAGTATATATGTTGATCAACTACAAATTTCTAATGAAATACAAGATTTTATAAGCACTGAAATTACCGCAAGTGTTAGAGAGTTAGTTGGAGCAATAAATAGAGTAGTTTCTTTTTCAAGAATTTATAACAAAGTACCAAATTTAGCTGAAATAAAAGTTGTCTTAAAAGACCTATTAAATCTGACAGAAAATAAGGTAACAATAGATTTAATACAAACAATAGTTTGTAAGTTTTTTAAAATTAGTAAGAACGAAATGCTATCATCCAGAAGATCAAGATACCTCGTTAGACCAAGACAAACAGCCATTTATCTTACTAAGATTTTAACATCTAAATCTTTACCAGAAATAGGAAGAGAATTTTCTAATAGAGATCACACGACCATAATTCATTCGGTAAAAACTATTGAAAAGATTAAAGAAAAAGATTTAGAGATGGTTGATAATATCAATAAGTTAAAAAGTCAGATACTATATAATAATAATCGAAATGAAATTTAACGTTAATCAACAAGATTTGCAGCAAGCATTAAATTATTGTCAGGGAGTGATTGAAAAACGCAATACTCTTCCAATTTTGTCAAATATTTTGTTAGATGCGATTAATTCCAAGTTAACAATCACGGCCACAGATTTAGATTTAATATTTATTCATCAATTAAATAATGTTGAGATTCTAGAAGAAGGTAAAACAACCACAACTTCTTCAATCATGTATGAAATTATAAGAAAGTTTTCTTCAGGAAAAAAAATAAATCTTTCTTTAACAGATATTAGTAAGCTACAAGTTGAATCTGAAAAATCTATCTTTAATCTAAATTGTATTAGTGCAACTGAGTTTCCGTTAACAGATGAAAATTTTAATCAAAACGAGTTTGTTATAAAATCAAAACAACTTTTAAAATTACTAAATAAATGTAAATTTTCTGTTTCAAATGACGAAACAAGACATTACCTAAGTGGAATTTATTTTCATCAAACTGAAGTCGAAGATAAAAATTATTTAACAGCTGTTGCTACTGATAGCCATAGAATGTCTATTTCAAAGATAAGACTAGATCAAAAAATTGATTTTGAACCAATTATATTACCAAAAAAAACTATTTTTCAATTATGCTCATTACTGGATAATTATGATGGTGACGTAAAAATTTCTAATATGAAATCTAAAATTAAGTTTGAATTAAATAATAGTATATTGATTTCAAAACTTATTGATGGAAAATTTCCTAATTATGTACAAGTAATACCCAAAAATAATCAGAAAAAATTAGAGATTGATTTAAAACTATTTCTAAACTCAGTGGATAGAGTTGCCTCAGTATCACTAGATAAAAAAGATGGGGTAAAATTTAACTTATCAAAGGACACATTGGATCTATCTGTTAATAATACTAACAGTGGTGATGGTAAAGAGACGTTGAATGCAAAATTTGATCATGAATTAGAAATAAGTTTTAACTCAAGATATTTAATTGACGTTGCTTCACAATTAGATGGAGAAAGAGTCGAAATATTTTTTAATGATACAGGTTCGCCAGCTTTGATAAAAGATCCGGGTGATTTCGATAGTATATTTGTTGTGATGCCAATGAAAGGCTAGTTTAACAAATTAAGCTCTGAATAAATTTCATTTTCTAAAATTTTTATAAATTCTTCTTTTGAATGTCCAACAGCTATTGGTTTTAGAATTGAAATAGTAATAGTTTTGTGACTTTGTTTTAAACCTATTTTAGGCCAAACATATCCAGAATTTATAGCAACTGGTTGGCAATTTATTTTCAATTCCTCATAAATTTTTGACACACCTTTTTTAAATGGTGGTCTTTCATTTGGCAAAACTCTTGTTCCTTGAGGAAAAATTATAAGTGGTCGTTTTGAATTAGTAATAATTTTTAAAATATTATCAAAAAAACCTAAATTATCCTTACTAACTTTGTTTCTTCGAATTGATATGGATCCAATTTTTTTTAAATACCAACCAAAAATTGGAATCATTAGTAATTCTTTTTTAAGAATAAAAACAGGTGAATTAAAAATAGTTTGTAGGTAAAATGTTTCAAACATTGATTGATGTGAGGCAGCTATAAAAAATTTTTCATTATCAATAATATTTTCTTTTCCTTTAATTACAATTTTTGTTGAAAGAAAAAACTTTAGACAAAAGCTAGTCCAATATCCCATTAATTTTCCTCCAAGGAGAACTACTTTTTGAGGTAAAAAAAAAGCAGGTAAAAAAATTAATGAAATAATAATTATTCCAGTAAAAAAGAAAATTGAAAATATTGAGTTTCTAATCATTCTCATCAAAAGCTACATCAAGTCTTTATGCTTTTGTCTTTTTTTAATAACTTTAATTTTTGATCCTTTGATTAATAATTCGATAGGTTTTGGCCTTACATTATAATTTGAGCTTAAAGACATTCCATATGCGCCAACATCACATATAGCAATGAAATCTTTCTCTTTTAATTTTTGGAAATTATTTAATGTTGTAAATTTATCAGTACTTTCACAAATCGGACCAACTAATTCATAAGTATTTTTAGATCTTTTATTTATTTTTATCGAGGGTAATGTTTTATGAGTTGCACCATATAAAGCAGGTCTCATTAAGTCATTCATAGCCGCATCTAGAATTACGAATTTTTTTTTTTCACTTTTTTTAATATAAATTATTTTTGAGAGTAGAGTACCCGTGTTTCCCACAATAGATCTTCCTGGTTCAAATATTATTTTTGATTTATGATTTTTTAAAAATTTTTTGATAGCAAAATTGTATTTTTTATAATTAAGTTTTTTATTATCATTACTATATGAGATTCCCATACCTCCACCTAAATCAATAAATTCAAACTTATAATCAATTTTTTTTATAATCCTATCAACTACTTTAAGCATTTTTTCATAAGGTTTATGGTCTAATATTTGGCTTCCAATATGAAGACTAAGACATTTTAATTCTAAATTGTTAGAATTTTTACAATAGTTTACAAGTTCAAAAAATGTTTTATCATCAACTCCAAATTTATTCTCTTTTTTTCCAGTTGAAATTTGACTTAAAGTTTTTGCATCTGTATTGGGATTTAATCTAATACCAATTTGTATTTTCTTTTTTTTTAGTTTTGCAATTCGGTCAATTTCTAAAATTTCACTTTTAGACTCAGCATTTATTAGTAATATTTTTTTATCAATGGCATAGACTATTTCACTTGATGTCTTGCCAACTCCTGAAAAAACAATTTTTTTTGGATTGATACCTGCTTTGATAGCAATCATTAGTTCACCTATTGATACTACATCAGCTCCCAGTCCAAATTTTTTTATTTCTCTGATTAAATTTAAATTAGTGTTAGATTTAATAGCAAAACATATTAATGGAGAAAATGATTTAAA
>CACIZU010000012.1:0-10000 GCA_902591185.1 uncultured Pelagibacteraceae bacterium
AAAAATAATAGAGACCTTAATACCTAATAATAAAATAATTTTTTCATATAATAAATCCTTCAAAAAAGCTTGTTCAATAGAAAAAAAATTAAATAAAAAAAATGTTATTTTGAAATACAGAATAGATTTAAATGACTTGTCGTCAATTGATAAGTTTTCAAAATTTGTTAAGGCAAAAAAAATAAAAATAAGTTGTTTTGTGCATGTTTCAAATGTTCATTTTGATCGTGGTAATTTTTTAAATATAAAAAAGAAAGTTTTATCCAAAGTTATATTTGGAAATTGCATAGGAACATTTTATTTAACGCAAAAAGTATTTGAAAACATGAAAAAAAATAAAAAAAAAAAAAATATCTTATTTTTTTCATCACAATCAGCAGAATATGGTGGTAATAAACTTTCTCCGTATGTTGCCTCAAAAGGTTTTATTAATTCTTTGAGTAGATCATTAGCCAAAGAACTTGGGTTTTATAACATTAATGTGAATAATCTAGTTCTCGGTAAAATTAATACTCCTAGTTTTCAAAAAAATTTTAAAAATCAGACAATGAAAAAAATTACTTCTGATATACCTTTGGGGAGATTGGGTAGTTTTGATGATATTGCAAATGTTGTTAAATTTTTAATTTCAGTCGATAATTCATATATAAGTGGCGCAAAAATTGAAATAACAGGTGGTAGATAATTTAGAATAACTATGCAAAAAAAGTTTCTTGGTTACTTCACATTACTTTACTTTATTGTTTTGAAAAAATGATCAATTTTTAAGTATAGGAGAAACTGATTTTCTTAATGAAAAATAAAATAAAAATATTAATATTGGGTGCAACTGGTTTCATAGGAAGAAATAGTTTAATTCACTTTTCAAAAAAAAAAAATTACATCGTTTATGGTTCTTACAACAAAAGAAAACCTTTTTATTGTAAAAATGTAAAATGGATTAAAGTCAATTTGTTAAATAAATCAAATTTAGACAAAATTATAAAAAAAAAAGATATAATTGTTCAAGCTGCAGCAACTACCTCAGGTTCAAAAGATATAGTTAATAGCCCTCAGCTTCATGTAACAGATAATGCCATCATGAATTCATTGATTATGAGATCGGCATTTGAAAACAATGTTAAAAATGTTATTTTTTTTAGTTGCACAGTAATGTACCCAAATAGCAAAAATAGATATTTAACTGAAAAAGATATAGAAAACAAAAATATAGTTTCAAAAAAATACTTTGGAGCTGGGAATACAAAATTATATATAGAAAAAATTTGTGAATTTTTTGGAAGCTTAGGTCACACAAGGTTTACGTGTATTAGACACTCAAATATTTATGGACCTTATGACAAATTTGACTTGAATAAAGGACATTTTTTTGCAGCAAATATGCTAAAAGTTTTTAACAATCAAAATGATCAATTGTCGATTTGGGGTAAAGGGAATGAAATGAGAGATCTACTGCATATAAAAGATTTGCTATCATTTATTGATTGTATATTAACAAAACAAAAAGCAGGTTTTAAGCTTTATAATTGCACGTATGGAAAGTCTTATAGAGTAATAGATATTATAAAAAAAATTATTAAAGTCTCCAAAAAAAATATTTTAGTTTCACATGATTTATCCAAGCCTACAATTCCAGTAAATATTCTTGTTAGCTCAAAAAAAGCAAAAAAAGAAATCGGCTGGTACCCCAAAATTAATATATATAAAGGCATAAAATTAACATTTAATTGGATGAAAAAAAATTTATAAAAATTCATAAAAATTAAGATTTATGGAAATTTTGCTACTAATAAATTGTCTTAGACAAAAAAAAATTATTTAATCAATAATAATCAATTTTTGTATTAAAATAATTTGTATATATATACGAAGATGTAATATAAGATATATTATGATTTTATACAGTACTGTACTAAATACATATTCAAAACATTTTTTGATTCAACATCTTCGTAAAAATAAATGGTTCTGGGATCACAAATTTTTTTTTGAGCATCTTTCTAAAAAACATTATTTAATTTTAGCTAAATCATTATTAATCAGATCTAACAAAGTCGTTTTTGTTCAAATGGAAGGGGTCATTCATCATTGGTATTATTATAGACCAACATATTTGGCGGATATAGTTTTTGGATATCGTGAAGGACCAAAAAATATTTATTGGAATCACTTATTTGATGACTATGCAAGTGGACGAACTTTTGATCCAACTTATAAATCAAAATCAACCTCTGATTTAATATCTAAGGTTTGTCTTATATCTTCTAATACTAATAAAATTAGATCTATCAAAAATAATTACCCAGATATTTATAAAGATTTGGATATTTATGGTGAGCTTCATAAACCTATAGATAAAGAGCGTAATTTAAATCCAAATAGAAGTGAAACTTCATTATCAACACTCGCACGTTATATGGCTTCACTTTGTATTGAAAATAACGAAGATGAAGGTTATGCACAAGGAAGTGCTATGTGGTCATTAGCAGCTATGACACCACCAATTTTAAAAGCATCACCTACAATTAAAAATTTTCTTCGTAAAGAATTTTATATAAATTTTTTTGATTATATTAAAATGACAAACCAAGAAAGATTAAGTGCTATCAAAAGAGTCCAAGAAAGGTTACTTTCTGGAGATAGTTACCTAACAAATTTAACTAAAGATTACATTCAGTTTTTTAGTGAGTCTTTTGAAAGCGATGAGGAGCCTGACTTAAAAAAAATTACTCTTCAATCACAATCTTTTAGAAGAAAATTTATTAAAATTTAATTATTAATCTTGATATTAATAATATAATTTATGAGTATTAAATCTAAATGAAAGATAACAGCTCACCTACATTATCAATATTTGCAAATATTTTTATAAATAATGAAGAGCGATTAAAAAGGATGAAAGATTCATTTAAATCTTTTCATACTGTTAATTCTAATCAATGGGTTGTTAATATAAGAGGAAAATATAAGATTGATGCAGGTGAATATTTACGAAACGAGTTAGGAAAAAAATTACATCTTTCTTATATCAATAGTGGTTTTGGATGGCTTCATGTCTCAAGAAAAATTAGTAAAAAAATAAATGCAGACTATGTTTTTTCATGGATTGAGGATCACATATTGCTTGCTCCGAAAGATATTTTAGAAAAATGCATTAATGAAATGAAGCAATTTAACGTAGATATATTATGTTACACTTGGTACATCCCAATCATTATGGATCCCTTTAAAATTGTTGATTCATATGGATCTGGCAAATATATTAATGCAGTAAAAATTGACAATAAAGCCAGCACCAAAATTATTGATTATATAAAAAAAAGAAAAAAGAATTTAGGAATTTCAAATAAATATGATGATTTTTATGTAATCTCAGGTTCTAGTATAATTAAGAAGGATTTTTTTATTAAAGCTCTTAAATCAAAAAAACCCTATTTAAAAAGAAAACCAAGAAAGACACCACATGACTTTGAAAAAAGATCTAAAGACAAATTTGCAAAAGAAATTTTAACAGCTTGGCCTAATCAAGAATTGTTTGCATGCATAGATGATGACCTAGGAACACCTGGATATTCATTAATATCTAGAGGAATTTATCCAAATAGAGTTTCTAGAGATAACCTTTTAAATACTGAAGACAAGCCAAACCCTTTAAGAAAAAAAATTAAAAAACTTATTCCTAAATTTTTAAGACCTCTTATAATATTTATTGTTCGTTATATTTACCGAATTATTTGGACTTTAAATTTATTTTGGAATAAATAATTATACAAGTTAAATATTCTAAGTTTCTGATATAATAATTTAATGCAAAATAAAATCGACTACTCACCTAGGTTGCATTGTATACTATCAAAAAAAGATAATTTAAAAGATTTTGTAACTTTAAAAAAATTTCCAGTATTTATTGGATGTACAGATAAGCCCAAAAAAAAAGATCTATTTTTTGACATGAAATGGTCAATTGGTACTTCGAGTGGGCTTATTCAGTTAAAGAACCTAATGAATCCAAAGATAATATATTCCTCTTACCATTCTGAGGCAGTTGGACAATTATGGAAAAGGCATCACATAGAATTCTCTAAATTTATTATGAAATATTGTGATAATAGAGTTTTAGAAATAGGAGGCGGTGCTAATGTAATTGCAAATTTATGTGCAAAACATAAAAGAATAAAAAACTGGTATAATTTCGAATTGGCCAAAATCCATAGAAATAAAATTCAATATTCACCAAAAGTTAAATATATTAATAGATCAATTAATGGAAATTATGCAAAAAAATTAATAAAAAGAGAGACAACTTTAGTAACTTCACATGTTTTAGAACACTTATATTCTCCAATTGAAACTATAAAACAAGTTATAAAAAATACAAAAACAAAAAAAATTATATTTTCTATACCTGATCTAAATGCTTATTTAAAAAACAAATATACAAATGTTATAAATTTTGAACATACTTATTTACTGACAGAGGAGGTATTAAAAAAAATATTATCAGAAATTAATTTTAAAATTAAAATCAAAAAAAATTTTTTTGAACACTCAATTTTTATTTATGCTATTAAAAGTAAAAAAAAAATAAAATATACTCTACCAAATTTAAAGAGATATCAGAAAAAATATAAAAAAAATATTACTTTTTACAAAAATAAAATTTCTAAATTTAATAAAGTTTTCTTAAGAAAAAATAAAAACTCTAATTTTATTTTTGGAGCTCATATCTTTTCACAATATTTAGTAAGAATGGGGCTTAACGAAAATAATTTTTCAAATGTTTTAGATAATTCTAAAGATAAATATAAAAAAAGATTATATGGGACAAATCTAATAGTAGAAAATCCAAATATAATAAAAAAAATTAATAAGCCAATCATTTTAGTAAATATGGGGCAGTATCAATTAGAAGTTGAGAAACAATTAAAAAAAATTCACAAAAAAATAAAAATTATTAGAATTTAATCTTAGTTTGAGTACTATTTATTAAAAATTCTCAATTTATTTATTTTCATTCTTTAAAAATTCTTTTAATAAAACTGTAAAGGTTTTCTTCGTCAAAATAATAGCCTTTTATACCTGCTTTTTTTGCAAATTGCATATCTGTAATTTGATCTCCAACCATAAATGAATTTTTTTTATCAATATTCCATATTTTCTTTGCTTCCAAATACATACCAATATTGGGTTTTCTTAATTTAGAGTTTTTTTTATATTTTTTAATTATTCCATCTATATGGTATGGACAAAAATAAATCTTATCTATACTTGTCCCAATTTTTTTTAATTCTGTTTTGATATACTTATGAAGTTTATATACATCTTTAATAGAAAAATAGCCCCTAGCTATGCCTGATTGATTTGTAACAATTACAATTTTATAATTTTTAGATTTTAAATACTTAATAGTTTTTTTAGAACCTTTAATCCATTTAAATTTAGAAATATAACCAATATAACCGTTATTTATTTTACTTGAATTTAGGACACCATCTCTATCAAGAAAAGCGATTTTTGTTTTTTTTTTCATAAATAAAAAATATTTAAGAAATTAGTTATAAAGAAATATTAATCTTTTTTAAAATCTTTGAATTAACTTTAATATTATTATAAATTTCAAATTGTTTGATACCCTGGTAATAACTTGACTCTAAACCAGATATATATCTAATTTTATTTTTCTTAGCAAATTTTTTTAGAAAATTGCCTTTGTGATTAACTGGCAAATCATAAATTAATTTTGGCAAATGCTTTTTAGATATATTAATTGGTACTTTATTTGCCAATGTACCGAACATTCCAAGTGGTGTTGCATTTATAATAATATCAAATTTTATTTGATCTTTATCTTGCCATCTTAAATAGTTTATTTTTTTAACATTGATTTTATTAAATTTATTTTTGTTTCTTGAACTCATAAAAATTTTTTTAAATTTTAAATCTATGACTGAGTATAAAACTGCTTTTGCAACACCGCCACATCCTAATATTAAGATTTTGCAATTTTTTGATAATTTTTGTTTTTTTAATAATTCTTTAGCAGCGTAATAATCCGTATTAAAACCAATCAATTTGTTATTATTTTTTAAAACTGTATTGATAGAGCCAATTTTTTTTGCATTTATGTCTAATTTATCCATTTCATTAAGGAATTTTTCTTTATAAGGCATTGAAAGAGAGCAACCTTGAAAGATAAAATTTTTTAAAATTTGCTTTGCGTGTTGAATTTTTTTAACTCTTAACGGTAAATAAATATTATTTAATTTATAAATTTTAAATAAAAAATTATGTAAAGTTGCTCCTGTGTTTCCAGGATTGATAGCCATAGAAATAAAGACTTTTGTATCTTTATTTGGCCAAATTAAATTTTTCATAAAATATTTTTGCTATATTTTTTGAGTCAAATCCATTAAATTTTTCTAGATCACTCGGATTGCCACTTTCTGAAAATTTACCATCTAAATTAAGACTTTTTATATTCAATATTTTAAACTTTGATTTGGATTTTGCGATAGTTTCGTAAACTAAACTACTTATTCCACCGTGTGAAACATGGTCTTCAACAATTAAAATATTTTTTTTTGATTTTAACATCTGTCTAAGTGCTTCATAATCAAATGGTTTAATTGAATTTATATTAATTAGTCCAACCTTTATTTTTTTTTTAGAAAGATGGCTTATTGCATCAATACAATTAAAAATAAGAGGTCCAGAAGATATAATTGTATTTATTTTAGACTTAATTAATTCTTTAGGTTTGCCAGGAATAAACTTAAAGTTTTTAGCATAGACCTCACCAACACTATTTCTGCAAATTCTTACATAGGATGGTTTATTTGATTTAATAACATAATCTAATATTTTCTCTGTTTCTAGTGGTGAACATGGTTGAAAAACCTCAAAATTTGGGAGACTCATCATAAGTGACAAATCTTGCGTACCAGATTGAGTTGCACCATCTTTACCAATAAAACCTCCGTGGGTACCGATAATTTTAACTGGGACATTATTGTAAGATATAGATGTTCTAATTTCTAAAAATTTTCCTGTGATAAATGTTCCAAAACTGGAAATAATTGGAATGAAACCTTTAAGAGCTAATCCTGTTGCCACACCCAATCCATTTGCTTCTGCAATTCCAACTTCAAATGATCTTTTAGGAAAAACTTTAAAAAAGTTTGATGTTTTAGTTGCAGATTTTAAAT
The DNA here is from genome assembly GCA_902591185.1 of uncultured Pelagibacteraceae bacterium. Taxonomy (GTDB): domain Bacteria; phylum Pseudomonadota; class Alphaproteobacteria; order Pelagibacterales; family Pelagibacteraceae; genus Pelagibacter. The sequence goes on from CACIZU010000012.1 coordinate 7,206, forward strand.
CACAACTAATAACACATATTTTTTTATTTTTTTTTCCTAAATAAACTAAATGTTCTCCAAATACATTCCTCAATGCTTTTTTTTTTGCATTATTAATCATTTAAACAAGTTCTTCTTTTGCTATTTTATAACTTTTTTCATCTAAAACTTTTGAATGCCATGCTGCAGAATTTTCCATGAAAGATATTCCTTTGCCTTTGATAGTATTTGCAATTATTACAGTTGGCTTATTCTTTTCTAAATAAAATTTTTTAAACGCTTCATCGATTTGAGGGAATGAATGTCCGTCAATGCTTAAAACTTTCCAATTAAATGCTTCCCACTTATTTTTTAAAGGCATTACATTTAATGTTTGTGTTGTATATGTTTCATTTTGCATCCTATTATTATCAAGTATGACACATAAATTTTTCAAATTATGAGCTCCAGCGTACATCGCAGCCTCCCATATTTGTCCTTCTTGAATTTCTCCATCCCCAACTAAGCAAAATGATTTTTTGTTTTTTTTTAAAATTATATTTGCTAAAGCAAAGCCAATTGATACCGAAAGTCCTTGTCCCAAAGCACCAGTTCCTAATTCAATATATTTTAATTTTGTTCTATCTGGGTGGCCTTGTAATTTAGTTCCTATATCCCTGAATGTTGATAATTCCTTTTTATTTATCAAATTTAAATTGTATAACACTGAATATAATGCAGGCACAGCATGGCCTTTTGATAAAATAAAGTGATCTCTTTCATTAAAATTTTTATAAATTTTTTTTTCAAAAAATAGATAATTTAAAATTTCTACAATACTTAAAGAAGGTCCTGAATGTCCTGACTGTGCTTTAAAAAGCATTCCTATTATATCTGCTCTTATTTTGCGAGAAAGAGAGTAAAATTTTTTTTCTTTATTTTTTTTGAACATATTCCTTCAATAACCCAACTAAAACATGTGATACAGAATTTTGAACGTCTTCAATATGAAAGTTATTGTCGTTTTTTCCAGTTTGTCCAGGAAATTTGGATGATCCAGGAATAATTAATGCATAATCTACTATTTTAGAAGCTTTTCCTCCACCTCGTCCAGAAACACAAAAAGATTTGACACCAAATTTTTTGGTAAAATTAATTGCATTAATAATATTTTTAGAATTACCAGAGCCAGAAAAGGCAATTAATAAATCATTTTTATTTTTAGATTTTGATCTCATATAATTTTTTAACTGTTCTTGAAATACAAAGTCAAATCCAATATCGTTTGAAATACCTGTTAAACAACCACTTGACTCGGTAAGGCATTCAACTTTTATTCTTCTTTTACTTGTAGTAAGAGATTTATCGTCACTTACAAAAGGGTGTGTCCTTAAATCTACAGCAAAACCTTCTGCTATAGAGGAAGACCCTCCATTTGCCATTAGATAAACACTTCCATCATTATTATAGGTATTTTTGATTTGTTCAAAAACTCTTATTATCGTTTTGGAATCAATTTTTTTATAAATTTTTGATTTTTCTTTGAAATACAAATTTATCTTAGAAACTGACATAATCAAAATATCCTATATTATTTAGTCAACATATAAAGCTGATATTTTCCGTGAAAAAATAATAACTGACTATAAGGGTTATCGTAAAATTTTGATATGTTCAAGTATATTAGGGCTGTAAGTAATTTTATTTTTTTTAAATTGAAGTTATTTTTTTCACAAAAATCATAAAGTATTTTTTGGAAAGCTAAAAGAATTTTTCTAGTTTTAAAACTATATTTTACCTCATTACTACTTTTATAGGAAACTTTAAATTTTTCATTTAATATGTTTCTCGTATTTATAGTTAACATATGATTTAGTTTAGAAAACTCATAATATATATCTCCATAAGACAAATTTGAGAAATCTGTTCTCCAATCTATTAATTTGAATTTTTTTTTATTTGTTACAATAATATTTTCAGGCTGAAGGTCTCCATGAAAATTTACTGGGGCACCATTTGTCAAAGTTTCCCATCTTACTTTATTTAAAATTTTATAGATACTTGGAATTTTTTTTTCATTGATAGTTGTAACATTGTCTATATTAGGATTTTGGTTGATAGCTAAACCAACTCTCTCATAAGTTTTATCTTTGTAGAATTTTTTACATTGTCTCTCGAAATTTTTATAATTAATATTTTTCTTAATCCAAAAATTATTTTTTAAATCTTTTAAAAATTCTAAAAATGTTTTTTTATCTACCTCAGTTAAATGTTTTCCTACGATATACTCATATGCTAAAAAATTATCTGGCGAATTTAAAATATTAGGGCCATTATTTTTTAAATTTTTACCTCTCTTTTTTAATAATTTACATTTTTTTTTATCGCTAAAATATTTAATGACTCTTTTCTTGTGTATATATACAACTTCTCCTGCTTTCCTCTGAGTCCTATCTTTAAAATAATTAATAGTATCTATGTAACTTTCATTTGTACCTGTATCTAACCATTTAAATTTTTTAAGTTTAATTTTGTTACTTAAAAAGTGTAAGCCATTTGAAAATTGTAATTCATTATCTGATAATTGTCTATTAGCCTCAAATCCTTTCCAGAATAATTTATAATCATAAATGTTTGCTAATCCTATGAATGCGTCAAAGTTTTTTTTTGTTTTAGAAATTTCAAAATATCTTTTTCTATTAAAAAAACTGTACCCAGAAAACTTTGATTTTTTTTCAAAAATCATGAATCTTTCTGTCGTTTTAGTTTTAGAAATTCCAACCCAATTATAATTTTCAAACTTTGGTCTTTCAATAGTTAGTGTATCACATGCAGAG
>CACIZU010000012.1:15000-30405 GCA_902591185.1 uncultured Pelagibacteraceae bacterium
CGCCACTACTAACGGAATCTCAATTGATTTCTTTTCCTCTGGTTACTTAGATGTTTCAGTTCTCCAGGTTGTCTCTTTAAACCTATGTATTCAGTTTAAAGTACCACATAAAGTGGTGGGTTTCCCCATTCGGAAATTTTCGGATCAAAACTTACATACAGCTCCCCGAAACTTATCGCAGTATATCACGTCCTTCATCGGCTTTCAGTGCCAAGGCATCCACTACACGCCCTTAAACGCTTGATTTATGCACAGAAAAAAATTCTGTGTTGAATCAAATTTTTATTTTGAACATTAGCTAATAACATTACTAATGTTCGGATATAGATATTGATATTAATTATTTTTTATTCACAATTTTTATAGCTAAGTGTTTTGGTGGAGGATAGCGGGATCGAACCGCTGACCTCCTGAATGCAAATCAGGCGCTCTCCCAGCTGAGCTAATCCCCCATGATCTTAAATTGGTGGGCCGAGAAAGACTCGAACTTTCGACCCCACCCTTATCAAGGGTGTGCTCTAACCAACTGAGCTACCGGCCCCCATGCAAGAGAAACACTACTTTAAGAAGAGAAATGAGGACGGTCAACATTACCGATGTATATTATTTAGAATGAAATTTTACTTTCATTCATCCTTAGAAAGGAGGTAATCCAGCCGCAGGTTCCCCTACGGCTACCTTGTTACGACTTCACCCCAGTCGCTGACTATACCGTGGTCAAGGGTTTAAAACCTTGCCTTAAGGTAGAACCAACTCCCATGGTGTGACGGGCGGTGTGTACAAGACCCGGGAACGCATTCACCGTGGCACGCTGATCCACGATTACTAGTAATTCCAGCTTCATGCACTCGAGTTGCAGAGTGCAATCCGAACTGAGGTATCTTTTAAGGATTTGCTAAACTTCGCAGTCTTGCTTCCTGTTGTAGATATCATTGTAGCACGTGTGTAGCCCAACACGTAAGGGCCATGAGGACTTGACGTCATCCCCACCTTCCTCCAGCTTATCACTGGCAGTTCTTTCAGAGTGCCCAACTTAATGATGGCAACTAAAAGTGAGGGTTGCGCTCGTTGCGGGACTTAACCCAACATCTCACGACACGAGCTGACGACAGCCATGCAGCACCTGTGTTTCGTCCGGCCGAACCGAAAACTCTAATCTCTTAGAGTCGCGACGAACATGTCAAGTGTTGGTAAGGTTCTGCGCGTATCTTCGAATTAAACCACATGCTCCACTACTTGTGCGGGTCCCCGTCAATTCATTTGAGTTTTAACCTTGCGGTCGTACTCCCCAGGCGGTGTGTTTATCGCTTTTGCTGCGACACTGAAAATAAATTTCCAACGTCTAACACACATCGTTTACGGCATGGACTACGAGGGTATCTAATCCTCTTCGCTACCCATGCTTTCGTTCCTCAGTGTCAGTAATGATCCAGAAAGCTGCCTTCGCAATTGGTATTCTTTCTAATATCTACGAATTTCACCTCTACACTAGAAATTCTGCTTTCCTCTATCATACTCTAGCTGAAAAGTTTTGATGGCAGTTCCAGAGTTAAGCTCTGGGATTTCACCACCAACTTTTTCAACCACCTACGAACTCTTTAAGCCCAGTAATTCCGAACTACGCTAGGTCCCTTCGTATTACCGCGGCTGCTGGCACGAAGTTAGCCGGACCTTCTTATTCGGGTACAGTCATTTTCTTCCCCGACGAAAGAGCTTTACAACCCAAAGGCCTTCTTCACTCACGCGGCATCGCTGCATCAGAGTTTCCTCCATTGTGCAAGATTCCCCACTGCTGCCTCCCGTAGGAGTTTGGGCCGTGTCTCAGTCCCAATGTGGCTGATCATCCTCTCAAATCAGCTATTGATCACAGTCTTGGTAGGCCATTACCCCACCAACAAACTAATCAAGTGCAGGCTCATCCAATGGTGCATAAAGCTTTCTCTGTAAAGACTTATCCGGTATTAGCACAAGTTTCCTCGTGTTATTCCAGGCCAAAGGGCAGATACCTACATGTTACTCACCCGTCTGCCACTAAGTATTGCTACTTCGTTCGACTTGCATGTGTTAGGCGTGCCGCCAGCGTACGTTCTGAGCCATGATCAAACTCTCAAGTTTAAAAACGGCGCACACTAGCTTCTATATAAATTCTAAGAATAAAATTTATATAATGTTGAAGTGTGTACGACAAATTTTGGTAACCTTAACCGTCCACACTTCTCTTCTTAAATTTTTACTTTTTAAATAGCTAATTGAACTAAAAGGCTCAATAATCCTCACTTATTTATTGTCTTAACAATAATTTTACTGAGAAAGTTCGATGCTTATAGGCTAAAATAAAAGGAAATCAAGCAATTAAGATTAAAAAAAAACTTAAAAATTAACGATTTTATTGGGTTTTTTTTGATTTTTTCTTGGCTCTAAACTAATAATTATCAGTCAAATAATTTAAATGTTAAAAAATTATAAATATAAAATCAAAAAAAATTTAGAAATTTTCACGTTAGTTTTAATTATTTTTGTTACAGCGGTATCAACTACACTTTACAATCATAATAAAAACGTTGCTACTCAAAATTACAACCATCTCATAGATAATATTTATCTAAAAAAAACTCTAAATCACATTATCAACAATTTAGAACCAAAATATTTAAAAATTAATCATAAAATAAAATCAGGAGAAACTTTTGATAAAATATTAAATAATTATTCTATCAATAAAGAAGAGATTATGTTCATAAAAGAAAACCTTGCTAAGAAAGTTAATCTCAATAGACTAAACACAAAGCAAAGTATTCAAATTAGTTTGGATCAAACAAACAATAAGATTAAAGAGTTCATTTTTCAAATTTCAAATACAGAAAAAATATATTTAAAAAGAAATACTGAAGAAGATAAATTTACTCAAGAAATTTTAACTATAAAATTAAACAAAAAAATTATTTTTAAAGAAAATACAATTTTGCAAAGTCTCTATAGAGCTGCTACAGATATAAATATTCCCGCTAATACAATAATTGAATTTGCTAGAATTTATGGTTTTCAAGTAGACTTTCAAAGAGATATCCAAAAGCAAGATAAGTTTCAAATTATGTACGAAGTATTTCTCGATGAAAATAAAAAAATAATTGAAACTGGAGAAATTCTTTTTGCAAATCTTAAACTAAGTGGACAAGACAATTCTTTATATTATTTTGATAAAGAGGGAAGCGAAGGTCATTATGATAAAAATGGAAAAAGTGTACAAAAAGCATTAATGAAAACTCCAATTAATGGTGCGAGACTGTCATCATCTTTTGGCATGAGGAAACATCCTATTGATGGTTTTAATAAAATGCATAGAGGTACTGATTTTGCAGCACCTATAGGAACTCCAATTATGGCATCTGGTAATGGTATAGTTAAGAAAGTTGGTTGGTGTGGTGGTGGTGGAAATTGCGTTAAAATAAGACACAACTCAACTTATGAAACTATTTATGCCCATATGTCAAAATTTGCTCGAGGAATTAAAAATGGTGTGAGAGTAAAACAAGGTCAAACCATAGGATATGTTGGTTCGACTGGAAAATCGACAGGCCCACATCTACACTACGAAGTTATCGTTAATGGAAAAAAAGTTAACTCACAAAAATTAAAACTTCCTTCTGGTAAAATTTTAAAAGACAAAAATAGAAAATTATTTGAAACTAACAAAATTAAATTAGATGTGCTTAAATCTGAAAAAATTATTGGCGTAAATTAATTAACTTCGGGCTGTGATTTAGTTACTTTTTTATTTTTATCGATATCTTGTGTTTTTTTAACTATCTTATCTTTAGTAATTTCATTTGTATTATTCAAATTTTCTTCTATAGAACTCTCGGCATTTGTTGATTTATTTTCCGCAAATCTTTCTTTTCTAAAGGCATCTTGATCATTCATAATTCTAGTAAAATGATCGGCATGTTGTAGATAATTTTCAGATAAAATTTTATCACCATTGGAAGACGCTTCTCTTGCTAAGTCATTGTATTTTTCAATTAGTTTTGGTGCATTATGATTATTTCTGCCAGGCGTCTTTCTTTTAAAATTTTCATTATTTGAATAATTTGATCCAAACTTAGTTCTATCTCCATTATTTTTGAAGCTTCTATCATTTCTTCTAAAATTATTTCTTCTAAGGTTATTGTTGTTATTTCTAAATGTTACCATAAATTTAATTAGTTATATTTTGTACTAACAATACATCGATCATTATTTGCAAGATCTTTTATAATATTGTTTATATAAAAACCTTCTTCTTTTAACAAATTAATTACTTTATTTTTTTGATCAAAACCAATCTCTAAAATAAATTTACCATTTTTTTTAATCAGTTCAGATGATTTTTTTATAACTTTTCTGATTTCTGATAATCCATCTATCCCACCATCAAGTGCTAATTTTGGCTCAAAATTAACAACATCTTTTTCCAAATATTTTAAAATACATTTATTAATATAAGGAGGATTAGATACAATTAAATCATATTTGCCTTGATCAAATTTGTCAACATCTGTTTTATAAAATCTTGTTCTTGACTCTACTTTGAGATTTTTTGCATTTATTTTGCTTATATTTATGCATTTTTTACTTATATCTATTCCTGTTCCATAAAAATTTTTTCTTTCTTTAAGTATAGTTAAAAGGATACATCCTGAGCCTACCCCGATATCTAATATATTCATTTTACTTTTATGTTTGGTTAAATTTAATATTTGTTCTATAATTAATTCTGTGTCTGGTCTTGGTATCAAAGTATCGCTTGTTACAAAAAATTCAAAATTCCAAAAAAACTTTTTATTAATTAAATAAGCAATTGGTTTTCTAGAGGCTCGTTCATTTATTAATTTTTCAAAAATTTTTAAATTTTTATCTTTTAAAAATTTATTATTATTTAAAACAATATATTTTCTATCTTTACCAAGTGCTTTAGCCAGTAAGATTTCAGTATCTAATTGTGCTGTTTGAATATATTTGCTTTTCAATATATTTGTGCCCTCAATAATTGCTAACTGAATGTTCATTTATTTTAAATTACTTAAGCTATCTTCTTGTGCGTGCAAAGTTAAGGACTCAATCATCTCGTCAAATGCCTCCCCTTCCAAAAATTCTTCTAATCGATGTAATGTTAAATTTATTCTATGATCTGTTACTCTTCCTTGTGGAAAGTTGTAAGTTCTAATTCTTTCAGATCTATCTCCTGTCCCAATTTTTGTTTTTCTATCTTGAGATCTTTCTTGATCTATTCTTGATCTCTCCAGTTCATATAATCGCGCCCTTAAAATTTTCATACCTTTTGCTTTATTTTTATGTTGAGATTTTTCATCTTGTTGAGAAACAGATATGCCTGTTGGTATGTGAGTTATTCTCACTGCACTATCTGTTGTGTTTACTGATTGTCCGCCTGGTCCACCAGCTCTAAATACGTCTATTCTTAGATCTATATCATTTATTTTAAGATCAACTTCTTCAGCTTCAGGCAATACAGCGACTGTTGCAGCAGATGTATGTACTCTTCCCTGGGTTTCTGTGTCTGGTACTCGTTGAACTCTATGAACTCCACTTTCATATTTTAATGTAGAATAAATATTAGTTCCTTTAATTGAAGCAATGACTTCTTTTAAGCCTCCTGCATCACTTCTGGAAATAGATATTAATTCAAGTGTCCATTTTTTTTTATGACTTACTTTTTCATACATCTTGAAAAGATCTGAAGCAAATAAGCTCGCTTCTAATCCTCCAGTTCCAGCTCTAATTTCTATAATTGCATTTTTTTTATCTGCTTCATCTTTTGGTAATAAAAATAATTTTAATTTCTTTTCATTTGTTTCGTGTTCTAATTGTAATTCTGATAGTTCTTGCTCTGCCATGTTTTTAAGGTCATCATCCCCAGAACTTTCAATTAAAATTTTTTCTAATTCCTTTTTATCATTTTCAAAAGATATATATTTTTTAGCATTTCCAATTATCTCATTTACATCTGAATATTCTTTTGATTTTTCTGCAAATAATTTTTTGTCAATCTCACCTGATGCTAAATCTTTTTCTAAAACAGAATGTTTAATAATAAGATCTCTAATTGTCTTTGTGGGGATCATAGTTTTTTTTCTAATTCAAAGGCTTTTTTTTCAACTTCTAAAACAACTTTATTTATAATATTATCTGTTAGAACTTTTTCACTCTGTATTCCAGACAAATAAAGCATATTACTACCTTTTCCTCCACCCGTAATTCCCACATCTGTCATGGCTGCCTCTCCAGGACCATTAACAACACATCCGATAATTGACAATGTAATAGGTGTTTTAATATGAGATAATTTTTCTTCTAAAATTTTAACTGTATCAATTACTTGAAAAGCTTGTCTAGCACATGATGGACAAGATATAATTTTGACCCCTCTATTTTTTAAGCCTAAAGATTTTAAAATCTCATTACCGATCTTGACTTCTTTTACTGGATCATCAGACAGAGATACTCTTATAGTATCTCCAATTCCGTCTAAAAGAAGTGAACCAAGTCCTATGGAAGACTTAACGCTTCCTGATATAAAGCTTCCTGCTTCAGTTATTCCAAGGTGTAATGGATAATCCATTACTTTTGAAAGTTGTCGATATGCAGCAATTGATAAAAAAACATCTGAGGATTTAACGCTAACTTTAAAATTAAAAAAATTTTGATCCTCTAAAATTTTAATGTTTCTTATAGCGCTTTCTACTAATGCTTCGGGACAAGGCTCTTTATATTTCTCTAAAATATCTTTTTCAAGTGAGCCTGCATTCACTCCAATTCTTATTGAACAATTATTATTTTTTGCAGCACTCAATACATCATATATTTTGTCTTTATCACCTATATTTCCAGGATTTATTCTTAAGCATTGTGCACCATTTTCAGCAGCTTCAATTGCTCTTTTGTAATGAAAATGAATATCCGCAATGACTGGTATTTGAACATTTTTGGTAATTTCTTTTAGCGCTTTTGATGAATTTTCATCTGGACATGAAACTCTAACTATATCTGCCCCTTCTTCATGAATATCTATGATTTGTTTTATAGTTGCTTTTATATCTGTAGTTAAAGTGTTCGTCATTGACTGAACAGAAATAGGATTGTCTCCTCCCACTTTTACATTACCAACATTTATTACTTTAGTTTTTTTTCGATTAATGTTTCTAAAAGGCCTTAGAATCATAAAATTTAGTCCAATTTAAATTCTTTATGTAAAATATTTATTGCTTTTTTTACCTGCTTTGCTGAAACTAAAACTGAAATTTTAATTTCAGAAGTTGAAATCACTAGAATATTTATTTTTTTTGAAGCTAAGGCTTGGAACATTCGATAAGTTATTCCAGGAGTAGTTATCATTCCTACACCAATAATAGAAACCTTAGATACATTTTTATCGAAAGATAATTTTTTGTAAGATATTTTTTTGTTCCGTTTAATTAATTTTTCAGTTTTTTTTAAATCATCAGATTTAATTGTAAATGTCAGATCAGTTTCTTTACCATCTAAAGAAATATTTTGAACAACCATATCTACATTAATCAAATTTTGAGATAGTGGCCTAAAAATTGATGCTGCAACACCTGGTCTGTCTTTAACTCCCACAATCGTAATTTTGGCGTCATTTTTTGTTGAAGAAATTCCTGTGATAATTTTATCACTAAAAGATTTGATTGAACCAGCTATCAAAGTTCCAGGTTTCGAAACAAATGAAGATTTTACCTGAATATTTATCTTATTTAATTTAGCATCTTGTACTGAAGTTGGCTGCATAACTTTTGATCCCAAAGATGCCATTTCTAACATTTCATCATAAAATATTTTTTTAATTTTTTTTGCATTTTTATATTGTCTCGGATCAGTAGTATAAACTCCATCTACGTCAGTAAAAATTATACATTCATTAGCTTTAAAAAATTTAGCAAACATAATAGCTGTGGCATCAGAACCACTTCTACCAATAGTAGTAAGTCTAAGTTTATTGTTTATTCCTTGAAATCCAGTGATAATAGGTATGCCACCATTTTTTAAATAATTATATAATTCTTTAACAGCTACTTTATTTATTCTTGCACCAGAATGAGGACCTTCAGTTATAATAGGAATCTGCCATGACATCCAAGATCTAGATTTAAATCCAATATGATTTAATCTTCCAGCAATTAAAGCACACGAAACCTGTTCACCTGTAGATAACAGAGTATCATACTCAGCTCTATCAAAATTATTACTAATTAATTTTGATTTATTAACAAGATCATTGGTAACTCCACTCATTGCAGATGAAATTACAATTATTCTATTTTTGTTCTTTTTATAAGAAGCAATAATCTTGCAAACTTTTTTAATTCTTTCAATACTACCTACAGAAGTTCCACCAAATTTGAGTACTACAGTTTTCATTGATCAGATTTAATCATTATAATTTAATTAATATTTGATAAAATACATCTTAATTGTTATGTCAACTAATTATCTATCATGAACAGTATAAATAAAAAAGAAGTAGAAAAGTTTTCAAAAATGGCCACTGAATGGTGGGATCCAAAAGGAAAATTTAAACCACTTCATAAATTTAATCCTATTAGAATAAAATACATAAAAGAAAATATAGCTAATAATTTTAAATTAAAAAATGAAACAAAATCTTTAAGAGGTATAAGTATTTTAGATGTAGGATGTGGAGGTGGTTTGCTTTCAGAGCCAATGCAAAGGCTGGGTGCCAATGTAACCGGAATAGACGCTTCAATTAAAAATATAAAAATTGCAAAGCTTCATGCAAAAAAAAATAAACTTAATATTAATTATCTATGCGCATCTCCTGAGAAATTAAAAATAAAAAAAAAATTTGATGTAATTTTAAATATGGAGATAGTTGAGCATGTTGATGATGTTCAAGTTTTTTTAAATTCTTGCTCAAAACTTCTTAAAAAAAATGGATTAATGTTTGTTGCAACTATCAATAAAACTTTAAAGTCATATCTGTTTGCTATTGTTGGAGCAGAATATGTTTTAAGATGGCTTCCTATTGGAACACATGAATGGGAAAAATTTGTAAAACCTGAAGATCTTAAAAATATTCTTAAAAATAATAATTTAATTTTAAAAAAATTAGATGGAATGCATTTTAATATAATTAAAGATGAGTGGAATATCTCAGGAGATACATCAATAAATTATATCGCAAAATTTATAAAGAATTAATTTTCATTATCTTTTATCCAAGGTATCACTTGAGTATCAATACCTTCTTCTTTTAATTCTTTAAGATCATGTTTGGATGCACTGCCATAAATACCTTTTTTTTTCTTATTTTTATTATAGTAAATGGATCTTGCTTCATAGGCAAAATCTTCACCAACATATTTAAAATTATCTTTAATAAATTTTTGATAATCTTTTATAGTTTGTTTAATATTGTTATATTTTGCTGAGTTTGAGCTTTCTATTGTTTTTTTTTTGCTATTAATTAATTGTGGCGCCATCAAAGTTTTTTCAACTTTTTGTGAATTGCAAATCTGACAAAATAGAAAATTCTTCTTTTTTAATTTTTCATAATCTTTTGATGAAGAAAACCAACTATCAAAAATAAATTCACAATCTTTACATGCTAACTTGTATTTTATCATAACTTAAAATTAATTATTCAAATTAAAATTTCAATACCTATTAACTTCTATAATCAGAATTAATTTCAATATATTTATTAGTAAGATCCATCGTGTAAACTGTAAAATTTTTATTACCAGTTGTGATATCAATATTTAAATCAATATTTTCATTTTTCATATAATTTGCTACCAATTTCTCATCATATGCTTGATGCAATTTCCCATCCTGCACTATTTTTATATTTCCAAACTTGATAGATAATTTCTTTAAATTAATTTTTGGTCCTGCTTTACCAATGGCCATTACAATTCTGCCCCAATTAGGATCTTCTCCTGCTATAGCAGTTTTAACTAAAGTTGAGCTGGCTATTGAAAAAGCAATTTTTTTTGCATCAATTTCATTTTTACATTTTTCAACTTTTATTGTTATGAACTTGGAAGCTCCTTCACCATCTGATACAACTCTTTTTGCCAAATTTAGTAATACATTATTTAAAGCATTATCAAAATTTCTTATCTTTTTATCATTTATACTTTTTATTGGAGAATTTTTTATTTTATTAGTTGCAAAGATAGTTGCCATATCATTAGTGCTTGTATCTCCATCACATGAAATTGCATTAAAAGTTGTGGTTATATTTTTTTTTAACAATCTATTAAGAATATCATTAGACAAACTGGCATCTGTAAAAATATAAGCTAAAGTTGTTGCCATATTTGGATGTATCATCCCAGAACCTTTTGCTATTCCATAAATCTTGATTTTTTCATTTCCTATTTTACATTCTTCCATTGCTAATTTAGGCTTTGTATCTGTTGTCATAATTCCTAATGCAGCCTTCATCCAGATAAATTTATTTTGTGTATATCGAATTTTATTAATTAAATTTGGAATTTGATCAACTATTTTTTCATATGGATAAAACTCTCCAATAGTTCCTGTACAACCAAATATAATTTCTTTAGGTGTAATTTTTTTTGGAGTATTCTCATCTTCAATTTGTTTTTCATTAAGTTTTTTCGAGATTAAATGAGCTAATTTTTTTAAACTCTCATAACCCTGTTTTCCAGTGAAAGCATTAGCATTTCTTGTATTTACAAGAAGAGAAAATATTTTCTTATTTTTTTGATTTAAGTTCCACTTAATATTTTCTGATAAAATTTTAGACTGAGTATAAACAGATGCATAATTTGCCCCATCTCTAAAATAAAACATTGATAAATCGTCTCTATTATCTTTGTATAAGTTTGCACTAACAACTGAAATTGAAAGGCCATCTAGATGATCTAAGTCTTGAAAATCCATCATTCTAGCATTTTTTGATTTTGAAGATATAAAATTTGATAAATTAATTCCCATAATGTTTAAAATATTTATTTAATACATATATTAAACAATATAAGTAAAGAATAAAATCAAATAGTAATGTTTAATCCATTAAATTTAATTTCAAAATTCATAAAATCTAGCAATCAAAAAGAACTAGATAGAATTGGAAAAATTGTAAATAAAATTAATTTATTGGAAGATGATTTTAAAAATTTTAGTGATTTAGATTTTGCGAAAAAAACGCTTAATTTCAAAGAACAAATTAAACAAGGTAAAACCTTGGACGATATTTTGCCTGAAGCATTTGCATTAGTTAGAGAGGCATCTAAGAGAACTCGCAATGAAAGACATTTTGATGTACAAATAATTGGCGGTGTAGCTCTTCACGAAGGTAAAATTGCAGAAATGAGAACAGGTGAAGGAAAAACCTTAACAATTACACTTGCTGCATATCTTAATGCACTTAATGATAAGGGAGTTCATATTGTAACGGTTAATGACTATCTAGCAAAAAGAGACTCAATAGAAATGGGTCATATATATAATTTTCTTGGTTTAAGCTCGGGCTATATCAATAACGATCAAGACGATTTAGAGCGTAAAAAAAATTATAATTGTGACATAACCTATGCAACAAATAGTGAATTAGGCTTTGATTATTTAAGAGATAATATGAAATTTTCTGAAAAAGAAATGGTTCAGAGAGATCATTCTTTTTCAATTGTTGATGAAATTGACTCTTGTTTAATTGATGAAGCAAGAACTCCATTAATAATTTCTGGATCAGCTGAAAATAAAACTGCTCAATACCTAGCAATTGATAAATTAATTAAATTTTTAAACAATAAAGATTATGAGATTGATGAAAAAGAAAAAAGTATTCTTTTAACTAACGATGGGATAAATAATGTAGAAAAGCTTTTATCTAATGCTGGTATATTAAAGAATAATAATTTTTATGATCCTCAAAATTTACACTTAGTACATCACGTAAATCAATCACTACGTGCAAACCATTTGTTCGAAAAAGGCAAGGATTATATTATAAAAGATGGAAGCTTAAAAATTATTGACGAACTTACGGGCAGAATTCTTGAGGGTAGAAGATTTGGAGATGGGCTGCACCAAGCATTAGAGGCAAAAGAAAAAGTAGATGTTAAAGCTGAAAATCAAACTTTAGCTTCAATAACTTATCAAAATTATTTTAAACTTTATAAGAAAATATCAGGTTGCACTGGTACTGCTGCAACAGAAGCAGAAGAGTTTTTTGAAATCTATAATTTAGAAGTTGTGGTAATCCCAACAAATAACGAAATGATAAGAAAAGATTTTAATGATCAAATTTTTAGAACTGAAAAAGAAAAAAATGATGCAATTATAAATAAAATAATTAAATGTCATAACTCAGCACAGCCTGTTTTGGTTTTTACATCGAGTATTAATAAATCAGAAATATATTCAAATTTGTTAAATAAAAAAAACATTAAACATGTAGTTTTAAATGCAAAAAACCATGAAAATGAAGCAGAGATAATTGCCAATGCTGGTAAAGAAAAATCAGTAATTATAACAACAAGTATATCTGGAAGAGGAGTCGATATTCAACTTGGAGGTAAAAAAGGATCTATTTCTAACCATCAACTAGAAATAAATAAGAATAAAATTAAATCTTTGGGCGGCTTATTTGTTATAGGAACAGAGAGAATGGAGTCTCGTAGAGTTGATAATCAAGCTAGAGGAAGAGCAGGACGACAGGGTGATGAAGGTAGTTCCATATTTTATGTCAGTCTAGAAGATGATCTAATGAGAATTTTTGGCTCAGATTCCATGAATAATATGCTTGAAAAATTAGGTTTAAAGGATGGAGAAAGCATTGACCACCCATGGATAAACAAAGCATTAGAAAGGGCACAACAAAAAGTTGAGGCTAGAAACTTTGATATTAGAAAAACTCTAATTAAATTTGATAATGTCCTTAACGATCAAAGACATGTTGTCTTTTCACAAAGAAAAAATGCGATGAATAGTAAAAATATTTTTGAATATTCTGATGAATTTTTAAAAGAAATAATCCAAGATATTATTAAATTGAAAATGCAAAAATTGTCAGATCCAAAAAATAATGAATTTAGTAATCGTCTTAAACAAATTGTGGGTAAAAGTTTTAAAGAAATTGAATTGGAAGAATTAATTTCAGCTACAGATACAGAATTAAAAGAAAAAATTATTATTAAATTTGATGAATCTAGAAATGATAGAATAAAAATTCTTGGGCAAGATCATGCGAAGGAAATAGAAAAAAGAATATTTCTTCAATGCATAGATTTAAATTGGAAGTCTCATATACAATATTTGGAACAATTAAGACAAGTCATTGGGCTTAGATCTTATGGACAAAGAGATCCTTTAATAGAATATAAAAAAGAAGCATTTGATCTATTTTCTAATCTTTTAGAGAAGTTAAAACTAGATTTTGTAACCATCTTAATGAATCTAAAAGTAGTTACAGAACAACCTAAAGATGAAAAAAATAAACAAACTATTTTAGATACGACTAAAAAAGTAAAAAAAATTGGGAGAAATGAACCGTGTTTCTGTGGTTCTGGTAAAAAGTTTAAGCACTGTCACGGTATTTTGTAAAATTATTTAAAATAGAATTAATCCTGAAATTAATAAAATCAATCCAACTGTTACCAATCCAATTAATTTTTTTTTTGATTTTATAATTTTATTAATATTACTATTTTTAATTGTTAAAGTGCTTAAATCTTCTGAACTACTAATAAAACCTTTGTTTCTTCCAATTTTTAAAAATTTATTTTTTCTTTCATTCATGATTTCTTCCGATGACAGTTCTTTAAAATAATCTAAATTTTGAGATATTGAATTTCTAAGATTTTCTAACATTAAATCTCTGTCTCTGTGAGCGCCTCCTAAAGGTTCTGAAATAATTTCATCTATAATTTTTAATTCCAACAAATCTTTTGCAGAGAGCTTCATTGCCTTTGCTGCATCAAGCATTTTTTTGGGATCTCTCCATAAAATAGTTGCACAGCCCTCAGGAGAAATAACTGAATAAATTGCATTTTCTAGCATTATTACTTTATTAGATGAGGCCAGAGCTATTGCTCCTCCTGATCCTCCTTCACCAATTATAATTGCTAATGTAGGAACTTTAAGCTCCATACAGCATTCAATCGATTTAGCAATTGCCTCTGCTTGCCCTCTTTCCTCAGCTCCGACTCCAGGATAAGCACCAGGAGTATCAATAAAAGAAATAATAGGAATGTTAAATTTATTTGCTAATTTCATTAATCTTATTGTCTTTCGATAACCCTCTGGTCTCATCATTCCGAAGTTTCTTTCTATTCTACTTTCTAAGTTTTCTCCTTTTTCTTGACCAATTACCAAGACAGAATTTCCATTAAATTTTGCAAACCCTGTTAAAACCGATTTATCTTCTCCATAAAATCGATCACCAGATAATGAGATAAAATCATCAAATAAGTTTTCAATAAAAAATTTTGATTTTGGTCTATCTTCGTGTCTAGCAACCATTGTGGTTTGCCAAGGATCTAAATTTGAATAGATATCTTTTAATTTTTTATCTAATTCAGCTTGAAAGCTTGATATTTTTTGAGTATCAACTTCAGTTAACCCATCTTGATTATAAGGGTCTTTTAGTTTTTCTATTTCATTTTCAAGGTTTTTAATATCGGTTTCAAAATTAAGATAATTTTTCATATTAATTTCTTTATAAACTAAAATTTGACAATAAAATGATATAATAAATATTAATGAAAAAAAAAGAAAAATTCATAAAAACTTGTGATTTATCAGTATCAAATATACTTTTAGGCTTTGTTAATAAAGAATTGCTGCCTGGAACTGGTATCTCAAGTAATCAATTTTGGAAAGGGTTTAGTAAAACCGTACATGATTTATCACCAAAAAATAAAAAGCTCTTAGAAACCAGAGAAAAAATACAGAAATCAATAGACTCATTTCATCTTGAAAGAAAAGATAAAAAATTCAATTTTAATGAGTATAAAATTTTTTTAAAAAAAATTGACTATCTTAAAAAATCAGTCCCAAACTTTAAAATTGAAACTAAAAATGTAGATAAAGAAATCTCTAATATTTGTGGTCCTCAATTAGTTTGTCCAGTGAGTAATGCAAGATTTTTATTAAATGCTGCTAATGCAAGGTGGGTAAGTCTTTATGACAGTCTGTATGGTTCAAATATTATTCCTGAAATTAAAGGTGCATTAAAAGGTAAGACTTATAATCCAATAAGAGGAAAAAAAGTTATCGAATATACTAGAATTCTTCTAGATAAATATATACCTCTTAAAAATATAAGTTGGAAAAATTTGGACAAAATACCAAATATAACTAATGGAAAATTAAACATTGAATTAAGAAACAAAAAAC
>CACIZU010000013.1 GCA_902591185.1 uncultured Pelagibacteraceae bacterium
TTTAATGATCCTGCAATCCTTAATTTACCTACCTTTTTAAGATATCCGTTAGCTAAGTTAATTTCAAATAGAAGAGCTCCGATAGCAAAAAAAATTTATCGGGAAATTGGTGGTTCATCACCAATTTTAAAATTAACAGAAGAACAAGCAAAAGCACTCGAAATAAAACTGAATAATGAAGATAATTTTTTTAATTATAAATGTTTTGTTGTTATGAGGTGCTGGCATCCTAGAGCAGAGAATGTTATTAAAGAAGTTAAAAACTTTAATCCAGATGAGATTATTCTAATGCCATTGTACCCGCAGTACTCTGCCGCAACCTCTGGATCTTCTATTAAAGAGTGGAAAGATATTTGTAAAAAAAATAATTTTAATACAAAAACAAGTACTATTTGTTGTTATCCCACAGATGATAATTTTATTTTAGCTCACACGAATGAAATAATTAAAAAAATTAATAATTTAAAAAATTATAAATTAATATTTTCAGCCCACGGGTTACCAGAGAAAAATATTAAAAAAGGTGATCCTTACCAATGGCAAGTAGAACAGTCAGTAAATAAAATTGTTAAATCTTTAAAAATAGATAGTCTAGATTGGATACTAAGCTACCAAAGTCGTGTTGGGCCATTAAAATGGATAGGTCCATCAACAGAGGATATAATTATTGAAAACTCAAAATTGGGAAAGCATATTGTTTTGGTCCCAATAGCTTTTGTTTCTGAACATTCAGAAACATTAGTTGAGCTTGATATAGAATATAAAGAATTAGCAGACAAAAATGGATGTAAAAATTATACTAGAGTACCAGCCCTGGGTACCAATGAAAATTTTATAAAAGCAATATCAGAACTAATTATTAAGAAAGAGGAATATAATTTTGATAATAAGCTTTATCCTCCGAAGACTCATTGTCCAAATAATTTTAAAAAATGCCCATGCTTAAATTATGAATAGTTATTTATTATTTAAAAGTTTACATCTGATTGCAGTAATTTCATGGATGGCTGGTCTTTTGTATCTTCCAAGAATTTTCGTTTACCACGTAGAAAATAAAAAAAAAAAAGAAGCAACAGATATTTTTGAGGCAATGGAAAAAAGATTGTATTTTTACATTATGTGTCCAGCAATGATTTTTACTTGGATTTTTGGATTAATATTAATTTATTTAAATGGAATAGAAATTTTTTCTCAATTATGGATGCAAATAAAAATAGTTTTGGTAATTTTATTATCAGCTTACAATGACTATCTTGGTAAATGCCTCTCATCATTAAAAAATAATACTAATTCTAGATCTTCAAAATTTTTTAGAATAATTAACGAAATTCCTACAGTAGCTCTTATTTTTATTGTTTTTTTAGTTATATTTAAGCCAATGTAGGGTTGAAATAAGATTTAGAGTATATATATTGATCTATCAGATTAGTCCTTATCAAATTTAAATCATGAATATTCAAGAATTAAAATTAAAATCATCGGAACAACTTATCACCCAAGCTGAAGAGCTAGGTATTGAAAATGCCAGCACACTTAGAAAGCAAGAAATTCTTTTTGCAATACTAAAAAAAAGTTGCTGAAAAAGAGGAAATTACTGGAGCAGGAGTTTTACAATTACTGCAAGATGGTTTTGGTTTTTTAAGAGCAATGGAGTCAAACTATTTACCAGGACCAGATGATATTTATGTTAGTCCAAGTCAGATTAGAAAATTTGGATTAAGAACCGGAGATACTGTTGAAGGACCAGTTAGAGCCCCCAAAGAAGGTGAAAGATATTTTGCATTACTTCAAGTTAGTAAAATCAATTTTGAAGAGCCTGAAAAAGCTAGACACAAAATAGCATTTGATAACCTTACCCCACTTTATCCTGATAAGCAGTTAGTGATGGAAGTCGAAACCATAAAAGTTGAAAAAAAACCAGACTTAACTCCAAGGTTAATAGATTTAGTAAGCCCAATAGGCAAGGGCCAAAGATCAATAATTATTTCTCCTCCAAAAGCTGGAAAAACAATGATCTTACAAAGCATCGCAAACTCAATCGCTAAAAATTATCCAGAATGTTATTTAATTGTTTTGCTAATTGATGAGCGCCCTGAAGAAGTAACTGATATGCAAAGAACTGTTAAAGGTGAAGTAATCAGCTCTACTTTTGATGAGCCGGCTCAAAGACACGTAGCTGTCGCTGAAATGGTTATCGAAAAAGCAAAAAGATTAACCGAACATAAAAAAGATGTCGTTATCTTGTTAGATTCTATAACAAGATTGGGAAGAGCATATAATGCAGTTATACCCAGTTCTGGAAAAGTTTTAACTGGAGGAGTGGATGCTAATGCGCTTCAAAGACCCAAAAGATTTTTTGGTGCCGCAAGAAATATTGAAGAAGGTGGATCTTTGACTATTATCTCAACTGCTTTAATAGATACTGGGAGCAGAATGGATGAAGTAATTTTTGAAGAATTTAAAGGAACAGGAAATAGTGAAACTGTTCTAGATAGAAAAATTGCGGACAAAAGAATTTATCCAGCAATAGATATAACAAAATCAGGAACAAGAAGAGAAGAGTTATTATTTGATAAAAATGATCTTCAAAAAATGAATGTTCTTAGAAGAATAATTGCACCAATGGGAACAATGGATGCAATTGAATTTATTAATTCAAAATTAAAAGAGACAAAAAATAATGCTGAGTTTTTTAACTCAATGAATAAACCAGCATAAAATTGAGTTTATTTTAAATACCCCAATTCTTTCATTTCACTGTAAAAGTTTTTTTCAATTTCACTAACAATCTTTTTATCAAGAATATCTTGCCATTTATTTTTTGGCCCAAGATGAAAAAAATTAACTTTACTATCAGTTTTTTTATTTATAACGCTCTCTTTAAATAAACCTTGTTTTTCCATATTTTGTAGATTGCTGAACGATGTTGTTTGCAAAATCATTTTATTTTTTTTTTCACTAGTTTTAAGATTTAAATATTTTTTTAAAAATTTGATAAGTTTAATCAACTCAGTCTCAGGATTAGCAACTAAATCTTCATATTTAATTATTAAAAGATTATTATTATTTCTTGTCCAAGAACGATAATGATCATTCCATTTGCCCAATAAGGTTAATATTCCATCTTTTCTTTCTTCAAAACTTTTACTGTTTCCAATTACACTTGATGCAAATAAAAACTTGGAAGCATCATTAAGTGAAAGTGTAAAATGATTCGAAATAGATTTAACTAAAGTTCGAGGATCTCTTACAATATAAATAGTTGCAAGTGTGTTTTTATTATCGGTAAAATTACTTTTTTCTACAGTATATTTTCCATGATGAGTTTTAAGTAATTTGGTTTCATTATTTAAATTAATTCTATCCTGTGCAACTATCCAGTTTTTTTTTATTTCACTAAAATTACTAAAATCTTCAATAAGATCTTTGAAAAATTTTTTGTCTGGAAATTGTTGTACCTTTTTTAATAGTTCAAAATTAAAAACTCCATCTGCAGAATATAAAAGAGCTGAAATAATCGATCGTAACCAAGTATTTCCACTTTTAGGATAAGATGCTAACCAAATAATCATAAATTATAAATAATTCAGCTCACTCATTTCTTTAAAAAATTTTTTTTCAACCTCATTAGATATTTTTTTTTCAATTTTTTTTTCCCATTGATTTTCCTTTCCTAAATGAAAGAAATTGATCTTATTTTTAGATTTTGTATAAACATTTTCTTTAAATTGACCTTCGACCTCCATTTTTTTAAGGTTCTCAAAAGAGGTTGACTCTATAATATTTTTATTTTTTATATAATTTGTGTTGACTTCCATAAAATTTTTTAAAAAAATAATTATTCTTTCAAGTTCGGCAGGCGCATTAGAAATTAAATCTTCATATTTAATAAGTAAAAGTTTATTATTCTTTATAGTCCAAGATTTATAATGCTCACTCCAATTACCTAGAATTGTTCTTATAGATTTAAAAGTTTTACCATCATTTTCAAAGTGTCCTTTTAATGACTTGGTTGTTGAAATGAATTCCAAAGATTTTTCTATCGTAAGATTATAATGATTAGAAATTGAAGTGACTAAATTTCTAGGATCCCTTACAACATATATAGTTGCTAAAGTATTTTCTCTATTTGTAAATGGATATTGACCGACAGTATAATGTCCTTGATGAGTTTTAAAGAATTTTATTTTTCTGTCTAAGTTTATTTTATCTTGAGCAATTATCCAACTTTTTTTTATTTCATGAATATCGTCTGGATTTTTAATTAAATCTTTAAAATGATCGTGACTTGGAAATTGTCTTATTTTTTTTAAGTACTTAAAATCAAAAATACCATCTTCTGTAAACAATAGAGACCCAATCATAGATCTTAACCATGTATTCCCACTCTTAGGATATGAAGCTAACCAAACAATCATAAAAAATTATTTTTATAATTTTATTTTAGTAAATTATTAAAATCTAGTTATAATAATTTTTCTTAAAATGACTATTTTAGTGCTCTCTCCTCTGATCCTGGTATTTTAATCGTGCTTCTATAAGAATTTTGGGAGAAAAAACATTTGGAGCCACAGAGCTATTAACCGATAAAAGTGTGTTCAAATGAAGAGTGGCAATACTATAAAAAATGAATGTTACTAATATAATATTTTCTACATTACAAGTAGTTAAGTTCTTGCATTTCCTCTTTAAATAATAATTCAATTTCACTTTTTATTTTTGGGTTCAATAAATTTTCCCATTTATTTTTTGGTCCTAAATTGAAAAATTTATGATTAAGTTTTTTATTGTTATATGAATTTCCATCAAAACCGTAAAGATCTTCTTGTTTAGACAAATTATTAAACTTACAATTTTGAATTGCCTCAAAAATTTTATCATCTTTAAATTTAAATTTTCCAACTAATTTTAAAAAATTTGTTATTTTAAAAAATTCGTTTTCTGGTTTTTCTAAAAGATCCTCGTATCTTATTAATAAATTATTTTTCTTAAATTTTTTCCATGATTTATAATGATTAGACCATGAGCCAATTATAGTTGGTAAACCACTTTCATCTTTACCTCCACCTAATACTTTATTTTCCTTCATAAACTCTAAAGCTTGATCATAATTATCTTTATGAAAATAATTTAAAATAGAAGTTACAATATTTCTAGGATCTCTAACAATATGAATTACACCCAAACAACATTTTTCATCCGTAAAAGAATATTGACCATTATTCCAATTCCATAATGCATTATGTGTTTTAAAAATTTTTATTTTACTATCTGAATTTAATTTCAATTGTGCTTTTTTGCAATTTCGAGCATATTCATTTTGGTTATCAACATTTTTAGTTAAACCCACAAAATGTTCTCTTAATGGAAATTGACCAATATAATTTTTGTTAATACTGAACTTATTTGTGGGAGAAAATAAATAATCTAGAAAAAGTCTTACCCATGTATTTCCACTTTTGGGGTATGATGCTATCCAAATAATCATTTTAAATTATATGATTAAGATTAATTTAAGGATATAAATAAATTTATGACAATTTATGCTTTATCAACTGGACCAGGAATTTCAGGTATCGCTGTCA
The DNA here is from genome assembly GCA_902591185.1 of uncultured Pelagibacteraceae bacterium. GTDB lineage: Bacteria > Pseudomonadota > Alphaproteobacteria > Pelagibacterales > Pelagibacteraceae > Pelagibacter. The sequence continues at coordinate 5,586 of CACIZU010000013.1, forward strand.
TAAGAATTTCGGGGCAAGAAACATCAAGAGTCATTGAATTATTAACTAACAAAACTTTGCCCAAACCAAGAGTAGCAACGTTAAGAAAAATGAATAAAATCAACACTTCTGAACTAATTGATGAAGGTATAATTTTGTGGTTTCCTGGTCCTGAGAGCTACACAGGTGAAGATATGGCTGAAATACAGATACATGGCAGCAAAGCAGTGGTTGATGCCTTGCACCATTCTATCTCAGGTATTGAAAATTGTCGTTTAGCAGAACCTGGCGAATTTACAAAATTAGCATTTGAAAATGGAAAAATAAATTTACTCAAAGCAGAGAGTATAGCTGATTTAATTTCTTCTGAAACAGAAATTCAAAGACAACAAGCTATAAAAATTATGAATGGAAAATCTGCAGATCAATTCAACTTTTTAAGAGAAAAACTTTTAAAAACTTTATCATATGTTGAAGCTAAAATAGATTTTCCAGATGAAGATTTACCGAATAATATTTTAAAAGAAATTAAAAAAGATTCAGATGAAGTTTTAATTAACATTGAAAAAATTTTAAACGATCAAAAAGTTGGAGAAAGAATTAGAGAAGGTTTTAAGATTGCAATTCTAGGACCCACCAATGCGGGAAAGTCTAGCCTCTTAAATCATTTATCAAATAGAGATGTTGCAATAGTTTCAGAGATTGCAGGAACAACAAGAGACGTAATAGAAACACATCTTAATATCAATGGTTATCCTGTAATAGTTTCTGACACTGCTGGGATAAGAGAATCTAAAAACGAAATTGAAAAAAAAGGTATCAAATTATCTTTAAGTAGAGCCGAAGAAGCAGATTTAAAGTTGGTAGTTGTTGATGCCAAAAACCTTGATTTTACTGATATTTTGAAGGGTTTGTTAGATGAAAATGCGATCTTAGTAATAAACAAATCAGATCTTATAGATAGAGATATTGATCCTGAAATTAAAAAATTAAATCATGTATTAATTTCAATTAAAGAAAATTTAAATACCGATGAATTAATTTCAAAAATAAAAAATAATTTAAAAAATAAATTTATAACAAGTGATGATATTTTAATTACAAGAGAACGACATAGACAACATCTTGAACAATGTTTGGAGCATCTTAAAAATTTTAATAAAAAAAATGAAGCTGAAGATTTTGATAAAGCTGCTGAAGATTTAAGATTGGCTACTAGACATCTTGGTATGATTGTTGGTAAAGTTGACGTTGAAGAGATATTGGGTAGCATTTTCAACGATTTTTGTATAGGTAAATAATCCACTATTTTCCTTATTTTTATACCCTTTTCTTCAAAAAAACGCTGATAATTAAAGGTTATTTAAAGAGAATTATACGTATCTTGTAAATAAAATAATCAGCTATAAATTTAACTTATGAAAAACGATTTATCATTTGATGTTGTTGTAATAGGTGGAGGGCATGCAGGTTGTGAAGCTGCTGCAGCTTCTGCACGTTTAGGAGTTAACACCGCTTTGTTTACTCACAAGATAGAAACAATTGGTGAGATGTCATGTAATCCAGCAATAGGTGGTTTGGGAAAAGGTCACTTAGTAAGAGAGATAGATGCGCTTGATGGCGTCATGGGTGAAGTTGCTGATAAATCAGGTATACAATTTAGATTATTAAATAGAAGCAGAGGTCCTGCAGTGAGAGGACCAAGAACTCAATCAGATAGATCATTATATCGTAAATATATGAAAGAAAAACTTGTAAACTACTGTAATCTAAGGATTTTTTCAGATCCAGTAATAAAGTTTATTTTTGATAAAAATACAATAACTGGTTTCGAAACTAAAGAATGTAAAAAAGTTCTATGTTCTAAGTTAATACTTACAACGGGCACTTTTTTAAATGGTTTGATACATATAGGTGATGAAAGAACACCAGCTGGAAGGTATGATGAGAAACCTTCAACAGGATTAAGTGAACAATTAGAAAAATATAATTTTAAAATAGGAAGATTAAAAACAGGAACCCCTCCCCGACTTGATTCAAGAACAATAAATTATGAAAATTTAGAAGAACAGTTCGCAGATGATGATCCTTATTTTTTTTCTTTCTTAACTAAAAAAAATATTAACAAACAAGTTTCATGTCGTATGACTTATACTAACGACAAGGTTCATAAAATTATTGAAAAAAATTTATCTAAGAGTGCCATGTACTCTGGCAGCATACAAGGTATTGGACCTAGATACTGTCCATCTATAGAAGACAAGATAGTAAAATTTGCTGATAAGGGTCGACACCAGATATTTTTAGAGCCAGAAGGGCTTAATGACCATACAATATATCCAAATGGTATCTCTACATCACTTCCAGAATACGTACAACAAGAAATATGTAATAATATCAATGGTTTAGAGAATGTAACAATTATAAGACCAGGATATGCTATAGAATATGACTATATAGATCCTAGAGAACTGTTTTTAACGCTAGAGACTAAGAAGATTCGCAATCTTTATCTTGCTGGCCAAATTAATGGAACAACAGGATATGAAGAAGCGGCAGCCCAGGGTCTTATAGCTGGGATTAATGCCGCTCTATCTTTTAAAAAATCAGAGCCTTTTATACTAGATAGATCTGACGCTTACATAGGAGTAATGATTGATGATTTAGTGACTAAAGGTGTGGCTGAACCATATCGGATGTTTACATCAAGAGCAGAGTATCGGTTAAGCCTTAGATCTGATAATGCGGATCAAAGATTAACTACCAAAGGAATAGAAATAGGATTAATTAGTGATGTAAGAAAAGCTTTTTATTTAGATAAATTTTATAAAATTAACCAAATCAATGTAAAAATGAGTCAATATACTATATCACCTAATAAAGCAGATAAATTTGGTATAAAAATAGCAAAAGATGGAGTTTTAAGATCTTCTAATGAAATATTAACTCAAAAGGAAGTTGATATGAGTAAAATTAGGGAAATATGGTCTGATATACCCTTTTTTAGTAGTGAAATAGATGAACAGGTTGAAATTAATGCTCATTATAGAGGTTATTTAAAAAAGCAAAAAGCTGATATTTTAGCCTTTAAAAGAGATGAAAACCTTATAATACCAGATAAAATCAATTATGATGACCTTTCAGGTTTGTCAAATGAAGTAAAAGCTAAATTTAAGGAAATTAAGCCTAAAACTATGGGTCAGGCCTTAAGAATTGACGGAATTACTCCTGCTGCTGTATATATTTTGTTGTCACACGTAAAAAGAAAGTCTATTAAGCATATAGCTTAATGGAACAAGAAATTATAAATTCATACTCAAAACTTAGTAGCTTAAATGTTTCACGTGAAACATTTTTGGACTTTGAAAGCTATATATCAATGATATTAGAAAAAAATAAAGAAATTAACTTAATTAGTCAAAAAACAGCTAAAAAAAACTACATTATAGATCGCCATATAATAGATTCAGCGCAAATCATTGATTTTATTGATTTAAACAGTAATACAACCACTGATTTAGGATCTGGGGGTGGAATGCCAGGTATTATCGTAGCAATTATTCTTAAAAATTTAAAAAAGGACATAAAAATTCATTTATATGAAAAAAGTCACCATAAAAGCCATTTTTTAAGAGAGGTTTCAAGAAAATTAAAATTGAAAACAGAAATAATCCAAAAAAATATATTTGAAATAAAAAAAATACAAACTGGAACCGTAATGTCCAGAGCATTTAAACCAATGTCAGTAGTTTTAAATTTAGTTTATGAAAATTTTTTAAGTTATAAAAATATAATTTTTTTTATGGGTAAAAATGGCAAAGAAGTTTTTAAAAATTCTTTAGAAGATTGGGAATTAGAGTACACACAAAAAAAAAGTTTAACAAATCAGGATTCGTTTCTGCTAAATATAAAAAAAATTAAAAAAAAAATTAAAAAAAATTAAATGCAAATTATTTCTGTCATTAATCAAAAGGGTGGGGTGGGAAAAACGACAACTGTTATAAATCTTGCAGCTGGTTTATCGCAACAAAATAAAAAAATTCTTGTTGTAGATCTAGATCCACAAGGAAATGCAACAACAGGTCTTGGATTATCTAATATGGAAAATTCTAGTGATACAATTTATGATGTATTGAATGGAACAAAAGAAATGTTCGAAGTAATTAAACAAACACAGTTTGATAATATAAATATCATAACTTCAAATGTAGATTTGTCCGGGTTGGAGATTGAGACGGCTGAAGATGGAAATAGAGCCTTTATACTGAAGCTTAAATTAACCGCTTATTTAAATGATTCTAAGGCATTATATGATTACATATTAATTGATTGCCCACCATCTTTGAGCTTATTGACTGTCATGGCACTAGTCTCTTCTAATTCTCTTGTAGTTCCACTTCAAACAGAATTTTTTGCTCTTGAGGGCTTAACACAACTGATGAAAACAATTGAGAGAATAAAAGTAAGTTTAAATCCAGAATTAAAGATTAGAGGAATACTTTTAACGATGTATGACAAAAGAAATAAACTTTCATCTCAAGTAGAAAAAGAAGCAAGAGATTATTTTAATGAAAAAGTATATTCAACTGTGATCCCAAGAAATGTGAGATTGTCAGAAGCACCTTCGCATGGTGTTCCAGTTTTAATTTATGATAAATCTTGCCCTGGCAGCAGATCATATTTTAATTTTACAGATGAATTTTTAAATCAAGAAACAACTATGGGGAGTGCTGCATAATGGATTCAAATAAAATAAAAAAAGGATTGGGTCGAGGCTTATCATCCTTAATAGGTGAAACTAAACTTGAGACTCAGAAAAATCAATTATCAATTAGCGATTTAATTCCTAATAAATATCAACCTAGAAAAATTTTTGATGAAAATAATTTAAATGATCTTACAAGTTCAATTAAAGAAAGGGGAATTTTGCAACCAATTATTGTAAGGAAATCTAATGATGATAAATCTAAGTTTGAAATTATTGCAGGTGAGAGAAGGTGGCTTGCCGCTCAAAGAGCAGGTATGCATAAAGTACCAGTTATTATATCAGAAGCAGATGATTTAAAATCTTTAGAATTTTCTATTGTTGAAAATATACAACGACATGATTTAAATCCACTTGAAGAAGCACAAGGATATAAGCGTTTAATTGATCAATTTTCATATGATCAAGATAAAGTTTCAAAGTTTATTGGAAAAAGTAGAACGCATATAACAAACACTTTAAGACTTCTTACGTTACCAAACGAAGTAATAAAACTAATAGAAGCTCAAAAATTAACAGCAGGACATGCTAAAATTTTAGTTGGTTTAGAAAATGCTAGTTTTATTGCTAATAAAATTATCGAAAAAAAACTTTCAGTAAGACAAGCTGAAAATTTTGTAAAAATATTCAAAAATAAAAAACAAAAATATAATAATGTAAAAGATTCAAATATTAAAGATCTTGAAATATCTGTATCAAATAAAGTTGGAATAAATGTATTAATTCAAAATAACAAAAATAATAAAGGCAAAATTATTTTTGAGTATAAAGATTTAGATCAATTAAATAAAATTATAGATATAATTAAATCTAATTATTAGTATTTGAAGAAGATTGATCTAGAATAAAATCTGTAATTAAATTAATTGAATTATTTATATTTTTTTTTATTAGGAGCTCAATTTCATTTAATTTATATATTAATTTTTTAATATTATTTGGATTCCACTTATATATTTGTTGTTTAGTAATTTCCTTGTCTTTCCAGAAAATCGGAGGTTTTGCAGAAGAAATCGTTAAATTTATATTATTATTACTTTCAAATTCACAACAAAGTTTGAATATTTTTTTTGATTTATTTAAAAAAGTTCTAATAATTAAAATACAGTCATCATTGCTAAAATTATTTTCATTTAAAATATTAACAATTTTCTTTTTATTTTTTGCTAAACAATTATCTACAAGTTCTGAAACACTATGATTTTCAGCTAAATTAGTTAATTTTGCTATATTTTCTTCAGTAATTTTTTTTCCATTTTTACTAAAATATTCTATTTTGTTTAGTTCATTTAATAAAGTTTCTCTATCTCCGTTACATTTATTGACTATTAAATTAATATTGGCTGGAGAAATTGATATATTTTTTTCTCTTAAAAAATTATAAGTCAATTTTGATAATATTTCTGCATTATCAGCATAGAAAGCAGCGCAAACGTATTTTTTGCTTGTTTCAAAAAAAATTCTTAATTTTGATTTTTTTTCCAAATTACCAGCGTTAATAATAATTATTACATCATCAAGGTTTTTTGTGATCAGCTCTTCTATTGTTTTTAATATTTTATCCGTGGCTCTTTTTATGATTATTATTTTTTTTTCTTTAAAAAGTGATCTCGATAAAATATTTTCTATAAAATTATCTCTATTATCTAAAATTTCTGTTTCATCAAAATTTGAAATTTCATTTTTATTAATAATTAAATTATTGATAGTTTCATTTTTAAGACCTTCATTTTTCCCATAAAAAAGAAATATTTTACTTAATTTAAAATCTATTTTTTTTAGATTATAAAATTTTAATATCATTAAATTTTATGTAAGTAGAAAATTAGTCTATCTATAATAATATCAGAAAAATTTTCTTTAATAATTTTTTCATAATCTTGTTCTTCAAATGAGTCACTCATTTTTTGCATAGTAAAGTTTTCTTTAAATGATATTTCTTCTGCTATTTCTTTTTTTTCAATGTTTTTACGCATGATAAAGAAATCCACAGTTATTGATAATTCATATTCTTTTGTTAATCCTGCGGCGTCTTTTGAACTAATATTTTTATCATAATTTGTAGTTACTTTTATATTGTAATTTTTTTTCTTAAAATCATTATCTTTATCTTTATCTTTGTCTTTTGAGTAACGTTTTAATTTTGATTTTATAAAATTATTAAAATCTCTATCTCCAGAAAGTTCAACTATATCAATTGTAAAATTTACATTTTTATTTTCAGCATACCTTGGGGTATAACCACAATTATTTAAAAATATTAATATTAAAAAAAATATTATTAAATTTTTAATTCTAAACATTTAAATGATTATATTGATTAATTTATTAGGTACAAAAATTACTTTATGAATTTGTTTATTGAGCACATACTTATTGATTTTTGTGTCTTTTTTAATGAATTCTAACAATTTTTCTTCAGATATATTCTTATTTGATTTAATAATACCTCTTTTTTTTCCGTTAATTTGAATTACAAAATTAATTTCATTTTCAGTTATAATTTTTGCATCAAAACTTGGCCATTTTAGTGTTTTTGAATGAATTAATTTTAAACACTCAGAAGAAAAATGAGGAATAACAGGCATCATAGTAATTAAAATTTTTTCATAGTTTTCTTTTATTGTTTTATGTTTGTACCCTTTATCAATTTCTTTAATTAGAAATGAATACATTTCATGTAAATTTGCTATGATTATATTGTAGCTAAAGGTGTCTAAATTTTTACTAATTTTTTTAATAAATTTGTTTGTAAATTTGATTAGATCATCACTAGAGTCCTGAGAGTGATTTTTACTGATTTCTTCAACAGTTTTTTTATGTAAGTTCCATAATTTTTGAATAAATTTAAACGAAGCAGAAATTCCTTCTTCAGACCATTGAACATCTTTTTCTGGAGGACTATCAGATAAGATAAACAGTCTTGCCGAGTCTGCACCATAATTATTTATTATATCTTCTGGATCGATAGTATTCTTTTTAGATTTAGACATTGACTCGGATGGTCCAACTATAATTTCTTTTGTCTTGTCACCTTTTAAATATTTTTTTCCATTGATTGATGTTATTTGATCTGGATTTACCCAATTGTTATTGTCATCTTTATAAGTTTCGTGACAAACCATTCCTTGTGTAAAAAGACCTTTGAAAGGCTCTTTTAGATTAAATTTTTTATTTTTATGTGAAAGAGCTTGTGTAAAAAATCTTGAATATAATAAATGCAATATTGCATGCTCTACTCCACCAATATATTGATCTACAGGCATCCAATAATTTATATCTTCATATTTAAAGCCGTAACTTTCATTATTAGGGGAACAAAACCTTAAGTAATACCATGAAGAATCTACGAATGTGTCAAGTGTATCCGTTTCTCTTGTATATTTTTTTCCATCTATTAAAACATTTTTCCATTCTGTGGCCTTATCTAAGGGATTTCCGGTTGAGCTTAATTTATTAATTTTTGGAAGTTCAACAGGTAACATTTCTTTTGGAAGTTTTTGAGGATTGTTATTTTGATCATAGATTATTGGAATTGGGCATCCCCAATATCTCTGTCTAGATATACCCCAATCTTTTAATCTAAAGTTAATTTTTTTTTCTCCTAAGTTTTTATCTTCAAGATATTCAATAGTTTTAATAATTGATTCATCTGGACATTTAAGACCATTTAAAAAAGAAGAATTAAAAATATATCCTGGACCAGTGTAAGCTTCATTCGTTATATTAAAATTATGATTATTTTTATCTGGAGTTACCACAGTTTTGACATCTAAATTATATTTGTTTGCAAAATCTAAATCTCTCTGATCATGAGCTGGGCAACCAAAAACAGCCCCTAAACCATAATCCATTAGTACGAAGTTTGCAAAATAAACGGGAACTTTAATATTTTCATCTAGAGGATTTATTGCTATTAAATCAGTTTTAAATCCAATTTTTTCAGCATTAGCAATAGACTCTTCAGTGGTGCCAGTTTCTGAACATTTTTTTTTGAACGTTAAAAAATCTTTATCATTTTTATAAAATTCAGACAGTGGATGATCAATTGAAAGAGCTAAAAAAGATAAACCAAATAAAGTATCTGGCCTAGTAGTAAAACACTTAATTTCTTTTATTTTTTTTAATGATTCTATTTGGAATTTTACTTCACAACCTAAGGATTTTCCAATCCAATTTTTTTGCATAATTTTAACTTTATTTGGCCATTGATCGAGAGTATCTAAACTTTCTAATAATTCATTAGAAAATTTTGTTATATTAAAGAACCATTGATTTAATTTTTTTTTTTTAACTTGAGCACCCGATCTCCAACCTTTTCCGTCAATTACTTGTTCGTTTGCAAGAACTGTTTGATCTACTGGATCCCAATTTACATCTTGTTCTTTTCTATAAACCAATCCTTTATCGTAAAGTTCTAAAAAAAACTCTTGTTGATGCTTATAATAATCAGGAGAACAGGTTGATATTTCTCTATCCCAATCAATAGATAGACCCAGTCGTTTTAATTGTGATTTCATATTTAAAATATTGGATTCTGTCCAATCTTTAGGGTTTAAATTATTTTCTCTAGCTGCATTTTCTGCTGGCATACCAAAAGAGTCCCAACCCATTGGGTGTAAGACATTGTATCCCTTTAAAAACTTATATCTTGCTAGTACGTCACCTATTGTATAATTTCTTACATGACCCATATGAATTTTTCCAGATGGATATGGAAACATTTCTAGGCAATAAAATTTTTTTTTGCTTTTATCTACTTTTGTAGAGAAAGTTTTTTCTTTCTTCCAATGTTCTTGCCATTTTTCTTCAATAATTTTAAAATTATATCGTTCCACAAATTTCAATTAAATGTTTTTAAATAAAAATCTTTAAAGATTTTTGATTATTTTTTCTTTTCTTCCTTTTCCTTTTTTAAAAGTGTAGCTGTCTTTAAAATTTTTGCTTTTAACTCATTAACAAGAAGTCCATCTGTTTCAATAATTTCACAATTTAGAGAATTATTTTTGCACGTTTTATTAAAGATTTTAATATCTACAGCATCTGTTCTAATTTCGTTTGTAAGGAATCTAATTGATATTTTAATACTCTCATTTGAATTGGAATCATTAGAATACCAGTCTGTAATAATAATACCTCCACTATAATTAACAGAGGCTAATGGCATAAAATCAACAGCATCTAAAGAAGCTCTCCATAATTCATTTGAACTAGCAAATTCAAAGACGCCACCACTACCTATTTTACCTATCTCATCTTTTAATCTAAAGCCTCTACCTTCCTCTAAATTTTTTTTAACCCTTAACTTAGGATCATCCGGAAATTTTCTTGCATCACCTCCAGGAAGTTTTCCATTGCAAGCACTTAATAAAAAAGAAAAACAACATAAAAGTGTTATTATTTTTATATATTTAATAGAATTCATGGTAAATTTTGAGATTAATTAAACCTATACAACATAATTTAAAAATATCTAAAAATATAAGAAAAAATGCACGTAAGTGATGCAAAAATGCAACACTTTTTGTTTAATTATTATGATTATTGAATAAAAATCAATAATTATGCCGTAAAATGTTATTTATCTCATGTTTATTATTAATAATTAACAATTAAATTAAAGGAGTAATTAATATGAACAATTTTAAAAAAATAGGTTTATCTGCATTAGCAGGTTCACTTGTTGCAACTTCAGCATTCGCAGGTGAAATGTCTGTAGCTGGTAGTGCAAGTATAAATGTAGAGCACACTAATGGTGGTGCTGGAGACTCTGGTAAAACATTTTCAATGGGTAACCAGTTAACATTCTCTGGTTCAGGTGAATTAGATAACGGTTTAAACGTTGCTCTTTCATTTGTGTTAGATCAAAATGATGATTCAACTGCTGCATCTGGTGCTTACACAGGTGGTCCTTTCGATAGTCATTCTGTAACTATTAGTTCAGAAGGCTTAGGAACATTAAAGTTCTCTGGTGAAGGCGGAAGTTCTGCTCTAACTGCATTTGATGGTACTGCTGCTGGTGATGTCTGGGATTCATTCGATATTACTGGATCTGTAACCCCAACTGGTTTAGGTGGTGGTGATAACAGTATTATGTATACACTACCAGCATTTATGGATGGTGTAGCAATTAATGCATCATACACTCCAACTGGTGAAGCTGCTGAGTCAAGTACAGCTTATAACTTAACTTATTCTGGTGTTGAAGGTTTATCAGTAAGTTACGCTCATGGTGATGGTACTAACTCAGGTACAGATGGTACTGCAATGAAAGCGTCATATGCAATGGGATCATTCACAATTGCTTACAGTGACTATGAACATGATACTACAGGAACTTCATCTGATGATGAAACTACATCTTACAAACTTTCTTACACAGTAAGTGATGAATTATCTCTTACTTACGGTTCTGAAACAGTTGAAAGAGGAACTTTAGTAGATGGTGAGTATGATAGTATGTCTGCATCTTATACGGCTGGTGGTATGACTATTACTGCTACTTTCCAAGAAGCTGAAAACATGGATGGTACTACAACAGCTACTCAAGATAGAGAAAGATGGGCACTAGGTGCTTCATTTGCATTCTAATCTAGTTTAGATTTAAATTATAAAGGGCCCCTTTTTTAGGGGCCTTTTTTTTATTCAAAATATGAAATTCCTGCAAATCCAAAACTCTTTGTAAGTTTTATTAATTTAATATTTTTTTTTGAAATTCCTCCTAAGGCAATTATTTTTTTTTTTGTTAATTTTGATAGTAATTTAAATCTATTAATACCTAAAAAATTTTTATTTCTTTTAAATATAGAGGATAAAAAAATTTTATTTATTTTTTGTAATTCTTTAATTTTTATTTCTTTGAGATTGTGGGCGGATCCCAAAATATGAAAATCTTTTTTAAAAGAATAACTTAAGTGCTTAGTGCTTTTATTAAATGAAGGTATATAAACACCATCTAAATTAAGCTTAATAGCTAATTTAATATTATTAGATAAAAAAAATATTCTTTTATTTTTTTTACAATAATTTCTAATCTTTAATATGAGATTTTCATCGATTTTCTTAAAAGAATAATTTCTAAATATTAAAACTGTTTGCTTGTCTTGTTTATCAATATTTTTTGTATCAAAATCAGTAATAAAGTAATATTTTAAAGATAAATAATTATGCATCGTACAGTTCAAAATTTAAATGTTATAAAAAAATTTATAATAAGTCATTTAGAAGACCAAAGTATTAATAAAATACCAAAAATAATAGCGGTATCAAAGACTTTTAGTATGGAAAAAATTTTACCATTAATTGAATATGGTCATATCGATTTTGGTGAAAATAAAGTTCAAGAAGCAATTGATAAATGGACAGTGATTAAACAAAAAAACCCTAATATCAAAATTCATATGATTGGAAAATTACAAACAAACAAAGTAAAATTTGCTGTAAAATTGTTTGACTATATTCACTCTGTAGATAATGCAAAACTTGCCCAAAAAATTTCAGATGAACAATCTAAAATAAACAAAAAAATTAAAATTTTTATTCAAGTTAATATTGGCGATGAAGATCAAAAATCTGGAATTAGTAAGAATAAAATTTTTGACTTATTATCTTTATGTAAAAAAATTAATTTAAAAGTTATTGGCTTGATGTGTATACCTCCAGCAAATGTTGACTCTTCAAAATATTTTAAAGAAATGAATTTATTAAATCATGAATTGCAACTTTCAGAACTTAGTATGGGTATGTCTTCAGATTATTTAAAGGCTTCAGAAAATTTTTCAACATTTTTAAGAATTGGTTCAAGTATTTTTGGTCAAAGATATTAATTTATTTGTATCTTAGTTTTTTTATCAATTAATTTTAACATTATTAAAAAATCTTTTTTTGCTAGTGCTATACATCCTTCGGTTGGTTTATAGTTTTTTGTTAAGTGTATAAAAATACAACTTCCTAAACCAATTTTAATTTTATCAAAATTATATTTGATTGGTATCAACAAATCATATTTGTGATCTTTTCGTTTAAGATTTTCACATCTAATTGTTTTTTTAATTTTAATTAATTTATTATATTTGTTTGGATTTCTTACATCATCACACCATCCCATTTCTTTGTCGATTGATATACATTTTAGTGAAGTTTCTGGTTTTTTAACTCTATCTTTTCTCAAATAGAGGTGTTCAATTTTAAAAATTCCTTTGGGAGTTTTTCCATCACCTTCTATTTTTTTTTTACTAAGACCATTTTTTCCAATACTACATTTAAAAAAAAAGCTGCCTATCTGAAGTGTATGTTTATTTTTTAAACGAATTATCATATCTTCAATATATATGAATTATCAAAAATTAATAATTTATGATCATAGTGAATTATTCATCATATTGAATGAGTTAAAAAAAGACCTCAATTTGGAGATTATTGAAGTTTCCAAAAATAATTTATCAAATCTATTGCTTGATAAAAATGAAAGTAGTTTAATTATTACTCCAAAAAAAATTTCAAAACTTCATCATCAGATTATAATAAACAATTTACCAATTAAAATTTCAAAATTGATAGAAAAATTTAATATTGAGTTTTTAAAGAAAAAATTTAATCAACAATCAGAAATTAATATTGGTGATTATAAGATTAATTTAAATTCTCGAGAATTGTTGTCTATTAAAGATAAAATTAAATTAACCGAAAAAGAGTCTACTATAATTCTATATTTATCAAAATCTAACAAACCAATTAGTATTGAGGAATTACAATCTAAGGTTTGGGGATATCAATCAGAATTAGAAACACATACAGTCGAAACTCATATTTATCGTTTAAGAAAAAAAATATTTAAAATTTTTAATGATGAAAGTTTTATAATTAGTAAAAAAAATGGCTATCAAATCAAATAAAAAAAAACGTAATATATTTGCTAGAGATCTTTTTTCAAAAAAATACAAACCTAGAGTAGTTAGATCAAAAAAAGGAAAAGGGAGTTTTAAGAGAATTAAGAAAGATTAAATTCTAGCACCAATTTTTTGAATTATTTTAGAAGACAATTTTGTTCCCTTGATTAGGCAATCTTTTGTTGATAATTTGTTGATATATCCATGTAAATATCCAGCTGCAAATAAATCACCAGCCCCTGTAAGATCAGTTATCTTTAGGTTTTTTTCCGCAGGACATTCTATAATTTCATCATTATTTATTGAAATAGCTCCTTTATCACCTCTTGTGATAATTATGTTCTTATTTAAATTTTTAGAAAAAGAAATTACATCATTAAATGATTTACTGTCTAAGAGTGATAAAATTTCTTGTTCATTAGCAAAAACAATATCTAATTTATTTCTAACTAATTCTAGAAATTGATTTTTATGTCTTTCCACACAAAACAAATCAGATAATGACATTGCAACTTTATTTGAATTATTTATTGCTTTATCAAAAGCTTTTTTAGGCTCACCTTCATCCCACAAATAACCTTCTAATAGAGTTATTTCAGCACTTTTAATTATTTCAGCATCAATGTCGCTATCATTTATTTTACCTGCCGTTCCTAAAAAAGTGCACATAGTTCTCTCTGAATCAGGTGTTATTAGAATTAAACAACTACCTGTTGGAATAGGTTCATCTTTTTTTGAATATAGATAATTAACATTTTCCTTTTTTAATCCATCTTCATATTTTTGGCCTAGATCATCATTTTTTATTTTTCCAATAAAACCAACATTATTACCCAATTGAGATAATCCTACGATAGAGTTTGCAACCGAGCCTCCAGATATTGTTTCTTCAATATTAAGTTCAGACAGTAAAATTTTAAATTCTTTTTCATCAATTAGTTTCATTGTACTTTTAGTTAAAGAATTTCTCTTTAAAAAATCATCATCTACTCTACAAAGTACGTCTACTATTGCATTACCAATTCCTAAAATTTTCATATTATGCTTTTTTTGTTAATAAAGGTTTCTTTCGGTTAGGATAACAAGTAGTGCAAATTTTACAAGTTAAACCATAACAATCTCTTGCTTTACAATATTCTCTTCCATAATAAATTATTTGAAGATGTAATTTGGCCCACGATTTTTTTGGAAATATTTTTTTTAAATCTTTTTCAGTTTGAATAACATTTTTTCCACTTGTAAGGCCCCATCTTTGTGCCAATCTATGAATATGTGTATCTACTGCAAAAGCTGGTTGTCCAAAACCTTGAGACATAACAACACTTGCAGTTTTATGGCCTACGCCAGGTAATTTTTCAAGTTCTTCAAAAGTTTTAGGTACTTTTCCATTATGTTCGTCTAAAAGTTTTTTAGACATAAGATAAATACTTTTTGCTTTAACTCTAAAAATACCAATTTTTTTTATTAATTTTTCTATTTTTTTTCTTCCCAACTTCACAAAATGTTCTGGCTTATTATATTTTGGATATATGTTTTTTGTTACATTATTCACATTTAAATCTGTACACTGTGCAGACAGAAGAACTGAAACTAAAAGTGTAAATATATTTTTGTGTTTTAGAGGAATTGGAGTAGTTTGGTAAATTTTATTTAAAATTTTTAATATTTGTTTTGCTTTTTCTTTTTCATTCATTATGAAAAGTTCAACAAATCTCTCATAGAATAAAGGCCAGGCTTTTTTTGCATAAGCCATTTTGCTGCAGTTAAAGCACCTTGTGAATAAAGAGCTCTATCAAAAGCTTCATGATTAAGAGTAATTATTTCTTTTCCGCTTGAAAATTTTACTTCATGTTCTCCAATAATTTCACCTTTTCGTATTGAATTAAAATTAATTTTCTTTCCATAAGGAAATGTTTTCTTATTTAAAAATTTTTTCCCCATGAGTTTATAAAGATCCTTTTTTTTTCCATCAGCTATACCTTTTCCGAGCATTAATGCAGTCCCAGATGGGTAGTCTTTTTTATGTTTATGATGAACTTCAAAAATTTTGGTTAAATAATTATTATTCAATGATTTTGAGGAGATTTCAGTTAAATACATCAATAAGTTTACTCCAATACTCATATTGCCCGCTTTCAATATTGGTATTTTTTTTGAGTATTTGTTAATTAGTTTTTCTTCATTTTTGGTAAAACCAGTTGTTCCTATTACTACTCTTTTTTTTATCTTTGATGCAATTTCAAGTATTTCAAATGTGCATTTAGGAATTGTAAAATCTATAATTACATCAGTTTTTTTAAATATTTTTTCATTATTAAATTCTGGTCTAATTCCTTTAAATTTTTTATTTACAGTTCTATTTTCAGTAAGAGTTACGAGTTTAAAATTTTTATTTTTTGTAGAAGATTTAATGAGTTGCTGACCCATTCTTCCCATACAACCAGTAATTCCTAAATTAATTTTTTTCATTATGAAATTATTAACCTTTTTTAATTGATTAGTCTTTTAGTTTTTCCAAAAACTCTTTGCTTTTTGGAAGAATTTTCTAATACTTGGATTAGATTTTTCGTTCTCAATTTCTCTGAATTTTTCTAATAACTCTTTTTGTTGCTTATTTAGGGATATTGGAACTTCTGTATTAACTTGTACATACAAGTCTCCAAAATCACCTCTTCGCATAAAGGGCATTCCTTTGCCCTTTAATCTAAATTGTTTTCCACTTTGAGTTCCATCTGGTATTTTAATTTTTGCTTTACCACCATCAATTGTTGGGATTTCAATTGTTGTACCCAGTGCTGCATCAGCAATAGAAATTGGAAATTCAAAAAATAAATTTTCGTCTGATCTTTTAAATAAATCGTGAGAGTGTACATTTATAAATAAATATAGGTCACCAGTTGTTCCACCTCTAATACCAGCTTCTCCTTTTCCAGCCAATCTAATTCTTGTTCCATCATCAACACCTTTCGGTATTGTTACTGATATTTTTTTTGATACTTGTTTCTTACCCTGGCCATTACAATCATTACACGGGTTAGTAATTTCTTCACCATTACCGTTACATTGAGGACAGGTTTGTTGAACTGTAAAAAAACCTTGATTAGATCTTATTTTTCCATTTCCACCACAATATGTACATCTGTCAGGAGAGTGGCCAGGTTTTGAGCCATTACCTTTGCAAGTATTACATTTTTCTGTTGTAGAAAACTTGATGTCTTGTTTTTTACCCTCATAAGCTTCCTCAAGAGTAATTGATAAATCATATCTTAAATCTGAGCCTCTGTTATTGGAACTATTTCTGCTTCTTGATCTTCCACTCCCTCCAAAATCTCCAAAAAAATCCTCAAAAATATCTGAAAAATCAGTACCACCAAAACCACCAAAACCACTACTTTGTCTACCACCACCATTTTCAAAGGCAGCATGCCCAAAATTATCATAATTTTGTTTTTTTTCTTTATCTGAAAGAATGCCGTAAGCTTCACTGGCTTCTTTAAATTTATCTTCAGCTTTTTTGTCGCCTGGATTTTTATCGGGATGATATTTTACAGCAAGTTTTCTATAAGCTGATTTTAATTCATCAGGACTTGCATTTTTGCCAACACCTAAGACATTGTAAAAATCTCTTTTAGCCATAAGTTACTTTGAGATGATAATCGTTGTGAGACTTAAGCGCTTTTTTCTTTGCTGTCTTCTTCTTTATTTTCTTCTTTTACTTCTTCAAAATCTGCATCAACTACATTATCGTCTTTTTTCCCTTTATCATTTTTATCACCATCTTTAGATGAGTCTGGTTTTTTTTGAGATTTGTATATAGCCTCTCCTAATTTCATAGAAGCTTGAACTAAAATTTCTGTTTTTTTCTTAATATCCTCATTATTAGTTCCCTTTAAAGATTCTTTTAAACTAGATGATGCATCTTCAATTGCTTTTTTCTCAGCATCTGTAATTTTAGAACCATGTTCCTTAAGATTTTTTTCAGTTGAATGAATTAAAGTATCTGCTTGGTTTCTAACATCTACTGACTCTCTTTTTTTCTTATCCTCTTCTTTATTAGCCTCTGCATCTTTAACCATTTTTTCAATTTCCTCTTCACTTAAACCACCAGAAGCTTGGATTTGAATTTTTTGTTCTTTACCAGTACCTTTATCTTTAGCTGATACACTAACTATTCCATTAGCATCAATATCAAAAGTAACTTCAATTTGAGGAACTCCTCTTGGTGCAGGAGCTATGCCAATTAATTCAAAATTGCCTAACATTTTGTTATCGGTTGCCATTTCTCTTTCACCCTGAAGTACTCTAATTGATACTGCAGGCTGATTGTCTTCAGCTGTAGAAAATACTTGGCTTTTTTTTGTTGGTATTGTTGTATTTTTTTCGATTAATTTGGTTGATACACCACCCAATGTTTCGATACCAAGAGATAATGGAGTTACATCTAGCAACAATACATCTTTAACATCACCTTGAAGTACACCTGCCTGAATAGCAGCACCCATAGCCACAACCTCATCAGGATTAACACTTTTGTTTGGATCCTTTCCAAAAAAGTTTTTAACTTCATTTAATACTTTAGGCATTCTTGTCATACCACCAACCATTATAATTTCATCTATTTCACTTGCTGTAATTCCAGCATCTTTTAAAGCTATCTTGCAAGGTGGTAATGTTTTTGCTATTAAGTCCTCTACAAGTGCTTCTAATTTAGCTCTAGTCATTTTTAAATTAATATGTTTCGGACCAGTTTTATCTGCAGTGATAAATGGTAAGTTTATATCTGTTTGTTCAGCTGAAGAAAGTTCAATCTTAGCTTTTTCTGCAGCCTCCTTTAATCTTTGTAAGGCAAGTTTATCTGACGTTAAATCAATTCCATTATCTTTTTTAAACTCACCAATTAAATAATTAACGATAGCATTATCAAAATCTTCACCACCTAAAAAAGTATCTCCATTAGTCGACTTAACTTCAAATACACCATCACCTAGTTCAAGGATTGAAACATCGAATGTTCCTCCACCTAAATCGTATACGGCAATCTTCTTATTTTGTTTTTTGTCTAAACCGTATGCCAATGATGCTGCAGTTGGCTCATTTATAATTCTCAAAACTTCAAGACCTGCAATTTTACCAGCATCTTTTGTTGCTTGTCTTTGAGCATCATTAAAATATGCAGGAACAGTTATTACCGCTTTAGTAACTTCTTGACCCAAATATTTTTCTGCTGTTTCTTTCATTTTTTGAAGAATAAAAGCAGATATTTGAGAAGGGGAATATTTTTCTCCTTTTGATTCAATCCAAGCATCACCTTTTTCAGAATTTACTATTTTAAATGGAGCAGCTACTATATCTTTTTTTACAGTTGGATCTTCGAAATTTCTTCCAATTAATCTTTTTACAGCAAAAATTGTATTTTCAGGATTTGTTACAGCTTGTCTTTTGGCTGGTTGACCAACTAATTTTTCACCATCATCTGTAAAAGCTACAACCGAAGGAGTTGTTCTTGCTCCCTCTGTATTCTCTAAAACTTTAGCTTGGCTACCCTCCATAATTGATACACAAGAGTTTGTAGTTCCAAGATCTATCCCAATAATTTTACTCATAATTTAAATTCTCTCTTTCATATATGTGTTAATTTTAATTCTACAAGTTGAACAAATATTATTATTTGTCTAAATTCTCCTTATTTACCTCATTTTTTTTATCTTTTTTTTCTATTTTTTTTGAAACCCCAACTAATGATGGCCTAAGTAGCCTATCCTTAATCATGAAGCCTTTCTGAACTTCTTGAACGATTGTTCCTGGTTCTTTTTGGTCATCCTCTATTTCCATCATCGCCTGATGTAAATTTGGATCTAATTTTTTATTAAGACAATCAATTGGTTTAATATTATTTTTGGCAAAGATAGAAATTAAATCTTTGTTAATTATATTTAAGTGTTCTAGGGTTTTTTCTAAAGCTTCAGTATCTTTAAGATTTTCGTCACTCTCTAGAATTAATTTTGATCGTGCTAAGTTATCAATTAAACTTAATGCTTCTTTTGCAAATATAAAACCACCATAATCAAATGCATCATCTTTTTCTTTTTCAAATCTTCTTCTCTGATTTTCCATCTCAGCAAATGTTCTTGCAAGTTTATCTTCTAATTCTTTTATTTTATCCTCAAGAGATATTTCTTTTTCTTCTACCTCATCATTTGTTTTAGTTTGATCTTCTTTATTTAGATCTTCAACTTTACCAGTTTCTTCTGAATGATCTTCAGTTTTAGCTTTTTGATCTAAGCTTTCTTCTTTTTCCATGAAAGCATATATGGTAAGAAATCTCAAAATTGCTAGGTATTAATGAAAAAAATCTCAAAATTGCTTATAGGCACTAATAATAAGGGTAAGTATAGAGAAATAAGCGATTTATTGCCAAAATTTATTAAAACTTACTCAACAACTGATTTTAAGCTTAATAGCCCAAAGGAAGATGGTCTTACCTTTGAGGAAAATTCTATTATTAAGGCAAAATATTTCTCTAAAAAAACAAAACTTATATGTTTGGCTGATGACTCTGGGTTTGAAATTGATATTCTAAATAAAGATCCGGGTATTTATTCTTCAAGGTGGGGAGGTAAAGATGGTAATTTTAAGAAAGCTATTAGGAGGGTTTACCGTGAGTTATATAAAAAAGATAAAAATTGGAAACAAAAAAAAATTAAAGCAAGATTTGTTTGTGTATTATCAATTTGTAATTTA
>CACIZU010000014.1 GCA_902591185.1 uncultured Pelagibacteraceae bacterium
AGTTAAGATTTCTAAAATTATTAAAAATTTAAAAGAATTAAAATAATATGGCAAAAAAAACACATGTTAAAGTTAGATTAGTTCCTGAAGCTAAGCCTGATAGTTCTTTTTTTTATTATGTAAAAAAGCCTGCTGGTGGTGAAAAAGCTAAAGTAAAACTTTCAGCTAAAAAATATAATCCTGATACAAAAAAACATGAGATGTTTGTGGAAAAGAAGCTTCCACCACATAGCAAGTAATTATTTTTTTTTAAAGTTGCGTCGCTCGTATTCAATGTAAGACCAAATCATATTTTTCCAAATACGATTAGTTATTTTAGTATCAATATTAAGTTTCTTTGATTTGTTTTTAATCTTATTTAAAATGAAATTAATTCTTTTTCTGTCAACTATCTCTTTTTTAAATTCTTTTAATTTAAGAACTTCTTTTACAAGGTAGGTACGATTTTTAATTAAAGATAGAAGCTTATTATCTAGTTTATCTAACTTTATTCTTATTATAAGCAATTTTTTTTTATTTTTTGGCGACATTTAATTTATTGGATTAATTAATAATTATTATATTTATCTATATATGTACAGTCAGAATAGTCATTTAAATTTTCAATTAAAAGTTTGGTTACTTACACTAATTGGACTGGTAATTCTTATAATTTTGATTGGTGGTTTAACAAGGTTAACTGACTCGGGTTTATCTATAACATCGTGGGAATTATTTGTGGGTTTTGTTCCACCATTAACAAATGATAAATGGATTGATTATTTTAATCTTTATAAAACGATCCCAGAATTTAATGAACAAAATTACAATATGACACTTAATGAATTTAAGATAATTTTTTGGTGGGAATGGGCACATCGTCAATTGGGAAGATTGATTGGATTATCTGCATTGTTACCATTAATATTTTTTACCACCAAGAATGGATTGTGGATTTTAAAACAATATGGATTGATTTTTATATTAGTTTGTTTTCAAGGTTTTATTGGTTGGTATATGGTGTCTAGCGGTTTAATAGATAGAATAGATGTTAGTCATTACAGGCTTTCACTACATTTAGTATTAGCTTTTGTAATTCTGTCTGTTATTTTTTGGAAATTTCTTTCATTAACTAAAATACAATTTCATTATATTTCAATTAATATTAATTTAATAAAGTTTTTTCTTTTATTATTATTTTTACAATTAGTAATAGGTGCTTTTGTATCAGGGATGGATGCTGGAAATATTTACAATACTTGGCCATTGATGGGTTCAACTTACTTTCCTGACGATAGCCAATTTATTGAGTTTTTAAACCTAAGTCTTTTTGATAATCCTTCTATAGTTCAATTTATTCACAGAAATTTAGCTTACTTAATTGTGGGTATTTATATTTATATTCTTTTTTTTGTTATTAAAAATCGGAATGAAACTTTTAGAAAACCTGTTTTTGTTATAGGTGTTAGTTTATTTTTACAGGTTGTTTTAGGAATATTTACTCTTTTATCTGGAGTAAAAATTATTTATGCATCCTTACACCAGATAAATTCTATTTTAATTATTCTTTCAACTTTATATTTTCTATATATAGCAAAATATAAAAAAATTAATTAATCTCTATTTGTTGACATATAAACTTTATGGTTAACTTACTGCTTTTAAATTACCTTTTGATGATTTATCTAAAGCTTGATCCAAGTCATCAATAATGTCATCAATATGCTCTAAGCCAATACATAATCTCACATACCCAGGTGTAACACCAGCAGCTGCTAGTTCATCTTCTGTTAGCTGACTATGAGTGGTTGTTGCTGGATGAATTGCTAGACTTCTTGCATCACCAATATTAGCTACATGATAAAACATTTTTAAAGACTCGATAAATTTTTTACCTGCTTCTATACCACCAGCTAATTCTATACCTATTAATGCTCCATTACCATTTTTAAGATATTTCTTAGCTCTACTAGAAATTTCTTCATTGTGTTCTGTTGCATAGATTACTTTATCTACAGCTTTATGTTTTTTTAAATAATCGACAACTTTAGAAGCATTTTCACAATGTTGTTTCATTCTTAAAGCCACAGTTTCTAGACCTTGTATTACAGCAAAAGCATTATCAGGTGATAACGCAGATCCAAGATCTCTTAACAAAGTTACCCTAGCTCTTACGGCAAAAGAGACATTTGCACCTGTTAATTCTGGAACTGCTTTACCCCAAACTACACCCCCATAACTCGCATCTGGTTCGTTGAAAAGAGGTTGTCTTTTTGGGTTTGCTGTCCAATCAAAATTACCACCATCAACCAAAGCCCCACCAACAACTGTACCATGTCCAGCTATATATTTTGTTAGTGAGTAAACTACTACAGCTGCTCCATGTTCTAATGGCTTACAAATTACAGGTGCGGCCGTATTATCTACTATTAATGGTATGTTATATTTTTTTCCAATATCTGAGACTTCTTTAATTGGAAAAACTCTTAAATATGGATTTGGTAATGTTTCACTATAAAAAGCTCTTGTTTTTTCATCAATAGCTTTTTCAAAGTTTTTCGGATCTGATGGATCAGCATATCTTACTTCAATACCAAGTTTACTTAAAGTATGAGTAAATAAAGATACCGTTCCACCATATAGATCTGTTGAACTAACTATATTATCTCCAGATTGAGCAACGTTTAAAATTGAAAAAGTTGAAGCTGTTTGACCAGACGAAACAGTTAAGCAGGCTAAACCACCATCAAGTGCTGCTAATCTTTTTTCCAATACGTCATTTGTTGGATTCATGATTCTTGTGTAGATATTACCAAACTCTTTTAAAGCAAATAGATTGGCAGCATGTTCAGTACTATTGAATTGATATGATGTAGTTCTGTAAATAGGAACTGCTACAGCATTAGTAGCTGGGTCACTTCTATAGTCTCCACCATGTATTGATATAGTTTCTGGATTATTTCTTTTTGTACTCATTTTTTCTCCTTTTTTAGTGCTTTAACTTAATGTAAGGCGCACAATATAGTTCAAATGCCTACCGATAATGTAATGTAAATTCCTGTTTAGCAGTTATATGCCCGCAATAGGATCAAATCGGCATGCTTTTTTTAGCAGATTAGATATATATTACAAGATAAATATCAAATTGACTTTGTAATTAATAATAGTATTAATCCTGGCACAATGACAAAATTCGTAAAAAAAGACCAAGTAACATCTTCATGGTACGAAATTGATGCAACAAATGCAGTTGTAGGAAGACTTGCTACAGTTATATCTAAAATTATTAGAGGCAAAAATAAAACAACTTATACTCCTCACATGGATCATGGAGATTTTGTTGTCGTTAAAAATATTGAACAAGCAAAATTTACTGGAAAAAAATTTCAAGATAAAAAATATTACAGACACACTGGTCACCCAGGCGGTATTAAAGTATCTACACCTGAAACACTTCATGAAAAAAAACCAGGAGAATCATTAAAACTAGCAGTAAAGAGAATGTTACCTGACGGAGTTTTGGGAAGAAAACAACTAACAAAATTAAAAATTTATTCTGGAAGTGATCATCCACATTCAGCTCAAAATCCTAAAATTATAGAATTGGGAAAACTTAACAGTAAAAACTTATCAAGAAATTAATATGGAAAACACTCAAACTATAGCAAAAACACCAAAACTTAAATTAGATTTTAAAGATAGCAAATATGCTACTGGTAGAAGAAAAACATCAATTGCAAAAGTATGGTTAAAAAAAGGTACAGGAAAAATTTACGTTAATGGAAAGTTATTTAATGAATATTTTTCAAGTGAATTTCATCATCTTCAAATAACAAGACCTTTTGATATTATCAACCAATCCACATCTTATGATGTAAGATGTAACGTAAGCGGAGGTGGTCCAACAGGACAAGCGGGAGCAATGGTTCATGGTATTTCAAAAGCACTAGTAATGTTTGACGAAAATTTAAAAACTACTCTAAAAACGGAAAAACTTACGACAAGAGACTCTAGAGCAGTTGAAAGAAAGAAACCTGGTAGAAGAAAAGCCAGAAGAAGCTTCCAATTTTCTAAAAGATAATTTTTTTTTAATTTTTAACTGTTATAATAAAACATGTCTAAGCTTAATGCATTAGTTGCTGGATCAACTGGTTATATTGGAGTTCAATTAATAAAACTATTAGTTAAACATAAATATATTAATATTAAATATTTATGTGGGAATACATCTGTTGGTAAAAAAATGTCGAATTATGATAAATCTTTATCAAATAAAAAATTACCTAAGATTATTAAATTTAATAAAAAACTTTTAAAAAATATTGATGTTGTTTTTACGGCTCTTCCTAATGGTGAAGCTCAAGATATATCTAAATATTTAGATAAAAATGTTACTTTAATAGATTTAGCAGCTGACTTTAGATTAGAAAAAGGATCTAATTATTTTAAATGGTACAAGCAAAAGCATAGAGCTACAAATTTAATCAAAAATAGCATTTACTGTCTTCCAGAAATTAACGGTAATGAGCTAAATAAATATCAAATTATTTCTTGTCCTGGATGTTATCCAACTTCAATACTATTACCACTTATACCATTATTTAAAAATAAATTAGTAAAAGTTAGAAATATCATTATGGATTCAAAATCTGGATATTCAGGAGCAGGTAGAGGTGTGCATAAAAAATATAAAAATAAAAATCTTTATGAGTCATTAAGTGCATACGGTGTTGGTTTTCATCGCCATAATTCTGAAATAGATCAAATGTTAAAAAAATATACTAATAAGAAAATTGATTTTAATTTTACTCCTCATTTAACACCAATGTTTAGAGGTATCCTAAGTACAATTTATATAGATTTGGAACAAAATGTTACTAAAACAAAAATTACTAAAATATTATCTAATTTTTATAAGAAAGATTATTTTGTTAAAATTTTAAAATCAAACACATTAATCAGTACCAATGACGTAATAAATACAAATAATTGTCATATTTCGATCTGTAAGACTAAATATAAAAATAAAATTATAATACTTTCAGCTATAGATAATTTAATTAAGGGTGGCGCAGGTCAAGCTGTACAAAATTTAAATATTAAATTCAATTTCCCTTTAAATACTGCTTTATCATGAAATTTTTTTTAATATTTTTTTTTGTTCTATTATTAAATAATTGTTCATTAAATAAAGATTCTAAGTATTGGACTGAAGATGTTGATAATAGAAAAAATTATCAAAAAAAATTATCAAAAATATTAAAAAAGTCCGATGATATAACAACTATGACGTTAGAAGAATATGAGATTTATATAGATGACTATACAAAAAAAAGTAAATATCTAGATATAAGTAAATGAAAAATATAATAAATATTGCTGTAATAGGTCTTGGACAAGTTGGCATCTATTTGCTTAATGAATTAAATACCAAAAAAAAAGATATAAAACTTAAAACAGGTAAGAAAATAAACATTGTTGCTGTATCTGCAAGAAATATTAATAAGAAAAGAAAATTTAAATTTGATAAAAAAATATTTTTAAAAAATCCTTTAGAAATTTTTAATAAAAAAAAAATTGATATTTTATTTGAAGCTATTGGATTATCAGATGGAATTTCTAAAAAAGTAGTTGAAACAGCTTTAAAGAAAAAAATTCATGTTATTACTCCAAATAAAGCGTTAATTTCAAAACATGGAAATTATTTAGCAAAAATTGCAGAAAAAAATAAAGTTAATTTGGAATTTGAAGCATCTGTTGCGGGAGGTATTCCTATACTAAGATCGATTAAAGAGGGTTTAGCTACAAATAAGATTTCAAAAGTTTATGGAATTTTAAATGGAACTTCTAATTATATTTTATCTGAAATGGAAAATTCTAATCAAAATTTTTCTGATGTTCTTAGAAAAGCCCAAAAACTTGGTTATGCAGAACCTCGTAATCCAAAATTAGATTTGAATGGTTTTGATGCTTTTGCTAAAGTTAGAATTTTATCTGCATTGGCATTCAATAACAAAATTTCAAAATACAAATGTTTAATGGAAGGTATCGAAAAAATTGAATTAAAAGATATTAAAATTGCTAGTCAATTAGATTTAAGAATTAAACTTCTAGGAATATCTGAGCTAAAAAATAACCAACTTTTTGAAACTGTTCATCCATGTCTTGTGAGTAAAAAATCATATATTGGTAATGTAGGTGGTGTTATGAATGCTGTTATTCTTGAAGGTGAACCAATAGGAGAAAGTATTTTACAAGGAGAAGGAGCGGGACCTGGACCAACTTCATCTGCTTTACTATCTGATTTATTATCTATTTTAAGAGGTAATATAAAAAATCCACTTGGTGTTTCTGTATCAAAACTAAAGTCTTTAAAAAATTATAATGTAAAAAATTATATAAATTCTCTATATTTAAGGTTTGAAGTCAAAGATAAGCCAGGTGTATTATCTCAAATTACTAATCGATTAGCTAAATATAAAATATCAATAAAAAGAATTATACAAACTCCAGATAAAAAAAATAATAAAGCTACGATTGTTATTATTACTCATAAAACATCAGAACTTAATTCTAACAACTGCTTATCTAAATTTAAAAATAATAAAAATGTTCTTAAAACACCTACTTTAATAAGATTGCTTGATTAATGGATATTTATTTAAAACTTTTTGAAGTTTTATTTCCAGTATTTTTTATTGTCGGCATCGGTATTTATTTAGGTAAAAAAAATCCAAATTTTGATACTTCATTTATCACAACTTATTCAGGTAATTTTGGAACACCTGCTCTAGTAATTTTTGCACTAACAGCTGGTGGTGTAACTTTTGATATTTTTAAAGAATTTTTTATTTATGCAATAATACTTCTGACTGCATTTGGAATTGTGGGCTTAATTTTTTTAACTTTAATGAAGAAGGACTATATTAGAGAGTTGCCAACATTTATTCTACCTAACACAGGAAATATGGGTATACCGATTTGTTTATTTGCATATGGAGAATTAGGCATGGGTATTGCTGCAGCAATTTCTTCTCTTGTAGTCTTACTTCATTTTACCTTAAATATTTTTTTAGCAAAAAGGGCATTTGACTTTAAAACAATTTTTAAAAGTCCTGCGTTTTATGCGATTATAATTACCGTTTTATTATTATATTTTGAACAACCAATACCTCAATTTGTAATGAATACTGTCATGTTGCTAGCTTACGGGATGATTGTTATGATATTAATGTCTTTAGGTATTGCTCTTACTCAAATGAAAGTATTTTCTTTTAAAGATGCTGTCATAACTTCAACAGGCAGAGTTATAATAGGTCCTTTTATTGGTTTTGGTGTAATTTATTTATTTAGTCTTTCAGGTGTATCAGCAGGTGTAGTTTTAATCCAATCATCAATGCCTAGTGCTATATTGTGTTATCTTGTTGCTTCAATGTATTCACCAAAAGAAATTGTTGATAATATTTCTAGCACCATTGTTGTATCTACGATCATGTCATTAATAACGATACCAATTACATTATTCTTTGCTTTAAAATACTTCTATTAAAAGGTATCCTTCTTCTTATGAAGGCCATAATTTTAAATGCTTCAGCATGGATGATTGTACCTGTAATGGATGCTTATGCAAAATTTTTAAGCTCATCAATGGACGTATTGCAGATAACTTGGGCCAGATACTTCTTCACGGTAGTTTTTACACTTTCATTAATGCTTATCTTTTATAGACAATCATTAGTCTGGAGTAAAAAACCTTTGTTACAATTAATTAGAGGTCTTATTTTAGTTTATTCAACTTATCTTTTCTTTTACTCGATATCCTTTATTTCACTACCAAAAGCTTTGACCTTGGCTTTTGTTGCACCTTTAATAGTAACAGCTTTATCTCCATTTTTTCTTAAAGAGAAAGTTGGTATTAGAAGATGGACTGCAGTATCTATTGGTTTTATTGGAACATTAATAGTTATTAGACCTGGATTTATAGAGTTTAATTTAGCGACTTTCGCTGCTTTAGGTAATGGAATTTGTTATGGCTTTTATCTTATCCTTACACGTAAGCTCAGCACTTCAGATAATCCACTTTTAACATTATTATTTACCGGAACAGTAGGGGCTATAATATTAAGCCTATTTATGCCCTCTGTTTGGATTAATCCAACACCTAATCAATGGTTTATGATGGTTATAATCGGTCTTATAGCCTCTGTGGCGCACCTTTTCCTCATATTATCACTTAAATACGCCGATGCCTCTAAATTGGCTCCCTTAGGCTATACAGAGATTATAACCAATATCATTATAAGTTATTATTTCTTCCATGAATTGCCTGATAATTGGACTTATTTGGGTCTCTTCATTATAGTGTTAAGTGGTCTTTATATTTCTAGAAGAGAGTATAACTTGAGTAAGTTGAATTATTAGTAATTATTTATTTACTATATATTAATGTATTAGATTAAGTAACTATAATAAAACATTGAAATTATTAATTTATTTAATTAAATAAATAATTTAGAAATTATGAAAATATAGTAAAAAAATATTACTATTTATATAAATATCTTAGCAATAATTAAAATTGTTCAAAATCGTTTAATAACAATACTTTTAGATGATTAAGGATATTGAAATAAGATTTTTCAATTTTTAATTTACTGTAAAAAAAAAATACATAAAAAAATAACATTTTTATAGCCATTTAAAAGTATTGTTATTGTTGAAAACTAGAGGAATGCAGTATCAGAATATATGGTTTAAACGTCCATAGAGTACCTAATTTTAAGCAAAGATTGATATCTAGTACAACTGAAGGGTGCATAATACTATTTGTAGTAAAATAGAATAAAATTGCCTAAAAATGTTTATTTATAAGGTTTTTTCATTCGTTATAAAGTTAAAAATACTATTTAATGAAGACCTTCTCCGACCTCAATAATAATCTTTTTTGCTGAATTCCACCTTTCGCGGAGTAACCACCGAGGCTTCCATCTGATCTTATCACTCTATGACATGGTATTTTAGGAGGATAGGGGTTTTTACCCACTGCATTGGCCACAGCTCTAAAAGATTTTGGTTTTCCAATGGCTTTAGCAACTTCCATATAAGTTTTAACTTTACCTTTGGGTATTTTCTTTAAATAATTCCAGACTTTTAGTTGAAACTTAGTTCCTTTTAAGTTCATAGAGTTAAAATCAATTCTTTAATTTAAGCTAAATTAATTTTTATTATAGAGAATATTATTATTAACAAATATTTCATTTATTTAATTTATTATATTGACTTATAAAATCACCTAGTATATTACTAGCGATAATTAATGGTTATCAATAGTAATAGTAATGAATAATATAATAACAAACATAAAAGCTTTACAAGAAGAAACTTTATTAAACCTTAAAAACTCTAAAGCCAATAATACAGTAAGAGCGTATAAATCAGATTTTAAAGACTTTGGATTTTTCTGCTCTCAAAGAGGGTTAAAATCCCTTCCAACTGAACCTAAAATAGTTTCTTTATATTTAACTCATTTATCAACAAAAGACGCTAAAATAAGCACTTTAAGAAGACGATTAGTTTCAATTGGTATAATTCACAAATTAAAAGGATATTATTTAGATACCAAACATCCTTCAATTATTGAAAATATTATGGGTATTAAAAGAAGGAAAGGCAGTATTCAAATTGCTAAAAAACCTATATTAATCAATAATTTAAAAAAAATAATTAATGTTATAGATGAAGAAAATAAAGAAGAAATTAAAAAATTTAGAAATAGATCGATAATTTTAATTGGATTTTCAGGGGGTTTTAGGAGAAATGAGATAGTATCAATAGATTATGATGATTTAGATTTTGTCACAGAAGGTCTTAAAATAAAGCTTAAACGATCCAAAACTGATCAATTTGGTGAAGGTACTTTAAAAGGACTACCCTACTTTGAAAATTCTCAATATTGTCCTGTATTATCTTTGCAAAAATGGATTGAAATATCAAAAATTAATTCTGGTCCTTTGTTTAGGAGATTTACAAAAGGGTCAAAATTATCGGAAAAACGATTAACAGATCAAACAGTAGCTCTTTTGATAAAAGAGTATCTAAATTTAGCTGGTATAGACAGTAAAAATTACTCTGGACATAGTCTAAGATCAGGATTTGCAACATCAGCAGCAGAATCAGGAGCTGAAGAAAGAAGTATAATGGCAATGACAGGACACAAATCAACAGAAATGGTAAGAAGATACATCAAAGAAGCTAATTTATTTAAAAATAACGCACTAAACAAAATTAAAATTTAAATTGCTGCTAATATTTTTTTACTAAGATTAACAAAATTATCTCTAATAATTTGAATTTTATTATCAAAATGGTGATTGTAAGACTCAAAAAACTTTATTTCTGAATCATCAACTATGTCTATGATTTTTTTATTATAATTTGAAGCCATATGAGAAGGAGCTCCATGACATGAAATTACACATCGACTATGTTTAATTAAGCTCTGTAACTCAAAAATGTTAATTCTATCTTTAACAATTACATTATTAAAATCAAGATTATCATTATTTTCTTTAAATTTATTAATAATATAATTTTCAGAAAATCCATTTGTTATGACAACTTTATTATTCTTAGACAAATGATGCATAAAATTAATAAATTCTTTTAAAGTAGGTTCAATATTTTGATAATTTTTTATATAATTTTTGTAAATCCACTTTTCATCAAAATTTAATAAAATATAATCTTGATCATATGTTTTAATTTTTAATGAATTTAAATTTTCGTAATTAATAAGAAAATTAATATCTTCAGATTTAGAATCACAATTATGTTCATTAAGATATTTATTTATTATATCTATTTTAGGAATGTTATAATCTATTAAATAAACCTTATCAAAAAAAAATTTAAATAAATTTTGAATAAAAATAGAAGGAGTAAATAAGATTTTATTTTTAGATGATTTTAAAATAGAAATATAAATAGATCTTTTTTTTCCATCTAAAACAAGTATATGATCATAAGATCCAAGTGTAATAAATAAAGATAATTTTTTTAAAAAATTAGAGGGAAAAATGAAAATATTATCAAAAAAATCAAAACTACTAATGTAGTCATAGTTCATTTTAGAACAAATAATATCAATTTTGCATTTACTGTAATTTCGCTTGAGTGATGAAAATATAGGTGTAGATATTAAGAAATCTCCTATTCTATCTGTTCTAAATACTAGGATTTTATTCACTTTTAAATGTTTTGAGATCAGATTCAGTCATCTCAGCAACTAATTCTTTAAATTTAATTTGTGGTTTCCATTTTAATTTTTTTTGAGCTTTAGAATAGTCTGCTATCAAATAATCAACTTCTGTCGGACGATAAAACTTTTTATTTATTCTAACATATTTTTTGTAATTTAGACCAGCATAATCAAAAGATAATTTTAAAAATTCCTCAACAGAATGAACTTTGCCTGTACCAATAACAAAATCATCTGGTTTTTTTTGTTGTAGCATTTTCCACATAGCAACAACATAATCTTTTGCATGACCCCAGTCTCTTTTTGCTTTTAAGTTTCCTAATTCTAAATATTTTTGCTTACCTAATTTAATTTTTGCAACAGCGCTTGTTATTTTTCTTGTAACAAATTCAAAACCTCTTCTTGGTGACTCATGATTAAATAAAATACCTGTACATGCAAACATATCATAAGCTTCTCTATAATTTCTAATAAGATCAAAACCGGTGCATTTTGATATACCATACGAAGATCTTGGATAAAATCGAGTTTTTTCATTTTGTGGTATTCTTTGCACTTTACCAAACATTTCTGATGATCCAGCAAAATACAATTTAGTTTTAATGCTAAAATCTTTTAAGGCAGATAATATGTAATGCGTTCCATTAATATTAGAATTGATAGTGGAAAATTCATCTTGAAATGAATATGCAACAAAACTTTGAGCTCCTAAGTGGTATAATTCTGTAGGTTTTAATTTGGATATAATTTTAACTAAGCTAGCATAACTTTCTAAAGTTGCTGAATGTAATGTAATTTTGTTTAATAAATGCTTTATTCTCCATAATCTATGGTCTTGATCTTCTATAGCTACTCTTCTAACAATACCATGTACAATATAATTTTTTTTAAGTAAAAATTCTGCTAAGTATGAGCCATCTTGACCTGTTATACCGGTTATTAAAGCTATTTTTTTTTTCATAAATGTCAGTACTGTTTTTTATTTTTTTTATTTAACTAAATAACATAATTTATTATCAAAAAAAATTTTTAAGTTGTGTTTTTTAGATAAATCTTTTAATTCATTTATTGTTAATATATTTAATTCATTACCATTTATTTCTTTTAATTTAAAATGAAATAATTTTTTTAACGTAAATGAAAATTTTGGTTTAAGTTTTTTAAACCACTTCATACCATTAATTGATGTAATTAACATACCTTTATCATTCATTGACTCAATAATCCCATCCATCATAAATTCAAATGATTCTTGACAACAACTATAGGATTTCAAATTGTTATCAACTATAAGGTCAAATTTATTTTTATTTGTAAAGATATTGAATTCTTTAGAATATTTATCGCATAAAAAAAAATCATAATTCGACAAATTATAAGATTTAGCTTTATCTATTTCTTTTTGAGAGATTGTAATTCCAGTAATTTTACTATCTTTATAAAAGTTATTTGCAAAGTAAGAATTTCCTATACCTATGTGAAGTATAGATTTATATTTAAAATTATTAGATTTAATAAGAAAATTAATTATATTTAATTCATCATTAGTGACTTTCCTATCTTCCCAATAAGTATAATTTTTATCAAAAAAATTTTCCTTTTTACAATTACAAATATAATTCATTTTTTTTAAATTTAATATCTTCATATAAAGTTTCTAATTTTAAAAAAATTTTAAATAAAGATAAATTTTTTCCCATATCAATTCTAGGAATTAAATGAACATCATGTTTATTTATATCATATCGTGCCCTATTTGTAGTTACAGCTTTTGTAAAAATTTCTTTTGTTTTTTCATAAACAAATTTATTAACTTTTCCATATGGATAACAAAAATTATTAATTCTTATTCCAATTTTATCTTCTAAATTTTTTTTTGAGAAAATTAACTCATTTGATAATTCGTTAATACTCAAAGTAGTTAAATCAATATGGTTATGTGAGTGTGATCCAATAAACATACCTTTTGAAACCCATTCTTTAATATCATTTATATCCATCAAATCTTTTGGAGTATATTTTTTTTTATTTAAATCCCATGAATTTTTTGTTCCAATCAAATTTGAAATCACAAAACATGTTGCTGTAAAATTGTATTTTTTAAGAATTGGCAATACATTATCAATGAGATCTTTGTAACCATCATCAAATGTTATAATAATTTGTTTTTTATCTATATTATTGATTTGATCAAAGTTTATAGTTTTAAAATTTCTGTTTTTAAGATAAATAATTTGTTTTTCAAAATCATTAATATTTAATGATAAATTTGATCCATCATTATTTATTGAGTGATAAACTAAGACAGGTATTCTCATTAAATATCAATTTTATAGATATTTTTCCCAAAAGTATCTCTTATTATTTCCAAAAGTTTTATTAATAATAAATTCAGCAATTACTTCAGAGTTAAAATATTTAAAATATTTATCTCTACCATTTTTAGCTATTTTTTTTCTCAAATTATCATTATTTGAATATTTGATTATTTTTTTTGATAAATCTGAAATATTATTATAAGTGATAATTTCATTTTTATTAAAAAAATTACCAATTTTTGTTTTTTTATCTATCATTACAAGAAGACCATTACCTATAAGTTGTGAAAATCTATCACTGCTATAATAATTAGATGATCTTCCTTGGCTTAAATTAAGTCCAATTTTGTTACTTGATATTGAATATAAAAAATCTTCTGACCATATAGGTTGAATATTATTAACCCCATAACAATCAAATTTTATGTTTGGAGTTAAATTTATCAATTTATTAATAAAATTTTCTCTTTTATCAATTTTTCCTTTTTTTAATATCCCTCTATGTACACCATGACTTATTGCAAAAAAGACATCACTTTTAAAAAATCTATTATTGTAATTTTTTAATTTTTCTAAAGAGCGATCTACACAATTAGGCATATAAAAGACATTTTTTTTAAAATTAAAATCTAATGATTTTGGTTCAGTTGTACAAAAATTTGCATCCATAAAAGGCATTTTTTTTTCAAATCTAGATTTATTATTTTTCCATTCCCCATCCATACGATCAAGAAACCACTGACATAATTTTATTTCAGGATAATTCTCTTTAATAAATTCGATTGTTTTAATGTTTATTAAATCTGCATGACCAAAAACAATTAACTCAGGCAAATAGTTGTTTATTATTTCTAAAAATTTTTTATTTAATTTTTTTGATCCATTTGGATCGGTAATATTTCTTGAATAACTTATAATATCTCTATCACTTAATTCCAAAACATTATGTTTTAGTCTAATAAAACCATTATTTATTCTTCGACCAGAATTATAAAAAAGTCTACCATTGTGTCTTTCGTTAAAATTAGTTACATGTAAAATTTTTAATTTATCTTTATTAATAATCTTATAATTATATTTATAATTAAATATGGATTCTCTTTGTAGGTCAATTTTTTGACATATATGTTGATCAGTTAAATAAAAATTTTTTAAAGTAATTTTTTGTAAATTAATTAATTTTTTTTTATTTAAAATTAATTTTTCTATTTCAAAAAAAAGACTTTTTACATTAAGTTCTTTAAGTATTATGCCGTTTGTTATTGTCTCTGGAAGACCTCCACGATTAGAAATTATTACTCCACATCCTCGACTAGAAGCTTCGAGACTAGTTCTCCCAAAAGGTTCATTCCATCGAGAACATACAACTGCTATATTTGTTTTTTCAAAATTTTTTAAAACATAAGAGTGTTTTTTGAAACCTAGAATATTAAGATTTTTATGAAAAAAATTAAATTTTTCTCTGGGTTCATCACCAATAACATTAGCCATCCAAGAAGGATATTTATTTAAAATTTTTATTATTGATTTACCAAATATATCATAACCTTTTGCAGAATTAAGTTTCCCAACAAATGAAATTAAATTTTTTTTATTTCTTAAAGTTACTTTTTTTTTGTTAATTGATTGATAGATAACAACTAACTTTTGTGATTTATTATATTCAATTGGTAAATTCATTAAGAATTGTTTTTTTGACCAATAACTATTAAAAATTATTTTAGAACATTTACTTATTAGAAAAATTTTTTCTTTTATTGATTTGGATCCCAACATTGAATTAGGATCATTATGAAAAAATAAAATTATTTTTTTATTTAATTTTTCAATAAATGCAATGTAATTTGGTCTATTGTGTACCTCTATTAAATCTACGTTTTTATGTTGAGTTTTAATAAAACTTTCAATGTATTGTTTGGTTTGGCTCCTAAAAATATTTTTTTTAAGTTTTATATTAATATAATTCTTGCTTAACTTTTTCTTATAATCAGTAGATCCATAAATGTATGTATTAGATCTATGCTTACTTATTTTAAACATTGAATAAACAAATAAGGAAACAGCACCAGGGTAATCTGGTGAGTAATTTTCTTTATAAGGTAATAATATAGAAATTTTCATTTATTATATTTTTTTAGAATAATTTTACGTTCTTTTCTATTTCTTTTTAATTTGTATTCAAATGACATAGCATCACTTTTGTTTTTAAAAGCTTTTTTGTATATTAATACCCATTTATAACCTTTCGTAGATTTTGCACCTTTATTGTTATTATGTTTAGTTAATCTTTTGGTTATGTCATTGGTGTAACCTACGTAAGTTTTTAAAAACTTAGTTGATTTTGTCTTTATCATGTAAACATAAAAAAACATTATAATGGCGGTCCCTGGGGGAATCGAACCCCCCTTTGCAGGATGAAAACCAGCTGTCCTAACCGATAGACGAAGGGACCGTTGGAAGATCTTTTATTTTAAAAGCTAATATATATCAAGTCTAATTAATATTTAATAAAAGATCTTTAATCTTTATTTGAATAGTTTTTTTGTTATTCCAAATATGTTCTTGCAATTCAGCGATAATATTAATTTCCTTTTTATATGATAATAAATATTCAGAAATTTTAGAATTCATACAATTAAAGCATATAGATTTTATAGAAGAACCAATATTAGGTTTCAAAATAACAAAAATATGTTTATTTTTTAATATATTAACTTTAATAATTTTTAAATTTTTAATTAAAAAAGTTGGTAAAAAATTTCCATTTCCAAAAGGACCAATTTTTTGAATTTCATTTATAAAATATCTATTTATTGTCGATGAAGATATTTCAGAATCGTATTCATAAATAGTTTTAAAATTAGAAAATTTATTAGAATAATCTTTTTGAATAAAATCATCTAAAATTTTAATATTATTTTTTTTTATCGTAAATCCTGCTGCCATATTATGACCCCCGCCCTTTTCAATTATTTTATTATCAAATAAAGATTTTATTAAATAACCGATATTGTAATTTGGAGTAGATCTTGCTGATCCCTTAAAAATATTATTTGATCTAGTAATAACTATAGAAGGTTTATCAAAATGATCTTTTAATCTAGAAGCTATAATACCAATCAAACCCTCTTTAATATTTGGATCAAAATAAATTATAACATTTTTATTGTCTTTTTTGATTTTATTAAAATCAATTTTATTTAGTGTATTTTTTTCTAATTCTTTTCTTTTATTATTTAGTTTTATTAATTCTATAGATCTCTTTTTTGTTAATGATGGATTTTTTGATGTTAATAATTCTGTAGCATAATTTGAAAATCCAAGCCTTCCTCCAGAATTCAGTATCGGTCCAATAAGATAGCCCAAATCATCAATATTTATTTTTTTTTTTATGTTTAATTCTTCACATAATATACGAAAAGCTTCATTTTCTTTTATATCAAAATTTTTTATTACATTAATAGCTATATTTTTATTAATTTTTCTTAGAAGCATAACATCACAAACTGTTGCCAATAATACATAAATCATAAAATTGGATAATTTAAAATCTGATTTAATTTTTTTTATTAAATTATCTATTAAAAAATAAGTTAAAGTCGTAGTACAAAAATAATCATATTTAATATATCCATTATTTTTTTTGGGATTTATAATTACATTACATTTTGGATATGGCTTATTTATTTCATGATGGTCAATAATTATTGAATTTATTCCATTTTCATTTAAAAAACTTATCGCTTCATATGAGGTAGATCCACAATCAACCATGATTACTAGTTTAGGTTTTTTTAAAATTAATTTTTGAAAAAGTTTTTTAGTAGCCCCATAACCATCTTTTTCTCTATCAGGAATGTAATAATAGTGTGGTTGTTTGATATAATCAAAAAAATTAACCAAGATAGATGTTGATGCAGATCCATCAACATCATAATCACCTAAAATACATATATTTTCTTTGTTTTTTATTGAATAAATTAAATATGCTATAGCATCATTAAAATCAGAATTATTTTTAAAAACATTAATAATATTTAAATTATTATTTATAAGATTAATTTCAGAAATATCATAATTTCTTGCAACAATTAATCTTGATAAAATTTCACTTAATTTGAAATCTTGTTTAACTTTTTCTATTGAGTTTTTATTAACTTTTTTTTCAATCCATTTTTTACCAGATACTGATATCATTCATTAATTAAATTAACTTTTTTAATTATTTCTTTATAATTTGAGTCTTTGTGTGTGACTAAAGTTTCAGATATACACTCATTATTATTAATAGTAATACCTTTCAAAACTTCGCTATCGGTTATACCGGTTGCACAAAAAATTGAGTCACCTTTAACTATTTCATTTAAATCATATTTTTTATTAAGATCATTAATGCCCATTTTTGTGGCCTCTTCAATATCCTGATCATTATCAAATATAAATCTTCCTTGAAAATGACAATCATAAGAATCTAAGGCAGATGCTGCTAAAACTCCTTCTGGGCCGCCACCAATACCTAAGAATATATCAACATCATACTTAGGATCAGAAACGTAAAGAGCCCCAAGTACATCACCATCTGTAATTAATTTAATTTTTACATTTAAATTCTTAAGTTCATTAATTATTTTTTTGTGTCTTGGCCTATCTAAAATACATGCAGTAATAGTTGATATATCTTTATTTTTGAAATCAGATAAATTTTTAATATTTTTTTCTATTGTAAAATCTAAATCAATCAAACCTTTATCGATTTTTCCAGTAGCAATTTTGTTCATGTAGGTTTCGGGAGCATTAAAAAGGTTATTTTTCTCAGCAATAGCTAATACAGCAATACCACCTGGAAGATTATTGGCTACGAAGTTTGTTCCTTCGACAGGGTCTACAGCTATATCAAAATTTGGACCAATTTTTGTTCCAAGAATTTCTCCTGTGTACAACATTGGAGCTTCATCAAGTGAACCTTCACCAATAACAACTTCACCAGTCATATTTATTTTATTTAATTCAGATCTCATTGAGTTTACAGCAGCTTGATCTGCTGCATGTTTGTCTTTTTTACCAATTAAATATGATGCTGCCAATGCAGCTTTTAATGAAACATTTGTAAAATGATCAATAAACTTTTTATCTATCGTCATTAAATTTTATAATCAGCTAATTCATCTTGATTAATTTTTGACTCAAATTCTTTTAATCTTTTATATACACTAGCTAATTCAATTATAGCTGGCCAAGATTTTAATATATATTGAACTGAACCTTCAAACTTATTAAAAGCTCTTATTATTTGCTGCATAACACCTAGCGTTACAACGCCAGCAACAATAGCAGGTGCTAAAAAAACATATGCGGAAAGAACATTTGCTTGTAAATATGCTATTCGACCAATATCAAAAAATAGATATCTAAAATAACTTAAAAAATGTATTTTACGCACATCTTCAAATAATTCTTCTAAAGTTTTTGGTCTTATTGTTTGATCATCTTCAGCAATTACTAATATTTTTCTGTATGCAGCTTCTTGCTTTTGAAGATCATACTCAACACCTACTAGTCTCAAGATTAAACCTAGGCCTATAAGAAATATAGTTCCTGCTAAAGTCCAAAGCAAAGCACCAACAACTAATCCATAATCCCAATCACCAAAAAAGAAAATTGGTATACTGATACTTAATCCAAATAAAATTGGTGTAAATTCTATAAGTATCATTATAGCTTCAATTAAGCTTGTGCCAAGATTCTCCATTATACGAGTAAACTTAATAGTATCTTCTTGAACTCTTTGTGAAGCACCTTCAATCTTTCGTGCTTTATCATAAACATCATGATACCAATTAACCATAGCTGTACGCCATCTAAAAAGAAAATGAGAAGTAAAATATTTAATCACTACATAAACACCAACATATATACCAGCTAGAGTTATAAAAGATAGTAAAGCAGCAAAGTATTCTTCAATAGTAATAGAATTTGGTGCGGATAAGGCTTTTTGTATCATATCATAAAAAGTTCCAAACCATTCATTGATTTTAACATCTATTTTTACTTGCAACCATAATGACGAAAGAATAACAAATGAGCCCAACCATGACCATAATCTCCATTGTTTTTGAGTAAAAAATTTAAACATAATTTATTTTAAAAAATTATCTGCGTATGATTTTTTAACAGTTTTTCTCTTTTTGGAATCAATTAATTCAAAATCAATTTTTCTTTTTTTAGCATAATTAATAGCTAATTCCTTAGATGAAAATTCTAATTTTAATTCGGTCAATGTATCAGATGAACTTTCCCAACCCATTAAAGGATTTTTGGTTGGATCTTTGGTTTTAAATTGCAAAATCCACTTATTATTTCTTGCAGTACCAGACTGCATTGGATTTTTATTTGGGATATATATTATAGCTTTGTTCATAAATGGTGGTCGGAGTGGCAGGATTTGAACCTGCGACCCTCTGGTCCCAAACCAGATGCGCTACCAGGCTGCGCTACACTCCGATCCGTGTACTATTACAGCACATTTTAATTATTTTAAAGGATAAAGATAACCAAATACCAAGTAATTTTAATAGAATCTGATATATAAAAAATATGATTATTGAATGTATAAATTGTAATAAAAAATTCAATGTTGATGCTAATCTTATTCCAGAAAATGGACGACAAATTCAGTGCGGATCATGTGATTATATCTGGCATTACAAAGTTGAAATACCTTCAGAAAAATCACTTATACTTGATGATAAAAATATTCAACAAGATGCAGGATTAACCGATAATCAAAAAGAAAAAGTTTATAAAGCAAATATAACTAAAGAAGTGTCTGCAGACATAGTCAAACACAAAACAATTATAAAAAAAAATGAATTTAAGAAAAAAAATAAAACTCAAAATAAAGCTAAACCTTTAAATATAAGTAATTACTTCTCATATTTAGTTGTTTTAGTTATATCTTTTGTATCGTTAATAATCTTATTAGATACGTTAAAAACACCTTTAGTTAATATTTTTCCAAGTTTAAAAATAATTCTATTTAATCTATTTGAAACATTGAAAGATATAAAATTATTTATTATTGATTTAACTTAATTTTTCATGATTAATTATTTATCCAAACCTTTTAAATGGTTTTTTAAACTAGAGGCAGCTAGTGGCTTAATCTTATTAATTGCTGCTATATTGGCTCTAATAATTAGTAACAGTAATTTTAAAGACTTATATTTTGAATCATTACATACATACCTATTTATAGGAATAAATGAATTTGGATTAAAACTTTCTGTCCATCATTGGATAAATGATGCTTTAATGGCAATATTTTTCTTTTTTGTTACTTTAGAAATCAAAAGAGAGTTTATTCAGGGGGAGCTTTCAAATATTAAGCAAGCTCTTCTACCAATCATAGCAGCTGTTGGTGGAATGATTGTTCCTGCCCTTTTTTATGTTTTTATTAACTGGGGAAATGTAGAAACAATAAATGGTTGGGCAATACCTTCTGCTACTGATATAGCTTTTTCTTTGGGAATTTTATCATTACTGGGCTCAAGAGTTCCAATATCATTAAAAGTTTTTTTAACAGCTTTAGCAATTATAGATGATTTAGGTGCAATTTTAATAATAGCTTTCTTTTATTCTGGAGATTTAAGTATTCCATATCTAAGCCTTATTTTATTAAGTTATATTTTACTTTTAGTTTTAAATAAATTTTCAATTAAAATATTTACACCATATTTATTCATTGGATTATTTATGTGGTTTTTTACATATAAATCAGGAATACATGCAACAATAGCTGGAGTTTTGTTAGCGTCTACAATACCTCATAGAATTAAAGATAGAGATTTTTCATTACTAGTTAAAATAGAACATGCAATTTCACCATACGTAGCATTTATGATAATGCCACTTTTTGCATTTGCTAATGCCGGAGTTAATTTACAAGGATTATCATTATCAAGCTTAATGACACCAGTTCCTCTAGGAATTTTATGTGGATTATTTTTTGGTAAACAAATTGGTGTATTATTGTTTTCTTACGTATCAATAAAATTTAAATTAGCAGAAGCACCTAACAATTCAAATTGGTTAAGTTTGTATGGTGTTTCAATCTTAACTGGAATTGGTTTTACGATGAGTTTATTTGTCGGAAATTTAGCTTTTGTAGAGAATATTCAATATATAGACGGTGTAAAAATTGGTGTTTTGACTGGATCATTATTATCTACAGTCTTTGGATACATAATTTTGTTAATATCATCCAAAAAATAAATGTTAAACAAAAAAATTATCATTTATGTAATAATTGTTATGTTCTCTTTTTTAAATAAAACTATGTCAGATAATTCTAAAACTTTTTTTGCTTTTAAAATTAACTCTATTAATGGCGAGGAGTTAGATCTGACAAAATTCAATGGTAAAACTATATTACTAGTAAATGTAGCAAGCAAGTGCGGGTTTACAAAACAATATAATGATCTACAAAAATTATATGATGATTTTAAGGATAAAGGTTTAGTTGTAATTGGTGTGCCAACAAATCAATTTGGCGGACAAGAACCAGGTACTGAAAGTGAAATTAAAAATTTTTGTGAAACAAATTTCAACATTACTTTTCCTATGACCAGCAAATATGAAGTTAAAGGTGATAATGCTCACCCCATATACATATGGGCAAGAGATTCATTTGGTAAATCAACAGTACCTAAATGGAATTTTCATAAAATTTTGATTAATAAAGATGGTAAAATCGAAGACACATTTGCTTCTTTTACAGGACCAATATCTAAAAAAATTATTAATAAAATAGAAGAAATCTTATAGCTCAACAGTTAATCCATCATATGCTGGAATAACATTTTTAGGTAAAAGTTTTTTTAATCTATTGTAGTCTAGAACAGGTGATAAATTTGTTAAAATAGCTTTTTTTGGTTTAAATTTTTTGATTACTGAAAGAGACGTTTCTAAATTAAAATGAGATGGATGGTAATTATACCATAAACAGTCAATTACTAGATAATTTAGATTTTTAAAATCCTTAAAATTTTTATTATATATTTTACTAACGTCACTAATGTAAGCTAATTTCTTATCAATAATAAAACAATTAGATTTAACTTTTCCGTGTTCAACAATTAGAGATTTTATATTGATTTTTTTATTATTATTTCTTGCAATTATATTTTTTTGTAGCTTATTCAATTTTAAAGTAGGTGG
The DNA here is from genome assembly GCA_902591185.1 of uncultured Pelagibacteraceae bacterium. Lineage (GTDB taxonomy): Bacteria > Pseudomonadota > Alphaproteobacteria > Pelagibacterales > Pelagibacteraceae > Pelagibacter. The sequence goes on from CACIZU010000014.1 coordinate 22,771, forward strand.
ATATTCTTTTGAATAACTATTAAAAATATACGCAAAAGTACTTTTTAAATATCGTGACGTTTGTGTATCAGCATATACGTTAATTTGTTTCTTACTATTAATATAAAAAGATCTTAAATCATTTATACCGTGTGTTTGGTCTCCATGCATATGCGAGTAAAGAACCCTATTAATTTTTTTTACTCTATGTCTCAATAGTTGTTGACGTAAATCAGGGGAAGTATCAATTAATATATTCTCTTCGGATGTTTTAATTAAAGCAGAACATCTAGTTCTGTAATTTTTTTTATTTTTAGGGTCACAATTTCCAAAATAACCATCTGGTCTCGGCACACCCATTGAACTTCCGCATCCAAGTATAATAAATTTCATAAATCTTCTAATTAAAAAAAAGTCTGTTAAAATTATCTGTAGTAATTTTAATTAGTTCTGATTTAGATATATTCTTAATTTCCGCAAGTTTTGCTGCAGTAAAATCAATAAAAGATGGTTCATTTTTTTTTCCTCTATTTGGTACTGGAGCTAAAAAAGGACTATCTGTCTCTATTAAAATATTGTTTAATGGCAGTGATTTGAAGATTTCCTGTAAATCAATTGAATTTTTGAAAGTAATAATACCACTAGCTGAGAAAAATGAATTTAAAGTTAATAGTTTTTCAGAAAATTCTTTAGAACCAGTAAAACAGTGCATCAAGATTTTAATATTTTGATTTTTATAATGATTTAGAATTTCGAATGTTTCTTTTTCTGCTTCTCTAGAATGAACAATTAAAGGCTTATTTGTTTCAATAGAGGCTTCTATATGTTCTTTAAAGCTAGAAATTTGTTTTTCTTTTTCACTATTATTATAATAAAAATCTAAGCCAGTTTCACCTACACCAATTATTTTTACATTTTCTTTTAAATTTTTGATTATTTCTTTGGATGTAATTCTATCTTTAGAAGATTCATGTGGGTGAATACCAATTGTGCCATATATCATTTCATCTTTTTTTATTAGATCTTTAATTCTTGAAAAGCTTTCAAATGAAGTTGAAATTGTTAATAATTTTTCAATTCCAACATCTTTTGATCTTTGAATTACATTTGACAAGTCACTTAATAATGGTTCATGATCTAAATGGCAGTGTGAATCAATCATTTTTTTTTTCTATTTTTTTAAAAAGAATATCTATTTCATTAATTTCACTATCTTTGGCTAAAAATTCATTATTTTCTATAGAAGAAAAATTAATATCCTTTTCAGTTAGATTGAAAATTTTTAATGCTTTTAAAGATGAGTTAGGAATAATAGGATACAACATAAAGCTAATCTTTCGAACAATTTCTAAACCAGTAAAGACTATAGTATTTAATCTTAATGGATTATCTTTTTTTTTCCATGGTTCTTGATCATTAAAATATTTATTAGCTTCAAATAATGAATTGACAATATAATCAATATAAAAATTAATATTTTGATTATCAATTTTTTTCCTAATATTATCTAAATTATTTTTATATTTATCTAAAATTTCCAAATCTTCTTTTTGGAATTCAATTCTTTTTGGAATTTTACTTTCACAATTTTTGATTGCAAATGTAGTGACGCGTTGGCACAAATTACCAAAATTATTTGCTAAATCGCTATTTATACAGTCTTCCAATTTTTCTTGAGAAATATTACCGTCATTGCCAAAAGACACTTCTTTTATAAGATAGTATCTTAATGGATCTAATCCATATTGATTAATTATTTCAATTGGGTCCAATATATTGCCTTTAGATTTTGACATTTTTTCTTCTCCAGAAAGAATCCATCCATGACCATATATTCTTGAAGGTAATTCAATTTTAGCGGCTAGTAAAAAAGCCGGCCAATAAATTGCATGAAATCTTAGTATATCTTTACCTATTAAATGTACTGAAGCTGGCCAAAAATTTTTAAATAATTCATCATTAGTATCAGGATAATTTAAAGCACTAAGGTAGTTTGTTAGAGCATCTAACCAAACATATATTATATGATTTTTGTTATTAGGTACTTTTATCCCCCAAGAAAAACTTTTTCTACTAACAGATAAATCTTTTAAACCGCTTTTTACAAAACTAATTACTTCATTTTTTCTAGTTTCGGGCCCAATAAAATTTGGATGTGTCTCATAATAATTAAGAAGTGGTTTCTGCCATTTAGATAATCGAAAAAAATAAGACTCTTCTTCAATCCATTCAACATTCGATTTTGAAGAAATAGCTATTTTGTTACCATCAACTTCTTCAATTTCATCTTCATTATAAAAAGCTTCATCTGAAACTGAATACCAACCTGTATATTTTGAAAGATATATATCGTCATTATTTTCAAGCTCATTCCAAAGATGTTGAACAGTTTTTTTATGTCTTTTTTCGGTAGTTCTAATAAAATCAGTATTAGTTAAATTTAAAGTTTTAGATAAATCTCTAAATGTTTGACTAATTTTATTGCAAAATTCAAGTGTATCAACACCTTGTTTTTCTGCCGATCGTTGAATTTTTAAACCATGTTCATCTGTACCAGTTAAAAAATGAACTTCATGACCATCTATTTTTTTGAAACGTGCAAAAAAATCAGCAATTATACTTGAATAAGCATGGCCCATATGTGGTTTTGCAGATGGATAATAAATTGGTGTTGTAATATAAAATTTTTTATTCATTTAATATATTATTTTCAAATTCCATAAAAAGAGCTTCTTCGTCTAAATTAAATTTTTTTGTATTATCAATTTTTTTTAAAAAATATCTTTGTATATTTGATAAATTAATATTACTAACTGATATATTAATTCTAAAATAAAGCTCTATTAACGGGTAGATTAATTCTTTAACTAAGGTATTTTTTTTATAATATTTATTTTT
>CACIZU010000015.1 GCA_902591185.1 uncultured Pelagibacteraceae bacterium
AAAAAAATGTACGAATTAGCAGGCTTAAGTGCATTTCAAATTTCAAAAAAAATCTTAGATATTTTATTTACAAAAGATACGATAAAAGTAGTAAAAAATTAATTGTATTTTTAGCTACATTGAGCTTTGTTCATTAGATAATGATCCAATAAAACACAATTCATCATAGCTTCTCCAACTGGTACTGCTCTAATACCAACACAAGGATCGTGTCTACCTTTTACTGAAATAGTAGTATTTTTTCCAAATTTATTAATTGTTTTTCTAGTTGTTAAAATTGAAGAAGTAGGTTTAACAGCAAAAGAAGCAATAATTTCTTGACCACTTGATATGCCACCTAAAATTCCACCAGCATTATTAGAGTCAAATTTTAATTTTTTACCTTTTTGAGAAATTTCATCTGAATTCTGTTCTCCACTTAATTGTGCTGAATTCATTCCAGCCCCAATATTTACTCCTTTAACAGCATTTATGCTCATTAGACTTGAAGCTATATCTGAATCTAATTTTGAATAAATCGGAGCACCAAGTCCAGCGGGGACACCTCTTGCTCTTATTTCAATTACAGCTCCACAAGAAGATCCAGATTTTCTTACTCCTAATAAGTATTTTTCCCAAAGTTTAATCATTGATTTATCAGGGCAGAAAAAAGGATTTTTAGTAATTGTTTTATCGTTCCATTGATCTGTGTCACATCCTAATATTCCAAGTTGAGTGACAGCACCAATAACTTTAAATTTTTTACCTAACTTTTTTTGTAAAACTAATTTAGCTATTGCACCAGCCGCAACTCTAGCTGCCGTTTCTCTTGCTGAAGATCTTCCGCCACCTCTGTAATCTCTTATTCCATATTTTTTAAAATAAGTATAATCTGCGTGTCCTGGTCTAAATTTATCTTTGATATTGCCATAATCTTTTGATCTCATATCTTTATTATAAATAATTAGAGAAATAGGTGTTCCAGTAGTTTTTCCTTCAAATAAACCAGATAATATCTGAACTTTGTCGTCTTCTTTTCTTTGAGTTGTAAACTTTGACTGTCCTGGTTTTCTTTTATTCAATTCTATTTGAATATCTTGTTCTTTTAAGCTTAAGTTAGGTGGACAACCATCAACGATACAGCCAATAGCAGGTCCATGAGATTCACCCCAAGTAGAGAAACGAAATAGCTTTCCAAAAGTATTAAATGACATTATTTATATTATATAGATTATTTTGTTTAAATTATGAATCAAAAAAACTCACTTGGCCTCAATAACTGTTTTTTAGATCTAGATGATCCAATTCAGTTATTTAAAATATGGATGAATGAGGCAAAAAAATCAGAACCCAATGATCCCAATGCGGCAGCATTAGCTACTTCCAGTAAGAATAATTTTCCATCTGCAAGAATCGTATTATTGAAAGATTTTAATAAAAATGGATTTGTGTTTTATACAAATTTAAATAGCCAAAAAGGCAATGAATTAAAAGAAAACCCTAAAGCCTCAATGTGTTTTCACTGGAAAAGTCTTTTAAGACAAATAAGAATTAGTGGATCAGTATCATTAGTAGCAGACAATGTTGCTGATGATTATTATAATTCCAGAGATTATGACAGTAGAATAGGAGCTTGGGCTTCTAAACAAAGTGAAGAATTAAGTAGTAGAGATGAATTGATAAGCTCATTAGAAAAATATAAAAAAAAATATAATGATCAGAGCAAAGTTCCTAGGCCAAGTCATTGGTCTGGATGGAATTTATCTCCTTTAAGTATAGAGTTTTGGCTAGATGGAGAGAGCAGGATACACGAAAGACTTAAATATACTAAAGAAAGTAATGGCAATTGGATAAAATCTTTATTAAGTCCTTAAAAATTTCTAACCAAACTAAAGGAAGTAAGACTTTTAAGAATATCTTTTTCTTCTGAATCTTTAAATACAGTTAAAGAATTTGATGCAAGATTAATGTAATGCTGAGCTTTTTGATAAGACTCTTCGATAATTTTATATTTTTTTATCAAAGAAATTGTTTTATCAAAATCATCTACATTCCTTATTTTTTTATCAAATATTCTATTTAATATTTTTTTTTCTATTAAATCTAATTTTTGAAAAAGTAAAATTATAGGTAGAGTAATTTTTCCTTCAAAAAAATCTTGGCCAATTTTTTTTCCAAATAGTTTAATTTCAGAATTATAATCAAGGGTATCATCAGCAATTTGAAAAGTAAGACCAAGATTTCTTCCATAAAATTCAAGCGCATCTTTTTTTTTATTATCAGCATTTGATAAAATTGCACCAACTTTTGTTGCAGCAGCAAATAGTTCAGCAGTTTTAGCTGAAATAATTTTTAAATATGTTTCTTCTAACATATCAACTTCGCCTTTATGTTGAAGTTGTAAAACTTCCCCTTGAGCTATTTTAGATGATGTTGATGATAATAATTTTAACACTTCTAGATTACCATCTTCTACCATTATTTCAAAACATCTACTTAATAAATAATCACCAATTAAAACAGAAGATTGATTGTTCCAAACTTTATTTAAAGTTTCTTTTCCTCTTCTTACGACACCTTCATCAATTACATCGTCATGCATAAGTGTTGCACTGTGGATTAGTTCTACACAAGCAGCTAAATTTACATCTCTCGAACCTTTAGAGTATCCACATAATTTTGCAGCACCTAGAGTCAATAAGGCTCGCAATCTTTTACCTCCGGTTTCAATATGATATTCAGTCATTTTTTGTACCAACTCAACGTCACTAGTTAATTTTGATTTTATTTTTTCTTCTGTTAAGATCAGCTTATCTTCAACAGAATCCTTAAGTTGAAAATAAGAGTCATTTATTTGGTTTTTTAGCTGTACTACGGTTCCCATTATTTAATTAAATTAATATAATTATGTTTTATATATTACTTATCAATTGACGCACCTAATTCTTCAATTATAAGTAGACTATATATTCAATTAATAATTCTATAAGGAATAATAATGTTCTCTTTTTTTAAAAAGAAAAAGATCGTAGCTCATTTAAAATTAAGTGGAGTTATAGGAAATGCTGGAAAATTCAAACAAGGTATTGATTTTGCAGGTCAAGAAGAACTTATAAAAAAGGCTTTTTCATTAAAAAAAGCTGTTTGTGTTGCTATTACTATAAATTCACCAGGTGGATCACCTGTGCAGTCTCATTTAATTTATAGCTTGATTAGACAAGAAGCTAAAAAAAATAAAAAAAAAGTAATTGTATTTGCTGAAGATGTAGCTGCATCTGGAGGTTATCTCATTTCATGTGCTGGTGATGAAATTTATGCGAATTCAAGTTCAATTATTGGATCTATTGGAGTGATCTATTCATCATTTGGATTTACAGAATTAATAAAAAAAATTGGTGTAGAGAGAAGAGTTCATACTGCTGGAAAAAATAAAAGTACATTAGACCCTTTCTTGGAAGAAAAAAATGAAGATATTGAGAGATTAAAAAAAATACAATTAGATTTGCATAAAGATTTTATCAATGTAGTTGAAAAAAGTAGAGGAATTAAACTCAATAAATCTGAGGTAGAACTTTTTTCAGGGGAGTTTTGGTCAGGTAGTAAAGCTAAAGATTTGGGGTTAATAGATGGAATAGGTAATGCACATGAAATTTTAAAAGAAAAATTTGGAGATGATATGGTAATTAAAAAATTTGAAAAATCAAAAAGTTGGTTAAGTCAAAAACTTTCATCTTCTAATAATCAAGTAGATCAATTAGCTAACATCTTAGATGAAAGGTCAATCTGGCAAAGATATGGTTTCTAAAATAAAAAAACCAAAGCAAAAATTTCAATCATTTCAGGAAACAATATTAAATCTTCAAAAGTTTTGGAGCAAAAAGGGATGCATAGTTTTGCAACCTTATGATATGGAGGTTGGTGCCGGTACATTTCATCCAGCTACTACACTTAGATCGCTTGGTCCAAAGCCATGGAAAACTGCTTATGTTCAACCATCAAGAAGACCAACAGATGGAAGATATGGTGACAACCCAAATAGACTGCAACATTATTATCAGTTTCAAGTTTTGATAAAACCATCACCAGAAAATATAAAAAAATTATATCTTAACAGTTTGTCGGTAATTGGTATTGATCATAATCAACACGATATTAGATTTGTTGAAGATGACTGGGAAAGTCCAACATTAGGTGCGGCTGGTTTAGGTTGGGAAGTTTGGTGTGACGGTATGGAAATAACACAATTCACATACTTTCAACAAATGGCAGGACATGAATGCAAACCTGTTTCAGTGGAAATTACTTATGGTTTAGAAAGAATATGTATGTTTACTCAACAGCAAAAAAATGTGTACGATCTATTATGGAATAATGAAGGAGTAAAGTATCAAGATGTTTTTCATCAAGCAGAAAAAGAATTTTCAGCATATAATTTTGAACATGCAAATGTAGATAGTTTATTAAAAATGTTTGATATGCATGAAATGGAAGCAAAATCTCTTGTAAAAAAAAATATTTCATTACCTGCGTATGATCAGTGTTTAAAGGCAAGCCATATTTTTAATATTTTAGATGCACGAGGAGCAATAAGTGTAGCCCAAAGGGCTGGATATATAGGCAGAATTCGAGACATCACAAAAGCTGCTGCAGGAATTTGGTTAGATAGTCAAAGTTAAATGTCTGAATTTTTTTTAGAATTATTTAGTGAGGAAATGCCCTCGTCTCTTCAAAAGAAATTACGTGAAGATTTGTTAGACAGTTTCAATAAATTATTTGATGAAAAATTTATTTCCTTTAAAAAAAGTTCATCATATTCAACACCTAATAGACTAATAATTGTATTTGAAGGTCTCAAAAAACGAATAGTTTTAAAATCTGAAGAAACTAAAGGACCCAATATAAATGCCCCAGAAATAGCATTAGAGGGTTTCATTAGATCAAACAATATTTCTAAAAAAGATTTGTTTAAAAAAAAAACAGATAAAGGAGAGTTTTATTTTTTTAAAACAAAATCAAAAAAACTTAATACACATGAATTATTAGAGGAATTCGTACCCTTAGTATTGCAAAAAATTCAATGGAAAAAATCAATGAAGTGGGGCGAGTTTGATTTAAATTGGGGAAGGCCATTAAAATCAATATTAGCTTTATTTGATAAAAAAAAAATTACTTTTAATTTTCATCACCTATCTTCATCAAATTCAACTTTTATTGATAAAGAATTTGAAGAAAAGAATAAAATATTTACTAACTTTAAGGAATACGTCAATTTTTTTAAAAAATTTAATATTATTATTGATCAAAAAAAAAGAAAAAATTTAATAGAAAAAAAACTAAATGAAATTTCAAATAAGAAAGATATAAAGATTGAAAGCAATCACAAGCTTCTAGATGAGGTTGTCGATTTAACAGATCAACCTAATGTAATAATTTGTGAATTTGATAGAAAATTTCTTAACATTCCTAAAGAGATTTTAATTATTACTATGCAACATCATCAAAAATACTTTCCAACTTTTGATCAAAAAGGAAATATTACAAATGAATTTTTAGTTGTAACTAATAAGCAAGACAAAAAAGGTTTTATAAAATTAGGTAATGAAAGAGTTGTAGAAGCTAGATTGAGCGATGCTGAATTTTTCTGGCAGAAAGATAAATCTCAAAATTTAGTTAAAAGAGTTTCAAAATTAAAATCTATGAATTACTTTAAAGGATTGGGAACATATTTCGATAAAGTTCAAAGAATGAGAAAGCTTGGAGGAATGCTTTCAGACGAATTGTTGATCAGTAAGGAAAAAGTAGAATTGACAGCTTCTATTTGTAAAGTTGATTTAGTGTCTGAACTTGTGGGAGAGTTTCCAGAACTTCAAGGAATTATGGGTGGTTATTTTGCAGAAGAGCAAGGTTTTGAAAAAGATATATCGCTTGCGATAAGGGAACAATATTTGCCAGCAGGATTTAGTTCAAAAACACCAAAGAAACCTTATAGTGTTGCTATTTCATTAACCGATAAAATAGATACGTTGGTTGGTTTTTTTGGAATTAACCAAAAACCCACCAGCTCTAAAGATCCATTTGCCTTAAGAAGACTGGCATTAGGAATTATAAAAACAATAATTGAAAATAAAAAAGATTTTAAAATAAGAGACTTAATTAGCTACTCATCAAATTTACACTTAGATCAGGGGTTTGAATTTGAGAATAAGCTTTTACAAAAAGAACTATCTAATTTTTTAATGGATAGATTAAAATTTTTTATGAAAGAAGAAAAAATTCGTCATGATATTATTCTAGCATCAACTAATTCTCTTAATTTAGATCAATCGGTTATTATTTTTGGAAAAGCCAAAAGTTTAAATAAAATTATTGGTAAGCAAGATGGAATAGAACTAATATCAAGCTATAAAAGAGCATCCAATATACTGGATAGCGAGTTAAAGGATCAAAAACTAGAGCTATCAAATACTACCGATCCTGGTATTTTTAAAACAGAACCTGAAAAAAATTTATATAAAAAGATCAATGAATTAAAAAAATATTTTTCAAGTATAAATAAAGATGAAAATTTCGAACAATCATTGGCTAATTTAGTGGAGTCTAAAAAGGTTGTCTTTGATTTTTTTGATAATGTAATTGTAAATGTTGAAGACTCTACTATAAAAAAAAATAGGCTAGAACTAATTCAAATGTTATGTAAAACGTTTGATAATTATGTTAATTTTTCTTTAATCGATACCCACTAATGAATAGGCTTATTTTAAATTTTAATTCTAAAGATAGTAAAAAGATTAAAAATCCTAAATTTTTTTTAGGAGGCAAAGGTGCTAATCTTTCAGAAATGGGAAAAATGGGACTTCCAGTTCCTCCAGGATTTACAATTTCAACTAAAGTTTGTGAGTTTTTTTATAAAGATAAAAAAAAATTAAATAAAAATTTAGTAGCCCAAATTAAAAAAGAATTAAAGATTATTGAAAAAGATGTGGGTAAAAATTTTGGAGATTTAAAAAATCCTTTACTACTTTCTGTTAGATCTGGGGCAAGAGTATCTATGCCTGGAATGATGGATACAATTTTAAATCTAGGTTTAAACGATAAGACTGTAAATGCCTTAGCTTTAAAAACTTCAAATGGAAGATTTGCTAAAGATAGCTATAGAAGATTCATTCAAATGTATGGTAATGTAGTGATGGGAGTTGAAGGATATCATTTTGAAGAATTAATTGAAAACTATAAGCTTACAAAAGGAGTTCTTTTAGATACTGATCTCGATGAAAATGATTGGGATGGTTTGATAGTTGATTTTAAAAGAAATATTAAAGAAAAAACTAAAAAAGATTTTCCCCAAGATGTTTATGAACAACTACTAGGAGCAATAAGCTCTGTTTTTCTATCCTGGGAAAGTAATAGAGCAAAAGTTTACAGAAAACTAAATCAAATTCCAGCTGAGTGGGGAACTGCAGTAAATGTTCAATCAATGGTCTTTGGAAATATGGGTAACGATTGCGCAACAGGAGTCGTTTTCACAAGAAATCCTTCGGATGGTGTAAATGAAATATATGGTGAGTATTTAATTAATGCACAAGGTGAAGATGTTGTAGCAGGTACAAGAACTCCCCAATATATATCTAAAAAGGCTAGGCAAGATGCTAAAGTAAAAGAATTATCAATGGAAGAGTCTATGCCAAAAATTTTTAAAGAGCTTCAAAAAATTTTGAAAAAATTAGAAAAGCATTACAAAGATATGCAAGATGTAGAGTTTACAGTCGAAAGCAGCAAGTTGTGGATGCTTCAAACTAGATCAGGAAAAAGAACTGCAAAATCAGCAGTTAAAATTGCAGTTGATATGGTTAATGAAAAATTAATTTCAAAAAAAGAAGCTGTGTTAAGAATTGACCCAAACTCTCTAGACTCCCTTTTGCACCCTACTTTAGATGAAAAAAGTTCTATTAATGTAATAGCAAATGGATTGCCAGCGTCACCTGGTGCGGCTAGTGGTAAAGTAGTATTTACCTCAGAAGAGGCAGAAAGACTAACTGCAATGATGCAAGATATAATTTTGGTTAGAGTAGAAACCTCTCCAGAAGATATACAAGGAATGCATGCTGCCAAAGGAATCTTGACAGCTAGAGGAGGAATGACAAGTCATGCAGCAGTTGTTGCCAGAGGTATGGGAAGACCATGTGTATCAGGATCAAGTGAAATTGATATAAACTATGAAAATAAATCTTTCAAAACTTCTTCAATAGAAATTAAAGAAGGAGACATAATTACAATAGATGGTTCAACGGGAAGAGTTATTGCAGGAAGTGTTTCAACTGTGAAACCAGAAATATCTGGTGATTTTTCAAAGCTAATGTCTTGGGCTGACAGTTTTAGGAAATTAAATGTAAGGTCAAATTCAGAAACACCTAAAGACACTAAAACAGCAAAAGATTTTGGCGCAGAAGGTATTGGACTTTGTAGAACCGAGCATATGTTTTTTGATGAAGAAAGAATCTTATCTGTAAGAGAAATGATATTATCAAAAACAAAAGAGAACAGAGCAATAGCACTAGAAAAATTATTGCCACATCAAAGAAAAGATTTTATAGATATTTTTAAAATTATGAGTGGATTACCAGTCACAGTAAGATTGCTGGATCCACCATTACATGAATTTTTACCTCGCACAATTAAGGAAATTAATGAGGTTGCTAATATAGTCAATCTTCCAATTAAAGATATTGAGTCAAGGATTGAGGAGCTTCATGAGCAAAATCCGATGTTAGGTCACAGAGGTTGTCGGTTAGGAATATCTTTTCCAGAAATTTATGAAATGCAATGTAGAGCAATATTTGAAGCTTTGGTAGAACTTAAAAAAAATAGAATAAAATCTGCATTCCCTGAAATAATGATACCATTAGTATCTACTGAAGCTGAGATTAAAATTATGAAAGATTTAGTAATAAAAACTGCAAGCAAAGTTCAAAAAGAACATAAATTGAAAATAGAATTTTTGGTAGGCACGATGATTGAATTACCTAGAGCAGCAATAAAAGCAAGAGAAATTGCAAAACACGCAGAATTTTTTAGTTTTGGAACTAATGATTTAACTCAAACTACATTTGGGATTAGCAGAGATGATAGTGGAAAATTTTTGAATGATTACTTAGAAAATAAAATATTTTCTGTAGATCCTTTTGTTTCAATAGACGAAGGAGTTTCAGATTTAGTAGAAATAGCAGTAGAAAAAGGACGAAAACAAAATAAAAATCTTAAAATGGGTATCTGTGGAGAGCATGGAGGAGACCCACAGAGTATATCTTTTTGCTCTAAAGCTGGATTAAATTATGTTTCTTGTTCACCTTATAGAGTTCCAGTTGCAAGATTAGCTGCCGCTCAGGCTGAACTAAAAAAAAATTAATTTAAGTAGGGGGGGCGTTCTGTTGCCAGGTGCCCCTTACCCCGTTTGCTTAATTAACTAAGTTAATTAGGCAGCAAGTGCGTAACTTTCGTTAGCAATTATAAATTAGCCCGTTACGGTGGAACAATCCCGAACGAAAGAATAGCTTTTAGTCATCCGTCGAATCTAGTTCACCCCCATATTTTTTAATGGTGGAGGTGGTGGGTACTGCCCCCACGTCCGCAATGGTTATTACGAAATTCGTTTATCGTCGTAGTTGGAAATCCAACAATCAATTATACCATTTTAAAAGTAAATTAAAAATTTTTTAATTTAAGTTAATTAATAGCTTTTTGTATAAAAAGCTTAAAAAATTTGAAATTCCATAGGAAGAAAATATCATTATAAATGGAAGAAAATAAAGAGAAAAGCGACCACTCCAATCTACAAAAGTTATTCCAAATAATACAATTTGAAAAAATGTAAACATTAAAACAACATTTATAGCAAAATTATTTTTTGGACGTTTTAAAAATCCATATAAAAAAGATGGATATAAAATAAGACTATAAATTAAAATATATAAATTATGCAAATCAGAATAATATGGTCTAACTCTTGCTAAAAGCCAAAAGACTTTATAAAAAAATAATTTTGATAAATTTATTAAATTTAATTTATAAAAATTAAATAAATCTAGCAAAGTGCTTGTGTTACTAGTCTTTAATAATTCTAAAGAGTGACAGTTTGTGTAACATATAGCTTTCGTTTTAAACGAGTATCCATATATAATTCCCCTATTAAATATACTATCAATAAGATTTGCATTATTAGACAAGTAACTCAATAATTCTTGCATTGGAAAAATGATTACAGTTAATAGAAATAAATAAAATAAAATAAAAAAGTATTTTTTTTTATAATTTAAATAAAATAATATCGCTGGGAGAATACTAAAAACATATAGTATACCGTTTTGCCTCAATAAGCATATCGATATAGTTAATACTATAATTATTGGTAAAAATTTATTTTTATAAAAAAAAATAAAATATGTAATTAAAATAGATAAATTAATAAATAATATATCAGTTAAAATATAAAAATTTCTTATTTGAATTGGAATATAGAATAAAAATAATAGTAAACAAATTAAAGCGGAAAATCTTGAAGTATATTTAAATGTAATCTTGTAGAGAAAAAAACCAGATAACCCTGTGATTATGGTTTGAAAAATGACAAACCATGCTAAGGAAATATTAAAATACACAAATGGCATTAAGGCAATATAGAATGTCAATCTTGATTTTAGCTTTATTGAATTTCCCTCAATTAAATTTTTAGTTTCATCAATATAAAAAATACTATCGCCACCTAATTTATAACCTTGTGTTAAATTTCCAGAGTTAATAAAACCATCAAGAAAAATATAAGAAAATATAAAAATTGACCAAATTAAAAAAATTACATTAAGTGTTGCAAGCTCATTATTATAAATAAAATTTTTAAATTTACTTAAATACTTGACCATTTATTTTAATTTTAAAAACTTATCTATTATCTTTAAACAATGAAATAAATTTCTCGTACTAGGATTTTTTCCATTAATTTTTTGGATATTAAAAGTATTCCTAGTATTTTCTTCAAGGCTGTAATCAAGCCACTCATTTATAGGGTAAGTAAAACCTCCTTTTTTAAGCGAAGAAAATCTTTTATGAATTTTATTTGAAGCAATTCTTTTTAAGATATTTTTACCTCTCACAAGATGACTTTTATTATTTGGTATAGAGAGGGCAAATTCTAAAATATTACTATTTAAAAAAATTGACCTTATCTCAAGACTATTAAACATACCCGCTTTATCAGAACGTGCACAAATAAGATTTGGTAAATAGAAGTTATAAAAATACAAAATATTTTTTTTGTTTACATCTAAATTTTTATAATTTTCATTAAAGTTATCAATATCAAAAAAAACTTCATCCTTATTTAGTTTATCAACAAAAAAATTATCTATTTCGTTTATAGGTATTGTTGATAATAAAGATAGATTTTGTTTATTAGGTGGCTGAACAATCGATTTTTCAAATCTTGATAATTTAAATTTTAATTCACTTGATAGTACTTTAGAAAATGTTTTTTCAAATATTTTTACCGAATTTGAAAGAGTTTTATTTAATTTAAGGTTGTTAATATAATTAATTAATTTTTGTTTTTCTACCATTTCGTAGCCGCCAAAAATTTCATCAGCTCCATCACCTGTTATAACTGTTTTGACTTTTTGAGATGCTAATTGAGACAAAAAAAACATTGTAACATATGTAGTTGCACCCAAGGGTTCATCTAATTTATTAGTAATAGTATTTATATGTTTCGTAAAATCACTTTTTGATAAATTTGTTTGATAATTATCAAGTTTAAATAAAGAGTTTACAAATTGATAACTTTTTTTTTCATTGAGATATTTGTTATCTATCGAAATAGAAAATGATTTTGGAGAGTATCCATTTTTTATCATGTAGTAAGCAGCCAAACTAGAGTCTAGTCCACCACTTAAAAAGAGGCCTATTTCTACATCTGAATTCAATCTTGATTTTGTACTGTCTGAAATTAAGGAGTCTAATTGTTCAACATAATCTTGTTCATTTTTATAGTTTGTTTCTTTGATAGCAGGTTCATAATATTTTTTTTTAATAATTTTTTTTTCAGAAAATGATATTTTACATAGGTGGGCATGTTCTAATTTAAAAATATTTTTATAAATTGTGTTTGGTGAAGGAACATGGGAATACATAAAAAATTTAGCTAATGAATTTGGATCAATTTCTAAATTTTCATTAAAAAATTTAAAAGAGTCTAGCTGAGATGAGATTATTATTTTATCGTGGTTTACATAATAAAATACAGGTTTTTCACCAAATTTATCTCTAACTAAAATTATTTCCTTTTTTTTTCTATCAATTAAGCAAATTGCAAATTGACCATCAATTTCAGAAAATATTTGTTCACCAAAAATTTCATAAGATCTAAGCAAAACTTCAGTATCTGAGCTTTTAGATTTAAGATGTATATTTAGAAATTTCAATTTTTCTCTAAAAAAGTTTTGATTATAAATTTCTCCATTAAATAACAATATTAAAGTTTCATCGTTATTTTTATAAGGTTGTTTACCATTATTAAGATCCATTATTGTTAGCCTATTATGACCTAAATAAATATTTTCTTTTTCTAAAAATAAATAATTAGTTTCATCAGGTCCACGATGTATAATTTGTTCTGTAGATTTAATAACTCTTTCACGCATATTATTTCCAACAGCTGCAATGAAACCACACATAAAATTATTAATATTTGTTTAAAAATTTTTTAGATTTTATAAATTTAAATAAATCAGTTATTTTTTCATAAAAATTTCTTTTATCATCACTGAAAAAAGACAAAAAAGTAAAAATTATTACACTTTTGAAATGATAAATATTTTTTAGGGGTTTTGTAAGTTTCTTAGGACATTTTTCTTCATAAAAATAATTTTCATTAAATCCTTTTCCAACACAACCTCTTTTAATAAATTTATAGGTTTTAGGTTCAACATCGAGCGTTACGTATCTCAAAGCAAGACCAAGTCTATCTAAATTAGAGTCATTGGTACCACTTCGATGCCACGCATAATTATTATGCAAAGAATATTCCCCTTCCTTCAAAATTACTTTACCAGTTTTTGTTTCAGATTTAGGTTGATATATTGAGCTATTTCCTCGTGCTAAAATATTATGAGGATCATTACTGATTTCCTGTTTTATGTTGGTATCAACTTCTTCAAATGCAAACTCCATAGGACCCATATTTTCCTCAATATCATTTATTGCAAGCCACAAAGTACAACCTTTTTTAAGTTTATAAGACCAATAATATTGATCATAATGCCAAGGAATATATTGTTGGGATCTTTTTTTTTTAATAAAAAAAACAGAAAACCACATTACAGATTTTTCACCAAGGAAGTTGTCAACATTTTTTTTTATTTCTTCGTCTAAACTAAGATTAAAAATAGAGGGAATTAATAAATGTGGTTTATGTCTAGCTAAAATTCCTATGTTATCTTGATTTGAGTTAATAAATGTCTTGATATCAATTTTAATTTGATTTAACAATTTTTTGTTAATTTTTCCAGCTGGAGAGTGTAAAAATTTATTATTATAATACATTGTACTAATACTTCATGAGTATAACAAAAAATGAAAAAAAACTACTAGTTTTAAATATTAATGAAATTAACTTTCAATATTTAAAAAAAGGAGCTAAAAAATTTAAGTGTCAAAATATTAATTTTTTTTTTAAGAAAAAAAAAAAAATTAAAACTTTAACTAAAGATAAAATTCAAGATAAGAATCTTGATCCATGGGTTCAGTCTGTATCTATCTCACTAGGCAAACCTTCGAATAATCATAATATTTTCAAATCAGGACAAACTATTACGAAAGTTGAAAATCAAATCTGGGATATTTTAGCCAGTAAAGAAATTACTTGCTCTGTATGGGGGCCTATGAATTCTTTATATAAGCCAAATAAAAATTTGAAATTATATTTTCCCGATCCATGGAATCATAAAGCAATTGCTCATCCAAAAAGTTTGAATTATTTATTGAATTTAGCAAAATATTACGGGGCGAATTATACTGATTTCTATAATTTTAAATTTATAAAAAAATTATTAAATACATTAAGAAAATTATTTTTTTCAAAAATATTATTTTATTTTCTTTCAAATTTTATTTTTTTTACAAAAATTTTTTTTAATCATAAGTTAAGAAATTATATTTTGTTTTTCATTTTTGACTTGATCTCATTTTTAAAATTTGAAAGTTTAATTAAAAAAAATAATTCAAAATTTTGTATGATTTTTTTTAATTCTTTTGCCCATTTTCAACATAATAATTGGAATGATAAAAATGATAAAATATTTTTTTTATTTGCAGAAAAAATTTTTAAAAGAATAAATTATTTAGCCAGTTTTCACGACGACACTATACTTTTTAATTCATTTACACAAAAAAAAATAAAAACTGAATACAGTTTGAGACCTCAAAATCCCTACTTATTTTTAAGATCTTTAGGTTTGAAGATAAAAAATTTAGATCAAAATATGACTAATGGTGGGATTTTGACTTTTAAAAAAAAAGATCACTTGTTAACAGCTCACAAAGTATTAAGTGATTTTAAATTTTTAGAATTTAAATTTTTTTATGTTGAAAAGCTCAGTCAAAATAAACTTTTTTATAAAATTATTTTAAGAGCAAAAGTAAAAAAAAAATTAATTAAATTAAAAAATTTAAGTAAAAGAGAAATTTTACAATTTTTTAAAAATAATATTAAAATTAATAAAAATAATTTTAAAAAGAAAATATATCATATAGACGAAAAGTTTTGGGATGAAATGACTTTTATTAAAACATCTGGTGTTCATATTCCTAAAGGAGAGTTGTTTTATACTTCAAATAATATTAAAATTAAAGAAAAGCAGATTCTTAATCACAATATATTCAAAATATTAAAAAATTATTTTTTTTAATTTTTTTTTACAAAATAATATCTTAACAATCCAGATCCTGTCATTATTTTACCAATTAGTGGTATTCTTTGAAAAAAATCAAAATTATTTGCTTTATCTTCAACTATTGTAAATTTTTTTTTTTTAAAAATTTGTTCCACTTCATTTGAATTATATAAATTTAGTATAGGTACATAAGTATGATCTAAAAAAAATCTATTTAAAGATGAAACATTTTTTACTAATTTGTGTACAATTTTATAAGACGTATATTTCCCAATTATTCTCCATATTCTAACAATGTATTCAAAAACACTATTTCTAAATAAATATAACCCTATATAAGAATATCCATTTTTTTTGGTAACTCTAAAAACTTCATTAAAGGCTTTTAGGGGATTACTTGTGTGGTGAATCACTCCATAGCATATAACAAAATCAAAATAATTGTCTTTATAAGGTAAATTTAAAATACTCCCATGTTTAACATTTATAAATTTTAGTTTTTTTAATTCTTTTACGGTTTCTGTATTAATATCTAGGGCATATAAATTTTGAAAATTATTTTTTTTTAAAATTTTTAACCAATTACCAGTAAAACCTGGGCCAATTTCTAAAATTTTGCATTTTTTTTTAAAATATTTTCTCTTATTAATTTTAATCCACTCTTCAAAATCATCATGTGAATTGGGTTGTTTTTTGGATTTTACTATCTCTTTTAAAATTTGTTTTTGAATTAGAGTGTAGAAATTCTCAACACTTTTATTTTTATTAAAAGATAGATTATTTGGCATTTTTAGTAATTAGGGTAATAAATATTGTTCTTAACATATGGAAAAAAATTAAAAATAAATTCCTCATTTTTGATGACTGATTTTTGTAATTACAATTTACATTGATTTCAAAATGTTTTTTTTTCATCATATTGGTATATAAATTTACAAAAAGATCAAAAGAATAATTATCTGGAGCTGATTGTATAATTTTGTAAGTCTGAGAAGTATTGTAAACTTTGAAACCTGAAAGAATATCTTTAGTATTATTGCCCCAACATTTTGATATTATACTAAAAAACACATTCCCAAATTTTCTATGTAAAGGTATATTTTTTAATAAGTGAAATTTCGATCCAGATATATAAGCAAATTTTTTTGAAAAATTTTCTATCAAACGAAAAAGTTTAATCAAATCTTTAATTTTTCTTTGATTGTCTCCAGGAAAAACTCCAAAAAACTTATAACCTTTTTTTTTAGCATATTTACTAGCACTTTTAACTGCTGCACCATAACCTAAGTTATATTTATGAGTTATAACTTTATTCTTTTTATCTTTTTTGAGATAATTGTAGTTACTGTCAGTTGATCCATCGTTAATATATAGAATATCATATTTTACTGATTTTAATTGGTTGATAGTTTTAGTCATGTTTTTTTTTTCATTATAAAATATAACGCAGATCAAAAATTTTTTTTTCATTAATATTTATTTTTTAATTCTATAAGTTGAAGAGATTTTTTAATAAAGTCAAAATTTAAGTATTTATGAAAATTTGTAAACTTTATAAATCTTCCTGTATTATTCAAAGAACCTATTAAAAAACACCTGATAATTTTTTGCTTATATTCATTTGAGACTTTGAATCTTGCGCTTACAAGTAAAGTATCTAAACCATAATCATAATCAAAAACAAAAGAAAGTGAATCGCTATCAAGTTTAATACAATCTGTTTCGTTGAATTTTTTATCTACTTCTATCAGGCCATTTATTAAGTCAAATGTAAAAAATTTATTTAAATCATGAGCAAAAATATTTATTTTTGTAAAAAATTTTATTCTTATCAGTAATTGAATTAAAAACTGATTATTTCTATCATTTATTCTTTTTATATACTTTTTACTTTTGATAATTAATTCTTGAGTATCAAATATTCTAATATTTGATTGATATTTTAGATTATCAATATTTTCGTAAATATTTTTCCAAAATTTTAATGATTGTTCATTATTTTTTTCAATCAAATTCCATGTCTCGTTGGGCGTTAATATAATTGATTTTGCTGAGCAGTTTTTAAATATAAAATCATTTACATCAGAAATTGTATTCATATTTTTATTCATGAATTTGTTTTGTTCATGTGAAAAATATATAAAAGATGCAAATGGAATAATATTTTTAGGTTTTAAAATATCATCTTGAAATTTTATGCTATTTAAACATTTCAAAGCTTCTTTTTCTTGATTTTCAATAGGAATGTGTGTTGCATATGAAAATTGGGTAAAAAGAGTATGAATATTTTTTATTTTTTTTTTTATTTTGTTCAAAATAGACGGGTCTTCAAGAATACAATCATTCACGTTAAGAATATTTTTGTTATCTAGTCTGTAGTTTATCCAGCTATCATAAAAAGGTACTTTACCTAAAGTAATAAAAAGATTTTCATCAATTCTTTCTTCTACTAGATTTTTTAGTTCTTTAAATTTATATCCCAGATTTTCACAAAAATTTTTAACCCTCTTATCAAATGTTTCTTGATAAATTATAGTTATTTTTTCTCTTCTGCTCTCATCAATACTTTTCAAAAAAGGTACTGAAAAATGGTCAGGGTGCTCATGGGAAAAGTAAATATGTGTAATCTGATTTAAATGAATTTTATAATCTGACTCAGTTAAAAGGCTCCATCCATTATTAAAAGCAGTTCCAAATAAATAAGGATCATTAAGAATTTGGATGTTTTTACTTTTAATTATAAAGCTTGCATGATTTAAAAAAGTAATTGATGCCATTAGTTGTCTAAGTCTAATTTCATTATTAAAAAAAGTAATTAAATTACTGAAAGTATATTCATTATTATAAATTAACAACTCTCACAAGTTGTAAATATAATTCTTAAAGATAATTATTTTAAGTATTATATTTCTTTATTAACAACTTACTCTGTCAAAGTTGGAAAAACTGTATTATTAATATAAAAGTAACTGAAATAGATTCAATAATAATCATGAAATTAACTAAAGAACAATCAGAAGAAATAAAAAATCAACAATCCCAGAGCAATCAAACAAAAAGGGTTACAGCTCCTGAACTTGAAAAAATTTTATATGAAGCAATTCCAGCTTTAGACCATGGTTTTGTAAGAGTTGTCGATTATATGGGCGATGATTCATCCATAGTTCAATCTGCCAGAGTTTCATATGGAAAAGGAACTAAACAAGTTTCAACTGATAAAGGTTTAATTAAATATTTGATGAGACACTGGCACAGTACTCCATTTGAAATGTGTGAAATAAAATATCATGTCAAACTACCTATTTTTATAGCAAGACAATGGATTAGACATAGAACAGCAAATGTAAATGAATACTCTGCAAGATATTCAATTTTAGACAAAGAATTTTATTTACCATCACTAGAAAATCTTGCTGCTCAATCTACTAGTAACAGACAAGGTAGAGGAAATGTTTTGGAAGGCAAGCAGGCACAAGAAGTTTTAGAACTTCTCAAAAGTGATGCTGAAAGAACTTATGATAATTATGAAACAATGCTAAATGAAAGATTTGATGGATCAACTATAAATGAAGACAAGAAAGGTTTAGCCAGAGAACTTGCTAGAATGAATTTAACCTTGAATACATATACGCAGTGGTATTGGAAAACAGATTTATTAAACTTAATGAATTTTTTAAGACTTAGAGCTGATAGTCATGCTCAATATGAAATAAGAATTTATGCAGATATTATGTTAGATACAGTTAAAAAATGGGTTCCAATAACTTATGATGCATTTATGGATTATCGAGTTGGAGGTACAGAAGTTTCTGCAAAAGGAAAAGTAATTATTCAAAAGCTTATTAGAGACGAGGAAGTTAATGTAGAAAATTCAGGCCTATCTAAAAGAGAATGGAACGAATTAATGATTGCTTTTGACCTTAAAGATAAACTGATTTAAATTTAATAGCAAAACTTACTATTAAATTTATAAAAAAATGAAAAATATTTTAATATTAGGGGCCAAAGGAGATTTGGCAAAATCATTATATAAGAATATTGATAAAGGTAATAATAAAATTTATAAACTTGAAAAAAAAGATATTAATTTTCTAAATCTTAACTCTCAAAAAAAACTTTTTCTTTTTTTAAAAAAAATCAATCCTGATGTAATTATTAATTGCATTGGTTATTTTGATACTAATAAAGGTGATTTTGATTTAATTACAAAGTCTAATCTTTATCCTGCTTGGCTTTTAATTAAATATTTTTTAAAAAATAAAGAATGTAAAGTTAAAATTATCTGTATTGGCTCGAGTTCTTATAACCAACCTAGAAAAAATTATATACTTTATGCGGCTACCAAAACAGCATTAAATAATATGCAAGCTAGTGCTAAAGAACTTTTTAGAGGATCAAAAATAAATTTTTATGTTATAAATCCTCCGGCAATGAAAAGTAGAATGAGATCGAAAGTTTTAAGATTATTAAACTTAAAGGATAAAGACAAAACATCGGAAAATTTAGATAAAATTGCAAAGAAAATTATAAAAAAATTTAAAATATAAATTAAATGCTTAAATTTTTAGAACTTAATTAGATGTTTAGAAAAAATTGTTTAATTTGTAATGATATTAATATTGTAGATATTATGGATTTAGGGATGCATCCATTTGCAGATACTTTTATTTCAAAATCCAAGATTCATTTATCTGAAAAAGTTTATCCACTAATTGTGCAATTATGTGAAAGTTGTGGAAATATTCAGCTTAGTTGTGAAACAGTTCCTGAAGAACGCTATCAAGATCATGAATATTCGTACACATCTTCTAATTCTAATTATTCAAAAAATTATTGGTCTAATTATAGTAAAGAAATTCAAAAACTATTCTCAGAAGAATCAAAACTAAAAATATTAGAGATAGGTTCGAATGATGGATATTTATTGAGTTTACTAAAAAACTTTGGTCATAATGTTTTAGGAATTGATGCCTCACCATCAATGAATGAGCTCGCATTAAAAAATGGAGTAAATAGTAAGCTTGGTATTTTTGATTATAAATTTGCAAAAAATATTTTAAGTGAATTTGGAAAATTTGATCTTATTATTGCAAATAATGTTTTTAATCATGCTGATAATCCTCAAAGTTTTTTTAAAGCTGCCTGTTATTTACTTAAAGATAAAGGATTTTTTGTTTTTGAAAGTCCTTATTGGCTTAATTCAATAAGTTCAGGCAAATTTGATCAAGTTTATCATGAACATGTTACCTACTTAACTGCTAAAGCTATTGAAAAGATTGTTTCTTTAAACAATATGAATATTTCAAATATTCAATTGTCAGAATATCATGGTGGATCGATTAGATTTATTATATCAAAAGATAAAAATGATAAAGGCCTTGAAAAAACAAAGAAATTTATTTATGAGGAAACTAAATTAGGTCTGTTCTCACCGTTATTTTATAAAGAATTTATGCAGAATCTGAATTATAAAAAAAATATATTTATGGAAAAAATATATAAAAGCTTGATTAACTCTTCTTCTTTAATTTGCATTGGTGCAGCAGCTAAAGCTAATACTTTTTTAAATTTTTATGGATTAGATAACAAACTGGTAGATTGCATAACAGATGCATCTCCAATAAAAATTGGTAAATATACACCTCTTACACGCATACCTATTGTATCAGACGAAATTATAAAAAATTTCAAAAATCCTAATATAATTTTTACGGCATGGAATGTGTCTGAAAATTTAAAAAAAATTATACATGAAATCAACCCTAATTATGTGGAGCAAAACCCTTATGAAAATTAAAAAAATAAAAACTGCATTTACTGATGAAAGAGGAAGTATTGCTGACATATTTTATAAAGCGAATATTGAGCACGTTGCAATTATTAAAACATTAGACAAAGGCAGAATTATAAGAGGCAATCACTATCACAAATTAACTACTCAACATATTTTTATGACCAAAGGATCTTTGAGATATTGGTATAGAGAGCAAGATGTTAATGCACCTGTTAATGTAATAGATGTTCCTGAAGGACATATGGTTACAACAGAGCCTATGGAAATTCATGCTTTAGAGTGTTTAGAAAAAAGTGAATTTATAGTTTTTTCTACAGGTTTAAGGGGTGGTAATGATTATGAATCAGATACATATAGAGATTTTGAACCAATACTAAAATAATATTTGTTAATGTTTATTTTAATCTTGAAAATAAGTTAACTTAATTTTTTTAGCAAAATTTAAATATATTTTTGATATTTCGTGATCAGGGTTGGTTTTAACTATTGGCTTTCCTTCATCACCACATTTTCCAACTTCAGGGTTTATTGGTATTTCTCCTAAAAATTCTTTTTCAAATTCTTCTGCAGTTTTTTTAACTCCACCTTCACCAAAAATTTTGTATTTCTTTCCATCATCTCCAGTAAAAAAACTCATATTGTCTACTAGGCCTAGAATTTTAACCCCAAGCTTATCAAACATTTTAATTCCTCTTTTTACATCTAAAAGGGCAACTTCTTGTGGTGTTGAAACAATTATCGCACCATCCATTTTAATTTCTTGTGAAAAAGTTAATTGTGTATCACCAGTTCCTGGAGGCATATCAACTATAATAAAATCTAAATCTTTCCAGTTTACTTTTTGAGTAAAAGTTTTAATTGCACTAGTCACCATAGGACCACGCCAAATCATGGGTGTTTGTTGATCTGCTAAAAAACCAATTGACATGCATTGAATATCATACTTTGTTATTGGTTCTAATTTTTGACCATCACTTTTCGGTTTTTCATTAATATCAAACATCTTTGGAATTGAAGGACCATAAATATCAGCATCCAATAAACCAACTTTGCATCCGATTTGTTTTAGAGCCAAGGCAAGATTCGTTGCAAAGGTAGATTTACCAACACCACCTTTTGCACTTGAAATTGCTATAGTAAATTTAGTTCCCAAAATGGGATTTTTAGTGAATTTTTTTGGCTCCAGCTTCTTTTTCATTGCGTCACTAAGTTCTGGCTTTTTATCAGTCATATTTTTATCATTACTTGTTTTTTGTCATAAAGACACTATATACTTTGACATATGTCAGATGATTTTAAAGGCAGAGGCGGTAGTCCGTGGGGATCACCTCCTGGAGGAGGAAATGGCTCAGGTAAAGGACCTACACCACCTGACATAGATGCGATTATAAGAGATATTCAAAATAAAATTAATAAGTTTTTACCTGGTGGCAGTAAATCAGGTGGAAAACCAATAGGCCTAATTTTAATAATTTTAGCTTTTGTATGGCTAGCAAGCGGATTATATAGAGTGCTACCTGATGAGCAGGGTGTAGTTTTAAGATTTGGTAAATTTATCAAAACTACTCAACCTGGACTTAATTATCATATCCCTTTTCCTGTTGAGACAGTTCAAACTCCAAAAGTTACAAAAGTTAATAGAATGGATATTGGTTTTAGATCCGAGAGAGACAGTGGTTTTTCTTCAGGTGGAGGAGTGGCTGATGTTCCTCAAGAGAGTTTAATGTTAACAGGTGATGAAAATATTGTTAATATAGACTTTTCTGTGTTCTGGGTAATTAAAGATGCTGGTAAATTCTTATTCCAAATTCAAGATCCTGAAGGAACTGTAAAAGCTGCAGCAGAAACAGCTATGAGAGAAGTAATTGCAAAAAGTGATATTCAACCAATTTTAACTGAAGGAAGAGCTAAAATTGAAATTGAAACTCAAGAAATTATTCAATCTATTT
The DNA here is from genome assembly GCA_902591185.1 of uncultured Pelagibacteraceae bacterium. GTDB lineage: Bacteria > Pseudomonadota > Alphaproteobacteria > Pelagibacterales > Pelagibacteraceae > Pelagibacter. Next base: position 22,659 of record CACIZU010000015.1, read on the forward strand.
TAGATGAGTATCAAAGTGGAATTCAAATTACACAAGTACAAACTCAAAAAGCCGATCCACCAGATCAGGTTATTGATGCTTTTAGAGATGTTCAAGCAGCGAGAGCTGATATGGAAAGATCTAAAAACGAGGCAGAAGCTTATGCAAATGATGTTATCCCAAGAGCTAGAGGGGAAGCTGCAAAGATTATGCAGGCAGCAGAAGCTTATAAACAAAAAGTAGTTGCTGCATCACAAGGTGAAGCGAGTAGATTTATATCTATTTACGATGAGTACGCTAAAGCCAAAGAAGTGACTCAAGAAAGAATGTACCTTGAGACAATGGAAAAAGTACTAGCCGATATAGATAAAGTAATTATTGAAAAAAATGCCGGTTCAGGAGTAGTACCTTATTTACCTTTACCTGAATTAGGAAAAAAGAAAGCGAATAATTAAATGAAAACACAAAAAATTTTATTACCTATTATAGCAGTATTGGGTGCTTTAGTTTTCTTTTCAGTATTTATTATTAAAGAAGTTAATCAAGCCATAGTTTTACAATTTGGTGACCCTAAAAGAATTATTGTAGAACCTGGGTTAAATTTTAAAATTCCATTTATTCAAAATGTTGTTTACTTAGATAAAAGAATATTAAATCTAGATACACCACCCGAAGAAGTGATTGCATCAGATCAAAAAAGATTAATCGTTGATGCTTTTGCAAGATTTAAAATTGTAGATCCATTAAAATTCTATATTTCAGTTGGTAATGAAAGAGTTGCTAGATCAAGATTATCAACGATTATTAACTCAAGAATTAGAAATGTCTTAGGTCAACAAGAATTACAAACTTTATTATCTAAAGATAGAACAAAGCAAATGACATTAATTCAAGAGGGTGTAAATACTGAGGCTGAAAATTTTGGAATTAAAATTGTAGATGTTAGAATTAAAAGAGCCGATCTTCCTCAAGCAAATAGTGAAGCAATTTACAGAAGAATGCAGACTGAAAGAGAAAGAGAAGCTAAAGAATTTAGAGCAAGAGGTGCAGAAATGGCAGTAACAATTACCTCAACTGCTGATAAAGAAGTTTCAGTAATTTTAGCAAATGCCAATAAAGATTCTGAAATTATGAAAGGGGAAGGTGATGGTCAAAGAAATAAAATCTTTGCTGAAGCGTTTGGAAGAGACCCTGAATTTTTTGCATTTTATAGAGCAATGCAAGCATATGAGACAGCTTTAATTGGTGGAGATACTTCATTAATTTTGTCACCAGATAGTGAATTTTTTAAATTTTTTGGAAATATAAAACCTAAATCACAATAATATTATTTTATGAAAGAGCTGATCATAGCATTTGGTCTTTTGCTTTTTATTGAAGGAATTCTATACGCCTTATTTCCATCAAAAATGAAAAGTATGTTAAAAAAATTAGAACTAATAAAAGACAGTCAATTAAGATCAGGCGGGCTAATTTTTGCAGTTTTAGGCTTTATAATTATTTATTATATAAAGAATTAGTATGAATAAAATTAAGATAATATTGGTTACATTAGTTTTAACCTTTAGTTTATCAATTCAATCAAACTCAAAAACAGTCCCAGCTTCATTTGCGGATCTTGCTGAAAGATTGATGCCATCAGTGGTAAATATCTCAACTACTCAAACAGTTGTAACAAACACAAACCCTTTTCCATTTCAGTTTCCTCCTGGCTCACCATTTGAAGATATGTTTAAAGAATTTGGCGCTCCACAAGAAAGAAAATCTGCAGCACTTGGCTCAGGTTTTATTATTGATGAAAAAGGAATAGTTGTCACAAATAATCATGTAATCCAAGACGCTGAAGATATCGTTGTTAGAGTAAATGGAGCTAAAGAATTTAAAGCAAAAGTGCTTGGAGCAGATCCGTTGATGGATATAGCTGTATTACAACTTGAAACAGATGAAAAATTTACACCAGTTGCTTTTGGCGATTCTGATAAAGCAAGAATAGGTGATTGGGTGATAGCTATTGGAAATCCTTTTGGTTTAGGAGGAACAGTTACATCAGGAATTATATCAGCAAGAAATAGATCAATTGGCTTATCAAGATATGAAGACTTTATTCAAACTGATGCTTCAATAAACTCAGGAAATTCAGGAGGACCTTTATTTGATATGAGTGGTGATGTCATTGGGATTAATACAGCAATTCTCGGAAGAAATGGATCAATTGGAATAGGTTTTTCTATTCCATCAAATAGTGCAAAAACTATAATTGATCAATTAATTGAGTTTGGTGAAACTAAAAGAGGTTGGCTTGGAGTTAGAATTCAAGATGTAACTCAAGAAATTGCAGATGTTGAAAAATTAGATAAACCAAGAGGAGCTTTAGTTGCAAGTGTTGCAGAAAATAGTCCATCAGATAAAGCAGGTATTAAAGCAGGCGATATAATACTAGAATTTGATGGTGTTAAAATTAATCAAATGAAAGAATTACCAATAATTGTTGCGAAAACAAAAGTTGGCACAACTGTTAAAGTTAAAGTTTGGAGAAATAAAAAAGAATTAATTAAAAATGTTCTTTTAGGAAGATTAGAAACCGCAGATGATTTTAAAGTAAGTGAAAAAAAATCTGAATCTCTAAAAGATTTTATAATAGAGGATTTAAAAATCACAGTAAGGAAATTGACAAAAGAAGATATTAAAACAAGAAAACTTCCAAATCAAACAACAGGATTAGTAGTAACTAAAATATTGAATTCAAGTCCTTTGCGTAATTCAATAAGCGTTGATAGTATTATAGTTGAAGCACAAAAGACAAAAATAAGAAGAGCTAGTGATTTAGAAAAGATTGTGAAAAATATTTTAAAATCCAATCAAAAAACAATACTGTTAGCCATATACAATACCCAAAATCAAAGAAGATATATTGGTGTTAAATTAGATTAATC
>CACIZU010000016.1 GCA_902591185.1 uncultured Pelagibacteraceae bacterium
TAATTCAAAACTTAATAAAATTTCTAAATACCTTAAAAAAAATAAATCTGATTATCTGTTTGTGAGTGCTCCTGAGAATGTAGCTTGGATTTTAAACATAAGGGGTAAAGATAGTCCAAACAGTCCAGTTCCAAATTCAAGGTTAATTATAAGCAAAACAAAAAAAATATTTTTAATCAGTAAAATTCAAAAAGCTAAAAAACTTATTAAAAAAAAAATAATTAGATTAAATGAACTAATTGATATTAATGATTTGCCAGATAAGATCCTTCAATTAAAAGGTAATAATTTTATAGTAGATAACAAATCATGCTCAATTTATTTTGAAAATATTATTAAATCTAAATTTAAAATAAAAAAAAAAGAAGATCCAATATATCTTTTAAAAGCAATTAAAAATAAAACTGAGATAAAAAATATGATTGATGCACATATTTTAGATGGTGCAGCTTTAACAAAATTCATATATTGGATACAAAATATTAATAAAAAACAAATCTCCGAAGTACAAGCCCAGATTAAATTAGAAAAATTTAGGAAGATGAATAAAAGTTATTTGTATCCAAGCTTTGATACTATTGCAGGTTCTGGAAAAAATGGTGCAATAGTTCATTACCGGGCCAAAAAAGAAAACTGTAAATTGATCAATAAAAAAGACATTTTTTTATGTGACTCTGGTGGTCAGTACAAATATGGCACAACAGATGTGACAAGAACAATTTGTTTTTCAAAGCCCAAAAAAAACATAAAAGATATTTTCACTAAAGTCCTAAAAGGTCATATTGCTGTAGCAAATACCAATTTAAAGAAAGATAATATTGGTAAAAAAATTGATACTAGAGCAAGAAAATTTCTAAAAAAGAGCAATTTAGATTATTCTCATGGTACTGGTCATGGAGTAGGCTTTTTCCTTAATGTTCACGAGGGACCACAATCAATATCAAAATTTAATAAAGTTAAAATAAAAGAAGGTATGATTTTAAGTAATGAGCCAGGTTATTATAAAAAAGATAGTTTTGGTATACGTATTGAAAATTTAGTATTTGTAAAAAAAAATAATAAAAATATTTTTTTTGAAAATTTAACACTTGTTCCAATTGAAAAAGAATTAATCAATAATAAACAATTAACTTCTTTGGAAAAAAACTATTTATTTAAATATCATATTAATGTTTATTCTAAAATATCTAAGTTTTTAAATTTAAAAGAACGTAAATGGCTAGCTAGTTTTATCCAGCATTCTTAAAAATTGACTTTGATCTATAATTGTAACCTTGAGTTCTTTAGCTGTTTCAATTTTTCTTTTTGTTGGTTTTTCACCAATAATCAAATAATTCAATTTTTTTGAAACACTACTAATTGTAGTTCCAGAATTATTTTCAATCAAAGACTTAGCTTCAGCTCTACTAATACCATTGAGTTTACCTGTTAACATAAATGTTTGATTTTTTAATAATCCATTTTTTTTTTCAACTAACGCATTTTTAATAATTATTATTTTTTGTAACTCATTTAATACTTCTATGTTAATTTTATTAGAAAAAAAATTTTTAACAGAATTCACTTGGGTTTCTCCAATACCATCGATATTTAATAACTCATCATATTTATTGTTCTGAGATATTGATTTAAAATTTAAAAAAGATTTAAAGTATTTTGAAAGAAGTTTCGCATTTTCTAGGCCGATATGTCTAATGCCTAATGAATAAATAAATCTTTCTAAAGAAATTTTTTTTTTTTCATTTACTGAATATCTTAAATTTTCAACTGATTGTTTTCCCCAACCTTCTAAAGACTCTATTTTTTTAAAATCAAGTTTGAAAATATCTTGTGGTAGTTTTATTAATTTTAGTTTCCAAAAATTTTCTACTATTTTTTTTCCAAATCCTTCTATATTAAAAGCATCTTTAGATACAAAATGTTTAATTTTTTCTATTGCTATTTTTTCACATTCATAGCCTTCACTAGCACATCTTCTTACAGCATCTTTTTTCTTAGTTATTACATTAAATTCTTTAATTGTTTTTGAACCACATGATGGACAATTTTTTGGAAATATAAATTTTAGACTATGTTTAGATCTTTTTTTTAAATCTACAGATAGAATGTGGGGTATTACATCGCCAGCTCTCTCAACCGTAACTGTATCTCTAATTCTTATATCTTTCCTATTAATTTCATCTTCATTATGCAGAGTAGCATTGGAAACTAACACACCTCCTATATTTACAGGTTTTATCTGTGCAACAGGGGTTAGGGCTCCTGTCCTTCCAATTTGAATTTCTATATTTGTGATTTTTGAAATTGCTTTATTTGATGAAAATTTATGTGCTATTGCCCATCTTGGAGCATTAGCAACATTACCTAGTCTGTTTTGAAGATTAAAGTCATTAATCTTATAAACAATACCATCTATATCAAAATCCAACTCTGACTTTTTTTTTTCTATTTCATTATAATTAATTAATAAATTTTTTACATCAGTAATTAGTTTATTAAGTGGGTTGGTTCTAAATCCCCATTCACTTAATTTTTTTAAATATTCAAATTGATTTTTTATATTCAAACCATTTTCAAAACCAAACGTATAAGCAATAAATTTTAAAGGTATTTTTTTAGTGTCTTCAGGATTTTTTTGTCTTAAAGAACCTGATGCTGCATTTCTTGGGTTTGCAAATTTTTCTTTAAGATTGATAAAATCACTATTTTGAATAAAAACTTCTCCTCTTATGTCTATTTCTTTCGGGAAATTTTTATTAATGATTTTTTTTGGAATATCTCTAATTGTTGATAAGTTTAGTGTTATATCCTCACCCTCTTTACCATCACCTCTTGACAAACCCTGCACAAATTTCCCATCTTTGTAAATTAAAGAAGCTGAAATACCATCTATTTTTGGCTCAGCGCTATAAGAAATTTTAAAATTTTCTTTTTCAGAAATAAAATTTAAAATTCTTTTTTCAAAATTTAATAAATCTTCTTTATTAAATGCATTGGCTAGTGACAACATGGGCACTCTATGCAATACTTTTTTAAAATTTTTTGATGGTTTGTAGCCAATAATTTCTGATGGAGAATTTTTTGATTTAAGAAATTTATATTTTCTTTCTAATAATAAAGTTTCTTTTTTTAATTCATCATATTCTTTATCATCTACTAATGGTTTACTTTTATCATAGTAGTTTTTATTGTAATTATTTAGTAATTTTATTTTTTTTTTATATTGATCTTCTATAATTTTTTTATTCATCTCAATCCAATAGAGATTTAATTTTTTTAATTACACTTTTTTTTTGTTTTTTTTCAGTATTTTTTTCTTTTTGTTTATAAAGAATGTTAAACATTACATAACTTCTTTTGTACCATTCCGACGATTGATAGTTATAACCTAAAAGTTTGGCATATTTTTTAGACTCATCTTCTAGTCCTAAAATAAAATATACTTCAACTAATCGATGTAATGCTTCCTCTGCATAAATTGTTTCATCATAATTATCAACTACATTTCTAAATCTGTTAATTGAAGCTATCCATTTTTTTTTTTCAAAATAATATCTTCCAATATACATTTCTTTTGATGCCAAGATTTCATTTATTAAATCTATTTTAAATTTAGCATCTAACGAGTATTCTGTGTTAGGAAACTTATTAACAACAATAGTAAAATTTTCCTTAGCCTTCGATATAGATTGTAAATCTTTTTTTTCACTTACAATTTGTTCATAATATGATGTTCCCAATAAATAAAAAGCGTAATCTAAATTCTTATTTAGAGGATAAACTCTAATGAATCTCTCCAATTCTAAAATTGCATCACCATAATAATCTTGACTATAATAAGAATATGCCGCCATTAATGCAGATTTAGGTGCCCATATTGATTGAGGAAATAAAATCTCTGCTTCATTAAATTTTTTTGCTGCAAAAAGAACATCTCCACCTTCTAATGATTTAATTCCTTCTTGGTAAGCTTCTAAAACTTGAAACTCTAAGCTTTTTTCATTTATTTTAGATTCTTTAATATTATCTTTTGAGCAAGAATTAAAAAAAAATACTATTATTAATAATATTAAAAAATTATAAATATTCATCTGTAATTTATACTTTTTTAAAGGTTAAATTTAAAGTTATCTTTATGATTAAGCTATAGATCTTAATAAATTTCTGTTTATGAGAGTGTGTGGAAGACTCTTTTCTTTAATTTCCAAAATTGAAAAATTCTCTTTATTTTGAAATACTTTTCTAAGTAACTGATTAGTCAAATAATGACCTCCTTGAGAACATTTTATACTAGCTACAATTCTATAGCCAGTGGTATAAAGATCTCCAATACAATCTAATATTTTATGATTAACAAATTCTTTATCATTTCTAAGACCTTCAGGATTTAATATTTCTTTTTCTTTAACAACGATTGCATTATCTAAACTGCCACCTTTTGCTAAACCATTTTTTTTAATTAATTCAATATCTTCATATAAACAAAAAGTTCTAGAATTATAAACATTTGTTAAATCGTCCTCATAAACTTTAACTTTGTTTCTTTGATTGCCTATAATTGGATTTTTGTATTTAAGTTCAAAATCAATATCTAAACTTAGAGTTGATGGTTGAACTGAAATAAATCTTTCACCTTCTGAATATTTAATCTCTTTATTTATTTTAATAATTTTAATTGGTGAGTCACTTATTTTTATTCCTGATAAAATAATTTTTTCTATAAATTCTTTAGCTGAACCATCTAATATTGGCACTTCCTCATTATCAATTTCAATTACTGCATTATCAATACCTAATCCAAATAATGCTCCCATCAAATGTTCAATTGTTGCAACTTTTACACCAAATTCATTTTCTATAGTTGTATTTAATGATGTGTTAGTAACATTCATAAAATTTGGATAAACTAAATTATTATTTTTTAAATCTATTCTTTTAAAAACAATTCCTAAATTAGGCTCAGCTGGTTTAATGCAAATATTTACATCTACACCACTATGAAGCGCAACGCCGCTAAAAGAAACATTATTCTTAATTGTTTTTTGAGTTAAATATGACACATGAAACTTTTAATTTGATTTAATGGAATTTAAAAAACAACAAATATTACCGTAAAAAACAAATTTAACTAAATAGTTGAAAAAATTTCTCGAAAAAACCTTTATTTTCTGTATTTTTTGGCACTAAATTAACCTCATCTTCATTATAACCATTTCTTAATTTATAAGCTACTAGAGGTATTTCATTATTATCTTTTTCAATAAAATTTTTAATATAATTTCCACACATATATTGACTAATCTTTATTTGATATTTTTCTAAAACTTTATCTAAAGAAATTACTAATTCATTAGATATAGAAACAAATTTTACTTCCAAACATAAGTTGTCACTAATTAAATTACTTTTAAAAGAAGGGTATTTTTGTCCATTAATAATATAATTACTTACAATCATATGCATAATAGTTTGTTCTTGATAGTTTTCTCTAAATAAGTCTTTAAGTTCTATTAAATTATTTTCTAAGAATTTTTGATTTATAGAATTATCATAATTCTTTTTTTTAATTGAAATATTAACTTTTAAATTATCATCACTTTCTATTACTAAAATAATATTTTTAATAAAATTACCTACTAATTTTTCAATTTTATAAATATTTTGATCAAGAAAATTTGACAGATTATTAAAATCAAAAAAATTAAAGTCTATATTTGTTTTTAACTCTTGATTGTACAAATTTCTTAATTGTTTTTTATCAAGGACAAAAAGTTGTAATTTATCTTTTGAAATATAAAAATAAGTTTCAAAATCTACTTCTTCAATCATTTAAAATAATTTGATTTTTGATTCTAGCATCAATCATTTTAATATCTCGAAATTCATTATTATGCAAAAATTCTAATGCTAATTCCAAAGACTCTTTTGTATATCTTCTAGATAATTTTATTGTTACATTGTTTTTAAGTTCTAGATCCCATCTTTTAGATGAAAAAAAATATAGATTTTTTATTTCATCATATGAAATTCTAGATTGATCAATAATATTCTTAAAATTTAAAAACTCATCAATATTTGGCTTGCCAAAAATAAATGGTAATTCATTATTTAAAAAATTATTTTTAGAAAGTTTTCCATTAGAGCCCAAAAGAAATATTTTTCCATCACTATTTATTCTTGCAAAAAATTTAGTTTTCTGAATATTAACATCGAGAGAAGATGGGTATCTTTTAAAAACATCATATTTTTCTACTAAACTATTTGAATTAATTTTATTTGTAATTTTATTTTTATTGATTAAAAAAATATTATCAAAATTCAAATCTTTAAGATTTTGTATTAAAATTGTGTTGTCACTATCCTCAAGTCCAACAACATTTATGTTTTTAATTTCCTCAAATTTAAGATTATTCAAAGAAATATTATTAATTGAACCAACTAAAAGTAATAAAAAAAAATAAATTAAAATTTTTTTACCTTTTCGATGATGCATCTTTTAAAATCCATTCAATTAATTCTTTAAAACTTATTTTATTATATGCTGCTATTTCGGGCACAAGAGATAATTTGGTCATTCCAGGCTGAGTATTAATTTCTAGCAAGTAAAATTTATTTTTATAAAATTTAAAATCTGATCTGGTCACACCTTTGCATCCTATAACTTTATGTGCTTTGAGTGCCATATTCATAACTTCATCCAATTTATTTTTAGGCATCTCTACTGGAATAATATGTTGAGTTTTGGCATTAGTATTATATTTTGCTTGGTAATCATAAAATTTTCTTTTTGGCTTAAGCTCAATTGCACCTAATTTTTTATCTCCCATAACTGCAACTTGAATTTCTCTTCCGCCAATAAATTCTTCAATCATAATTTTTTTATAACTTTTCATTAAATTTAAAATTTTTTTAATATTTTTTTTGGTACAGATATAAACATTGACACTTGAACCTTCATTTATAGGTTTAACAACAACTGGAAATTTAAGTTTTTTATTTATTTCATTTATTAAGTCTGAAAATTTTTTATTAAATGAGTATGTGATGAACTTAGGAGTATTAATTTTATTTTTTATAAAGATTTTCTTCGAAATTTCTTTATCCATTGCTATCGATGAAGCAATTACACCTGAATGTGTGTATGGTATTCTAAAACTCTCAAGTATAGTTTGAATATAGCCATCTTCTCCAAATTGACCATGTAATGCATTAAAGATTACTTTAGGTTTAAACTGATTAATATGTTTGCCTAAATTATTGTCTGGTTCTGAAATTTTTATTTCGTAATCATTTTTTTTTAACACCTTAGCAACCTGCAAACCGGTATCTAAACTAATTAGTCTTTCCTTTGAAATTCCACCTGAAAGTATAAGTATTTTTTTTTTCAATTTATTCTAAAATTTTAATCTCTGTTTCTAACTTAACACCTGTTTTTTTTAAAACACTTTCAGATACAAAATTTATTAATTTTTTCATATCATCAAATTTAGCATCTCTTTTATTTACAAAAAAATTACAATGTTTTTTAGAAATACAAGCATCTCCAAAAGATTTTTCAAGAGAAACTGACTCTTTTATTAACTGCCAAACTTTTTTATCTGATTGGTCTACTGGGTTTTTAAAAGTGCTTCCACTAGTTTTAATTTTTGTAGGTTGTGCCTTTTCTTTTTTTTCTTTAAGTACTACCATCTCATTTTTAATTAAATCTGAATTTTTTTTAAAGCCTTTAAATGAAGCACTTAAAAAAATTAAATTATCAGACAATCTGCTATCTCTATATTTAAAATCAATATCTTTTGCAGGTATTGTTATAACTTGTCCTAATTTATTAATTGCTTGTATAGAGACTAAAATATCTTTGAATTCTCTTCCAAAGCAGCCAGCGTTCATCTTAATTCCTCCACCTACTGTGCCAGGTATACAGGAAAGAAATTCAAATCCACCCAAACTATTGTCCATTGCAAATTCTGAAAGTGATTTATCGCTAACAGCACTACCAGCAATAATTATATTATCAGATAAAAGTGAAATGTTATTAAAATTGCTTGAAAGCTTAATTACAACACCATTATAAGTTTTGTCAGTTATTAAAGTATTTGAGCCACCTCCAAGAATAAATATTTTCTCTTTATTTTCAATTTTTTTTAAAAATTTAATTAATTCCTTTAAATTATCAGCTTTATAATAAATTTTAGTTTTGCCACCTATATTAAACCAATTTTTTTTTTTTAAATCAAAGTCAAGTTTTACATTATTATTAAATTCTAATGATAATTCTTCTAAGTTGATATTCATTATAATAATTTAGGTAGCTCTCTCATCCATGTTGAGATACTTCCTGCACCCATCCCAACAACTATTTTTTTTCCATATATATTATTCTTAATATATTTTACTAATTGAAATTTATCATCTACTAAAAATAATTTAACTTTTGAGTTTTTAATTATTTCTTTTGCAAAATTTAGATAACTAAAACCTAGTTTAATTTTTTCACCAGCAGTATAAATTGGAAATAAAATTAATTTATCAGCATCTTTAAAAGCATGGGTAAATTCTTTTTTTAAATCCTTTAATCTTGAAATTCTATGCGGCTGAAAAATACATACTTTTTCATAACCTTTATAAACATTATTTACTCCATCTAATACCACTTTAATTTCTGTTGGATGGTGTGCGTAATCATCAAAAAAATCTACTTTATTAAATGTAAAAATTTTATTAAACCTTCTTTGTACTCCCTCAAAATTTTTTAATCCTTTTTTGATACTTGAAACTGTTAATCCAACAGTTATTGCTAATGCTGCAGCGGCAACCGAATTTCTAATATTATGAATACCCAATAATGGGATTTTTATCTTTTTTATTAATTTATTTTTTTTATTTGGTAAAATAATCTTTAAATCAAATTCAGAATATTCTCTAAATTGTTTTATATTTTTTATGCAAAAATTTGATTTTATATCTAAACCATAGGTATAAAAATTTTTATTTTTTAACTTCTTAATTAAGTTTTTATTATTTTTATCATCCAGACAAATAAATGATTTTCCAAAAGATGGAACTTTATTTACAAATTTAATAAAATACTTATTAAGTTCATCCATAGAACTATAAAAATCCATATGTTCTCTATCAATATTAGTGATTATTGAATAGGTTGGAGGAATATAAACAAAGCTTCCATCAGATTCATCTGCTTCCAAAATAGACCAATCACTATTACCTAATTTTGCAGAGTTATTGATCGAATTAATTACCCCACCATTAATGATAGTTGGATCTATTTTGGTCTCTTGAAAAATTGAAGCTACCAAAGAAGTTGTGGTTGTTTTTCCATGTGAACCTACTACCACAATGTTTTTTGTTAAAGAGACTATGTGCGCCAACATTTCTCCTCTTTTGTAAACGGGTAATTGTTTTTTTTTGGCTTCAATTAATTCTGGATTATTTTTTTTAATTGCAGAAGAAAAAACAATAATCGTTGCTTTGTTAATATTTTGTTTTTTATGTCCAATTGAAATCTTTATTTTTTCTTTTTTTAATCTTTCAATATTTTTATTGTTAGCTATATCACTACCTTGAACTTTAAATCCCTTACCTTTCATTATTAAAGATAAACCGCTCATACCTATGCCACCAATACCTACAAAGTGTATTATTTCAGATTTAGCTAATTTAATTTTCATTTAAAATTTTTAATAAATTTTGATTAACATTATTCCAAGTATTTTGATAATTTAAATTTTCTAAGTTTTTTTTTTTCTTTAAAAAATCATGATTACGTTTCAATATATCTAGCAATAAATCTTCAAATTTTTGTTTATCAAAATTAATTTGATTAATAATCCAACAACAATCTTTATTTTTATAATAATTAGCATTTTCAAGTTGGTGGTTATCTTTTGAGGTTGGTAATGGGATGGCAATAAAAGGAATATTTAGTAAGGCAATTTCAGCCAAACTTGAGGCACCTGCTCTTGTAATACATAAATCTGATTCATTTAAAAGTGTATTCAGATTTTGTTCAAAACTAAAAACAACATTTTCAATATTGTTTTCTAAATAAAAATTTTTAAGAAAATTTACATTTTTTTGATTTGTTTGATGTATTATTTTTAATACATTAATCTTGGCAATTTTTACAATTAACTTATGTAATATTTCGTCAAATATTTGGGCTCCTTGACTTCCTCCAATTATCATTAAAGTGAATGTTTTATTTACATTTTCTTTAAAATTTTTTTCATAATATTTTTTTCTTATAAGTGGATTTGAAATTATTAACTTATTTTTAAATTTGTTTGGAAATCCAATAATATTATTAGCATAACATATTATCTTTTCACAAAAATTTAAAAAAAATTTATTTGCTCTTCCAATAACCATATTTGGTTCTAGCAGAAAAATTTTAATATTTAATATTTTTGCTGCCAAACATAATGGTAAAGACATATATCCACCTGTTGAAATTAAAATTTTAATTTTTTCTCTTTTTAATAAAAACAAAGATTTTATGGTTAAGAAAAATACTTTTAAAATTACAAAAGGTAGTAAAATTGATTTAATTAATTTAGGAGTGTCGACCACAAAAACTTTATAATTATTACTATCTAAATACTTAAGGCCTCTTAAATCAGTAGAAATTATGACGTCATATTTAATCTTTATATGATCATGAATCGTGGTTGCTAATATAACATGTCCACCTGATCCTCCTGTAGAAATTAAAATTTTCTCTTTCATCTTTAGTAATTTATTTTTCTTTTTGTTAAATTCAAAATTATTCCAGATAATATTGATATACTTACAATTGAAGAGCCTCCGTAACTCAAAAAAGGCAATGTCATTCCTGTAGTTGGAAACAATCTAATATTAACACCCACATGAATAGTTGCTTGCATTAAAATTAAGCTAGCACAGCCAATTAAAACTAGTTTTATCTTTTCGCTCTTTTCATAATTAATTTTTTTAAAAACCATATAAATAAATATTAAAAACAATAATAATATTAATATTATGGCAACAACCCCAAACTCTTCTGAAATTACTGAAATAATATAATCTGTATGCGCCTCTGGCACTCTATTTTTTAATGTACCTTCACCAATTCCTTTTCCAAAAAAACCTCCGCTAGTAATTGATTCAATCGCTTTATCAGATTGAAAATTATGTGTGCCTGTATCTCTATTAAAAAAAGAAAAAATTCTAGCTTGAATATATCCAAACTTAGGCACATAGATAATTAAATATGTTAGGAAGCTCAATATAAATAAAGAAAACCCAAAAAGAAAAAGGATGTTAATACCAGAGGTAAAAATTAAAACAGCCCAGGAAAAAACTATAAGAAGTGTTTGGCCAATATCTGGCTGCATAATTAAAAGTAAAGAAATTGTAGATATTAAAATAATTGATAATAAATATTTAAAATAGAGATTAGAAGTTCTATTGTTACAAAGAATGGTAGCCAACATTATAATTAAAAATGGTTTTAATATTTCAATCGGTTGAAATCTTGGAAAAAAAAACAAATCTATCCATCTTTTCGATCCTTTAACTTCAACACCAATAATCGGGACTAAAAATAATGAAATTAAACAAATAAAAAAAAGGATAACAGAATATTTAAATAGTTGATTAGTATTAATAGAAGAAAAAATAAAAATTATAAATATCCCAATACAAATATAAATTAAATGTTTAAAAAAAAAGAAGTAACTATTTGTGTCTAATTTGTCTGAGGCAATTAATGAAGTGGAAACTAATGAAAAAAAAAGCCCAATTGTAAATAAAAGAGTTATGAGTAGAAAAATTGGTTTATCAATGTTCTTCCACCATTGATAATAAAACTTATATAAAAAATTATCGTTTTGCATTAAGAAATTTTTTAACTAATTTATTAAAATACAGACCTCTATCTTCAAAATTTTTAAAACTATCGAACGATGCTCCAGCAGGGCTAAAGAAAATTATATTTTTTTTTAATTTTTGTTTTTTTATATCTGAAAATATTTCACTCAATATATCTTTTAAATTCTTTAAATTTTTAACAAACATTTTATTTTTTAAATTTTTTCTAAATTCTTTATAATTATTACCAAAAATAAAAGCTTTAAAATTTTTACAATTTTTTTTTGATAATTTAAATCGATCACTCTTTTTTGGAATGCCTCCTAAAATCCAATAAACATTATTTAAGCTTTTTAATAAATTCTCTGAAGAAGCAAAACTAGTTGATTTTGAGTCATTAATTATAGTTAAGTTTTTATTTTCAAAAATAATTTGTTGTCGATATTTTAATCCTTTAAATTTATTTAAAGTTCTAAGTAAATTTTTATTATTTAATTTTAATATTTCTGAAATTTTTAAAATAAAAGACAAATTTTCTTTATTACCAAAAGATAAAAAATATTTATTTTTTAATTGGCCCAATACTTTATTATTTTTTAATGAATCAACTTTTATAATTTTTTGTTTAAAATTATTGTTATTAATAGTTTTACTTATTAATAAATCATTTTTTTTCACAAATGCTATGGATTCATTTGATTGAGAAACTAATAGCTTGAATTTTGCATTAATATAATTTTTTAAATTTTTGTGTCTTTCTATATGATCAGGGCTAATGTTAAGTATTACCGCATATTTTGAAGTAAATATTTTACTATAATCTAATTGATAAGATGAAGCTTCAATTACAAATATAGTCTTTTTAGTAATTTTTTTTTCAGATAATACAGGATTTCCAATATTACCAATTAGTCTTACGTCATATTTTTGATCTAGCAAAATCTCATATAAGATTTTAGCTGTAGTAGACTTTCCATTAGTCCCCGTAATAGTAATACTCTTATTTTTATAAAATGAATAAAATACATCCAAATCGGTATAAATTTTAGAAAAATTTTTTTTTAGAATTTTGGATAATCTGCAATTATAAATATCAATTCCTGGGCTAACAATAATTTTATCAAACTTAATTTTAGATATTTCTTTTAAATTATTAAGTCTTTGATTTAATTTAGAGTCAATTTTTTTTTTAAAATTATCATCAAATAAATATACTTTAGCTTTATTGTTTAAAAATTTGTATGATGAAATTCCACTTTTGCCGAGCCCATATATCAATATTTTTTTTCTTAAAAAAATATTTATACTTTTTGTCATTATCTTAATTTTAAAGTAGCTAAACCTATCATTGCTAGAATAATTGAAATAATCCAAAATCTAATTACAACTGTTGACTCTGGCCATCCCTTTTTTTCAAAATGATGGTGTATTGGTGCCATTTTAAAAATTCTTTTACCCGTTAACTTAAAAGAAATTACTTGAACCATTACTGAAACAGCCTCAAGTACAAATAATCCACCTGTTATTGCTAAAACAATTTCGTGCTTTGTGATGATTCCTACCGCACCTAAAGAACCGCCAAGAGCTAAAGAGCCTGTATCACCCATAAAAATTTTTGCTGGTGGAGCGTTAAACCATAAAAAACCTAAACATGATCCAATAATGGCTCCACAAAAAATTGAAACTTCTCCTGTTCCTTCGATATAAAGAATTTGTAAATAATCAGAAAAAACAATATTTCCAGTTACATAACTTATAAATGCAAAACAGCCTGCAACCAAAATTACTGGCACTGTGGCTAATCCATCAAGCCCATCTGTTAAATTTACTGCATTAGATGAACCAACAATTACAAATACTGAAAAAGGAATAAAAAACCAACCAAGGTTAATTATTAAATTTTTAAAAAACGGAAAGTACAGATTTGTAATTTCTTGATAATCTACAAGATAAACAAAAAAGCTAACACCCAGAATTGATAAAAAAATTTGTGATAATATTTTAAATTTAGATGAAATACCTGAGGAATTATTATTTCGTATTTTTTTATAATCATCAAATGCTCCTAGCAAACCAAATGAAATTGTAATATAAATGCAAAAAAGAACATTAATATTTGATAAATCTCCCCAACATAAAACTGAAACCAATAATCCAAACAAAATAATCACACCTCCCATTGTTGGAGTGCCAATTTTTTTTACTATATGATCTTCTGGTCCATCTTCACGTATAGGATCTAATATTTTTTTATTTGAAAAAAAATTAATAAAAGGACCTCCAATTAACAAAACAATTATTAATGAAGTAAATAAAGATAATCCTGTTCTAAAAGTTATATATTTAAAGACATTTAAAAAACTAAAAGTATCAATGAAATTTAATAAAAATTGATAAAGCATTTATTCTAAACCTTTTAAATTATTAACTATCTTATTGAATCCTGTCGCATTTGAGGCCTTAACCATAAGATAATCATTATTATTTAAATCATTTTTAATCAAATCAATAATTTGGGAATTATTATTTAATATTCTGCCTCTTTTTAATTTTGAAATCGAATTAAACGTAGATAAAATTTTATTTCCCTTAACGAACACTTTGTCTATTTTTGCTCGATTAATTATCTTTCCAATAGATTGATGAAGTTTTTCGGAATGCTTTCCAAGTTCTAACATATCCCCTAATAATAAATATTTTTTTGCATTTTTTGAGTCAAGTTTATCATAGTTAAGGATTGCAGTTTTAAGAGATAATGGATTTGAATTATAACTTTCATCAATTAAATTTAAATTTTTATTTTTGATTTTAATTATTGAAAAATCACCTCTTCCGTTAGGAATTTCAAAATTTAAAAAAATATTTTTATCTATTTTAGATATATCAACAAAAATACTCATCACTGTTAGTGTAGCTAAAATATTTAAAATATTATTTTGAAAATCATTAGAAATTAAAAAATAAGTTTTTAAATTATTAATTTTAATAGTTGCTTTAAAATTTTTACCAGTTTTTTTAATTCTTATAAGTTTTACATTTGAATATTTATTTTTAATACCAAATGATAAAATCTTAATGTTTTTTTTAATAGCTATCTTTATATGAAAATTAAAAAAATCATCATCAGCATTTAAAACAATAAAACCATTGTTTTTTGTATTATTGATTATTTCTGATTTAGCTAAAGCAATTTGTTTTAAATTTTTAAAATTTTTAACATGTGCATAGTTAATATTTGTAATCACGCTAACATCTGGTTGAATGATTTTTGAAAGAAAATCAATTTCACCTTTTTTATTCATACCAACTTCTAGAATTCCATATTGATCTTTTTGATCTATATTAAAAAGACTTAAAGGGACACCATATTTATTATTATATGATTTTGGTGAAGTGCTAACTTTAGATATTTTTTTGAATG
The DNA here is from genome assembly GCA_902591185.1 of uncultured Pelagibacteraceae bacterium. Taxonomy (GTDB): domain Bacteria; phylum Pseudomonadota; class Alphaproteobacteria; order Pelagibacterales; family Pelagibacteraceae; genus Pelagibacter. The sequence continues at coordinate 15,272 of CACIZU010000016.1, forward strand.
AGCTACCTAATAATTCTTTTAAAGTGGTTTTGCCGCAACTACCCGTGATAGCAATAATTTTTGTATTTATATTTTGTCTATAAATTTTAGAACTTTGTGTTAAAAATTTTAAAGAATCTTTAACTTTAATTTGACGTTTAATATTATTATTTTTATTAATTTTATTTACTATTACTAATGATGCTTTTTTGTTAAAAGCTTCACCTACAAATTTATTTCCATCATTTTTTTTTCCCTTAATTGCAAAAAAAATGTCATCTTTTTTTATTTCTCTAGAATTAATTCTTGCCTGTTTCAAAATAATTTTGGAAGAAATTTTTTTTTTTTCTCCAGACAATTCTTTAACTATATTAATTTTTAAATTGCCTGATAAAGCTGAATTTTTTATTTTTATTGCATTTAGAATAATTTTTTTGTCTGAAAAAAAAATTTTTCTCCTACCAAGTTCTTGAACTATTTCATGTCCTTTACCTGCTATAAGCAAAATTTCTCCTGTTCTTAATTGATTTATTGCTTCTGATATTGCCTTTGCTCTATTTGGAAATTCTAATATTTTTTGTTTTTTTATACCCTTTTTTATGTCTTTTCTTATTTTACTAGGTTGTTCTGATCTTGGATTATCATCAGTTAGATATATTTTATCAGAAAAAATATCTGCAATTTTGCCCATTTTGGCTCTTTTATCTCGATCTCTATTTCCGCCACAACCAAATACTAAAGAGATTTTTTGACCAGGAAATTGTTCTTTTAAATTTATAAGACATGTTTTTAGAGCATCTGGTGTGTGTGCATAATCTAAGATTACTTTAGATTTATTTTTAATATTACCAATTCTTTCAAATCTACCCTCTACAGATTTAATTTTTGGTATAATTTTAAATATATTTTTTATATTAATCTTACTTTTTGTTGCTGCAATAATTGCCATCAATATATTTTTTAATTGAATTTTTCCTATCAAATTAAGTTTAATTTTATATATTGAATTTTTATGTTTAAATCTCAATAATTGCGTTTCTCCTTGAAATTCATGTGATAAAAATTGAAAATTATTCTTTTTATCAAATAGTGAATAAATGTTTAAATTCTTATTTAATGTGATTTTTTTTATCTTTTTGAATTCAGGTATTTCTTCATCAGTTATCACATTACCACTTTTTTTTATTAAATATTCAAATAAATAAAGTTTTGCTTTTAAATAATTTTTTAAATTTTTATGATAATCTAAATGATCTTGAGATAAATTTGTAAATATTCCAGTATTAAAAGATAACCCATCTAATCTATTTTGATCTAAACCATGACTAGATGCTTCCATAATTACATTATCAATATTTTGTCTTTTTAAATTATTTAAAATTTTGCTTAATTTAATTGGATCTATTGTCGTATTTGATAAATTTATCTTAAGATTTTTTGATTTAACGCCTAATGTTCCAATTGATGCAACTTTTTTATTATTTAAATTTAATATTTGATAATAAAAATCTGCAATTGATGATTTTCCATTAGTACCTGTTACTGCAATAATATTTTTTGGTATCTTGTTATAAATTTTAAATGAAATTTCTGCTAATAACTTTCTAACTTTTTCTGTTTTAATATATAAAACACCATTTTTTACCTCATCAACATTTTTTTCAGTGACAATGATTTTGGCGCCATTTTTGATTGCTGATGAGATAAAATTATTACCATCTATATCATTTCCTTTAATTGCAAAAAAAATATTACCTTTTTTAATTTGATTGCTATTAAATGAAATACCTGAAAAAAAAAATCGTTTGTAATTATTTTTTATATTATGAAAGTAATCCCCTAGGAGCATAATTAATTAATCTCTATATATTTTGTGGCTAAAATAGGCCCAATTTTGTCTATTATTTTTCCTGTTACTTCTACTGATGTCCATCCGGCTGTATTATACAAAGTTCCTTTCCATCCACCTTTTCGATGTCTATATTTATAATAATAATCTTTTGCTTTTTGAGGTGTATCTAACATTAAAACAAATACAAATTGTGGATTTGAAGTGGGAAATATTGAAGCAAATGTATTTATCTTAGCTTCAGAATAATTACCATCTTTTGGTTGATCTGCAGTTCCTGTTTTGCCGCCAATTTCGTAATTAGGCACATTAGCAAATTTTGCGGTGCCTTCCTCAGTGTTAACAATTTTTCTTAAAGCTGTAACCACTTGTTCAGAAACTCCTTTGTTTAATAGTCTATTTCCCTTTTTATTATTCTTAGTGTTTTCAACAATCAAAGTTGGTTTAATATCAAAACCTCCATTGGATAATACCGCATAACCTTTTGCTAACTGAAGAATTGTAGTTGCTACTCCGTGTCCGAATGATGCAGTAGCTAATTTACACTTTCCAAAATTATAATTTTTTTGTGGAGCCACTTCTTCAATATCAAAATCAATTTGACTTAACACACCAACTTTTTCTAAAAAAGATTTATGTTTTTCTGATCCAATTTTTTGTCCAATTCTAACTGAACCAATGTTTCCTGATCTAATTAAAATTTGTTCTGCCGTTAAATCAGATGGAATTTTATTATCATACTCTCCTATTCTATGTTTATCACATCTAATAGATTTTGGTAAATCTAAGAACTCAGTTTCAGGTTCAATCAAATCTTCATTTAAAGCACTTGCAAATGTAAATGGTTTGAAAACTGAGCCTAGCTCATAAGTTCCTTTAGTAACTCTATTAATGAAATTAACATTAGTTATATTTTGCCTTTCATTTGGATTAAAATCAGGCAATGAAATAAGTGATAGTATATTTCCATTATTCACATTCATTAAAATAGCTGCACTACCTTTGCTTCTAAAAATTTCTTGATATTTAATTAACTCTTTACGAATTAAAAATTGTATGTCTTTATCTACAGTAAGTTTAACTGGTTTTTTTGATTTTCTTAAAGTTTCATTAAATGATTTTTCTAATCCTGAAATGCCATTGTTATCGTCATCTATCTGACCAATAATATGGCTAAAAAGATTTTTTTGAGGATATAATCTTAAAACCCTCTCTTCAGACTTTATAGATTTATCACCAAGTTTCATTATCTTTTCATAATTTTCCTCAGAAATTTTTTTTTCTAAGTAGAAGTATTTTTTTTGATTTAATTTTTTTTTAATCTCAACAAAATCTTTATTTGGAAATATAATATTTAAACTTAGTAAAAGTTTTTTTTTATCAATTACATCGGATGTTTTTATACCTATATCAATTGAACTAACTGTTTTAGCTAAATAATTGCCATTTATATCTGTGATATCAGCTCTATAAAGTTTGTTATCAATAACGGGAATATTATCTATCTTATCTATTTTAGATTTTCGTGAACCTAAATGAACTAGATGAATTATATAAATTATATAAATAATAAAAAAAACAAAGAAAATAAACGCTACTCTATTAAATTGAATATCTAAATTTGTCTCATTTTTTTTATAGGTAAAATTACTTTTATAATCTTCTATAATAATTTTTGATCTAGATTTTTCCATTATTCTTTAATTATTTTCAAATCCTTAATTTTTTTTTCTGCATTTTTGATTTTAATTACTTTTATATTTTCAATATTTTTTTGTATTAACTCATCTTCAAAATATTGTGATTGATATTCCAACAATTTTTCTGAAGAACTTAAATAATCATGTTCTAATTTAATTTTCTCAAATTCTGAGTTCAAAACTCTTAAATTTTCTTTTAATGTAAAAATTTCGTCTTCAATTTCTTTAGCTGAATTTTTAATTATTGTAGTTGATAAAATTAATAAAAAAATGACTAATATTAAGCCAAACTTTTTCACAACTTGTCCCCAAAATTTTCTATTTCAATTAAATTTTTAAATTGATTTTGAATATCAGTATCAAAATCATAAAAATCTTTTTTTTTAATTACGTATCTTAATTTTGCAGATCTTGAAGGTAAATTTTCTTTTACTTCTTGTGCAGAAGGAACAATTGCTTTTTTTTCAATTAATTTAAATAATATTTCAGACTGTTCTGTGACTGGAAAATATCTTGAAATACTTTTATTTTCAGAAAGACTTTTAAAAAAATATTTTACAATTTTATCTTCTAGTGAATGAAATGTAACAACTGCCAATACTCCATCTTTTTTTAAAACTTTAGCTGCATTAATAAGACCAGAAATTAATTCACTAATTTCTTTATTAACGAGAATTCTAAGCGCTTGAAAAATTTTAGTGGCACTATGTACTTTAAAGTTTTTTTTTCTTTTTGTTTTGTCTATTATCTTAACAAGAGTTTGTGTGTCTATTTTATTTTTTAATCTTTCTTTAATAATATTACGAGCAATATATTTGCTCTCTTTTTCTTCTCCAAAAAATTTAAATATCTTTTCTAATTCTTTTTCATCTAGTTTATTTATTACATCTTCAGCAGAAAAATTATTTAAGCCCATCTTCATATTCAAACTTCCACTTGAATCAAATGATAATCCTTTTTTAGGATCCTTTATTTGTGTATATGAATATCCAAGATCAAAAATCACTCCTTTAATATTTTCATTTTTAAGCTTTAAATTATTTAATTGACTAAATTTTATATTTTTAAAAATAAATCTATCTTCATATTTTTCTTTAATTTGATTGGCTTTTTTTTTGCTCTCAAAATCTCTATCGAGAGCAATTACTTTGGTGTTTTTAAATTCTAAAATTTTTTTTGAATAACCTCCTTGACCAAAAGTACAGTCAATAAATGTGCCACCACATCGAGGGGAAATAATGCTAATAATTTCTTTTAGCAGTACCGGATAATGTTTTATTACTTCCGGCACTATGGTGGCATCCATTTATTTCTTTGAAGACCATTAATTTTTTTGTCTTCTTAAGAAAGCTGGTATCTCAAGATCATCTTCTTCGTTATCATTATTTGATGATAACAAATCTTCAGCACTTGAATTTTCATTTTCTGAATTAAATAAGTCTGGTGAATTTGAATCTACACCAAACTCTTTTAAATCATTTGAAACTTCTTCTTGAACACTTTGTGTTTCCATTGACTCTAAAGCTTCTTGGGTAAAAGATTTTTCCATCTCATTAACTGAACTATCTTCTACAACGCTTTCTGTTTCTAAGCTTGTGCTATTCACAACTTCTTCATTAGCTGTAGTTGCTTGCTCTTGTTCCTGAATAACTTCATTTTCAAGTTTTAAAGCATTGGCACCGTGAGAAATAGGACTTGAAGTTGTATTAGAAAAATTAAATGATTCAGTTGATGTCAAGTTTGAAAAGTCTGAATAACCTGGATTTCGATTATGAATACGATGAACCATATTAATTACAGATTTTGTTTCAGGTTGTTGTCCATCAAGTGAAGTAGCAACAATTGAAACCCTCATTTTACCATCAAGCTCAGAGTCGGTAATCGCACCAATAATAAGTTCAGCTTCAGGGTCAACTTCTGCTCTTACCTTATTAACTGCCTCATCGACTTCAAAAAGTTTAAGATCTTTGCCACCAGTAATATTAACTAATAAACCTTTTGCACCTTTTAAAGTGTAGTCATCAATCAACGGATTACTAACAGCCATCTCAGCAGCTTTAAGAGCTCTACCTTCACCTTCTGCTTCTCCAGTTCCCATCATTGCTTTACCCATAGAAGCCATAACTGTTTCAACATCAGCGAAATCAAGATTAATTAGACCAGGTCTAACCATTAAATCAGTTATACTTTGAACACCATGCATTAAAACATTGTTTGAAAGATTAAATGACTCTTCAAATGTTGTTTGTTCATTCGCAATTTTAAACAAATTTTGATTTGGAATAACAATTATTGTATCAACATTCTTTCTTAATTCTTCCAAGCCTTGTTGTGCTCTTCTCATTCTTGAGGGACCTTCATATAAAAATGGAAGAGTAACAACACCTACTGTTAAGATATTTAATTCCTTTGCCGCTCTAGCAATTACATGAGCGGCGCCAGTACCCGTTCCTCCACCCATACCAGCTGCAATAAATACCATGTTTGCACCTTGCAAAGTATTTACAATATCATTTAAAGACTCATCTGCTGCAGCTTGACCAATGTCAAGTTTTGCACCAGCACCTAAACCTTTTGTTAAATTTAAACCAATTTGAATTCTTGTTTTTGCTTTACTTAATTTTAAATCTTGAGCATCGGTATTGACTGCAATAAATTCTACACCTTGTAAATTATGTTCAATCATTTCATCAATTGCATTTCCTCCTGCTCCTCCTACTCCAAGAACTAATAATCGTGGTTGTAATTCTCTTATTTCTGGTGCTTTAAAGTTAATTGTCATCTTTTTATCCCTCTATTATTTGTTTAGTTGATGCTCCCATTTAAGGCTTGCTCTATTTAAATTTGCTTTTTTCCTTGCTGTTACCTTAAATTTTTCAAATGCTGTTGGTTCCCAAATTTGAAAGGTTTGTCCTTGCCCAACGAATAACATGCTGTTTCTAATTTTTGCATGTTTTAATAATTTTGTTGAAAGAGATATTCTTCCTTCACTATCAAATTGTAAATTTGTACTTTCTGCTAAAATTGAAGTTGCAAAGAAATCTCGTTTTTCCTCAAAAGGATTAAGAGAATCTATTGTTGATGAAATTTTTTCTATTCTATCTTGAGAACATGCTTCAATTGAAGAATTATTAAAAGATGGGTAACAAATAACTCCATTGTATCCTAAATTTGATAAATGAGACCTAAAACTAGCAGGCACAGAAACTCTCCCTTTTTTGTCCAGTTTGTTCTCGTAAGTAGATAAAAACATATATTTTATAATTTCTAAATTCCATAATTGGGAATATATGGGAATATATGGGTAATTTTATATATAGTCAAACATTGAATCTTGACTATTTTAACTGTTGTTCTTAGCTTTTTATTATCAGATTAGATTTGATAATAAAATTTTTACTTTTGAGCTTAATACAATGAATAAGATAAAAATTAGAACATAATAGACTCAATAATGAATCAAAAAGAGAACATTTAAATTAATCAAATTTATAATGTTAAAAAATTTTGCCAGATAAACTATAAGCCGGGTTCTGTCATTTAAACCTATCATTTGTCTAGGCTTAAGATCACTCTTAAGCTCAAGCAACTAACCCTGATGACTAGCCAAGGATGGCTTTTAGTTTTTCAACAATGTCATCTCTACTTAGTCTTGCTCCCAGTGGGGTTTTCCAGCGTTCATTGTTACCAATAGAACCGGTGTGCTCTTACCACACCTTTTCACCCTTGCCATGTTATGGCGGTTTATTTTCTGTGGCACTATCCCTAGGGTTACCCCCGCCAGATGTTATCTGGCACTGTATCCTTGTGGAGCCCGGACTTTCCTCTTTAATAAAAATTAAAGCGACAAATCATTTATCTGGCAAATTCAATTTATTATCAAACTAAAAAATTTCAAGAAAAATAATTTAATTTTTTACCAAATTTTTACTTATAATAAAACATTCTTGGTCAATTTTACCATTTATCAACTCTGGTCTAAATCTTCTTTGAAAAGCTTTAGTAATAATTCTCATATATTTGATTTTTTTTATATTTGAATTTTTAGGAATTTTTTTTGAATAACCGATTTTGAATAAATTTTTATAAAATAATTTTTCCTTTAAATCATCAGTTTTTAAATCTCTGTTTTTAAACAATCTCTTTTGATCTAATTTGTGCCAAAAACCAATTTTTTTTTTTGATAAATGCCTCCATGGAAACTTTTCTCCAGGATCTTTTTTTCTTTCTGGTGCAATATCAGAGTGTCCTAGAATATTTTTTGAATTAATCTTATATTTCTTTATTAAAGATCTGCTTAATTTAATTAAAGATAATATTTGAGATTTAGAAAATTTTTTATAACCAAAGCTATGTCCGGGATTTGTAATTTCAATACCAATTGAATTATTATTTAAGGAAATATGATTTTTCCATGATGATCTTCCGGCATGCCAAGAAATATATAAATCAGGAACAAGTTTAATAATTTGACCATTATTTTTAATCAAATAATGACAGCTTACTTTGGACTTAATATTCGTTAATCTTTTAATTGCTGCAGATTCGCTTTTCATTCCAGTATAGTGAAAAATAATAAATTTAATTTGATTAGTTTTTCTTTTTATTGGATCAAAATTTGGTGAATAATTTAAATGAGTTTTAATGGCCATTTTTTTGTCATTTTTAAAGCTAAATCTCGATTTACATTACTATAATAAGCATTATATAATGATCTTAAAATGAAAAAAATTTTTAAATTACTTATAGTAGCTCTTATATTATCAAATAATGCCTTTGCTGGTTCAGATGGAGAAGTCGAGTTATCAAAAAAAGCTAAACCAGTTCAACCAGTTAAAGATTGTTTTGAACCATTAAATAGAGCAACATTTGCTCTAAACCAAGGATTGGATAAAGTAATATTTAAACCAGTTGCAAAAATTTATAGAGTTTTACCTTCACCAGTAAGAACTGGAACTAGTAATGCCATAGATAATTTATCAACACTAGCGACTATCCCAAACAATATTCTTCAAGGTGATTTAAAAAAAGCTGGAGTTAACACTGGGAGGTTTGTAATTAACACAACATTTGGAATTGTAGGAATATTTGATGTTGCTCAATTGATGGGTTTTCCAGAATATGAAAAAGAGGATTATGGGCAAACACTTGGGGCATTAGGTATAGGTCCTGGTTGCTACTTAGTATTACCTGTGCTTGGACCATCAACAGTAAGAGATACAATTGGCTCACTAGCCAATGTTGTTGGAGGTGATCCTTGGTACAATGTTACTGTTGCCAATGATACTCAATATTTTTCAGATTTTGATTACTGGGGAACAAGAGTAACTGCTGGAATTGACTTTAGAGCAAAAAATTTAGACTCATTTGAAAATCTAGAACAGAATTCAATGGATTTTTATGCTTCTGTTAGAAGTTTGTATTTACAAGATAGACAAAAGAAAATTGCAAACTCTAATAATGTTACTGAAACTATGGATGATAGTGACTGGGAAGAAATAGAAACAAAATAATATCATCTAAATAATAAATAAATGAAAAAATTTTTTACTATTTTTCTATTTTCGCTATTATTTTTAACAAATATTAGTTATTCTTTTTCAATAGAACCAGATGTTTTTGTTCAATCAACAGTAAGTAAAGCTGCAGAAACTCTTGGTGGCAAATTTACAAAAGAAGAAAGAGTTGAAAAATTAAAGAAAATTGCAGAAGAAGCAGTCGATATAAGAGGAATTGGATTTTATTCACTAGGATCTCACCGTAAAGGTTTGAATAAAGATCAGCTGAACACTTACGAAAAAGTTTTTAGAGAATATTTTCTAAAAAGTTTTTCAAGTAGACTTGCGGAATATTCTAATCCTGAAATTGAAGTAAATTCAAAGAAAAAGTTAAATGAAAATTATACAATAGTTTCAAGCACATTGGTTGCCACAGATACTAGACCAGAAGTTAAAATTGAATGGAGAGTTTATACAAAAAACCCAGAAAAATTATTAATTAGAGATTTAATTATCGAGGGTTTAAGCTTAGCCAGAACTCAAAAAGAGGAATTTTCATCAATTATCAATTCTAATGATGGAAAAATTGAAGCTCTTATTCAGAATTTATCTGATTTTTCTTCTAATTAAATTTTATTAGTATTATAAATTTTTAGAAGGCATGAAAAAAATAAATATTTCATCTAAAATATCTTTTATTATTTCTACAGTTACCTCAATTATTTTTGTATTGTACTTTGTCTACAAGGGTTTCATGGTTTATTTTGTGCAAAAAGCCATGGATGATACTTTCGTAGGTGGAAATACATCGGATATTACAGTTACTCTTTGGTTTGCAATTTCAGCCGCTATGGCTCTTTCAATGTTTTTATTTTTTCAATTTACAAAAATTAAAGATCTCAATAGTCAAAGAACAATTCAAAAAGGTATATTTATTGGCTGGGGGATAATTGCGATTGCAATGATAATATTTATACCTTCATATATTTACTTTATTTTATTAACTATCTTATCTTCAATAGTTAGTCTTTTATCCTCAATAACACTTAAAGACAGAATTACAGAAGATTTAAAGAATAAAAAAGAAACTCTATCTGAAAAAGAAATATATTTA
>CACIZU010000017.1 GCA_902591185.1 uncultured Pelagibacteraceae bacterium
AATGAAAGTCCCAAGATTTGCTGGTCCATCTACATTTGCAAGACTTCCAGAATTAAGAGATGTTGAAAGTTGTGATGTTGCAATTGTAGGTGTCCCCTTTGATGCTGGAACAAGTTACAGACCAGGTGCGAGATTTGGTCCTCAAAGTATTCGTCAAGCTTCGAGGCATTTAAGAACTAATTATCATCCTGATTATGATGTTGAGCCATTTAAAGTACAACAAGTAGCAGATGCTGGAGATATTGCTTGCAATCCTTTTAGTATTGATGAAGCGATAAAACAAATTGAGGCTGGTGCAACAGATTTATTAAATAAAGTTGAGGGTATTATTAGTTTAGGTGGTGATCATACAATTGCGGTGCCATTGTTAAGAGCCATTAATAAAAAAAACAACGGACCTGTTTCCTTAGTTCATTTCGATGCTCATTTAGATACTTGGGATACTTATTTTGGAGCACCATATACACATGGCACTCCTTTTAGAAGGGCTAGAGAAGAAGGTTTATTTTTAGATGATGCTTCAATGCATGTTGGAATTAGAGGTCCACTTTATAGTAGAGATGATATTAAAAATGATGAAAGTTTTGGATTTAAAATAATTCATTGTGACGAATTTCAAACTGAAGGAACAGATAAAATAGCAGAAAGAATTAAAAAAAGAGTAGGTGATAATCCTTTATATTTATCTATAGATATAGATGTATTAGATCCTGCTTTTGCACCAGGTACTGGAACTCCAGAAATAGCAGGAATGACTACTAGAGAAATGGTTAATGTTTTAAGAGGATTGTCTGGTTTAAATTTAATCTCTGCTGATGTTGTCGAAGTTTCACCTGCCTATGATCATGCTGAAGTTACCTCTTTAGCCGCAGCTACTATAGTTTATGAGTTAACTAATTTATTTGCAAAATCATAAAGAATGGATAATTTTTCTAAATGTTAGATAAAAAAAATTTTTATATTAATGGTCAGTGGGTTGCTCCAAAAAAAACTAACGATTATAAAGTTATCGATCCTTCAACAGAGGAAGAGTGTGCAGTAATATCTTTAGGTGGAGTTGAAGATGTTAATGATGCAGTAAGTGCTGCGAAAAAAGCATTTGAAACTTGGGCATTCACTTCAAAAGCGGAAAGACTAAAATATCTTGAAGCCTTATATGATATTTATAAAAAAAGATGGGCCGATATGGCTAAGGCTATTTCATTAGAAATGGGAGCCCCTATTGATTTTTCTACTCAATTACAAGCTGGAACGGGAGCAAGTCATATAAAATCATATATTAGAGTTTTAAAAGATTACACATTTGAAGAAATTTTAGGAGATCACGCTCCTAATAATAAAATTTTACATGAGCCAAAAGGTGTTTGTGCTTTAATTACACCTTGGAATTGGCCAATGAATCAAGTTTGTCTTAAAGTTATTCCAGCTATAGCAACAGGCTGCACAATGGTGCTTAAACCATCTGAGATTGCTCCTTTATCTTCAATGATATTAGCTGAAATGATTGATGAAATAAAATTACCAAAAGGTGTATTTAATTTGGTTAATGGTGATGGTGCAGTAACAGGAGATGCGCTAACTAGTCATCCAGATATTAACATGGTTTCATTTACAGGTTCTACAAGAGCAGGGGCTCTAATTTCTAAAAATGCTGCAAAGGATTTTAAAAGAGTAAGCTTGGAACTTGGAGGAAAAGGAGCAAACATTATTTTTAAGGATGCAGATGCTGAAGCCGTTGAAAGAGGAGCTTTAAGATGTTTTAGAAATACAGGACAATCCTGTAATGCACCTACTAGAATGTTAGTTGAGAAATCAATTTATGATGAGACAGTTGAAAGAGTAAAAAACTTTGCTAATTCGATGAAAGTTGATGTTGCTACTAAAGAGGGTGATCATATTGGACCTGTTGTATCAAAAACTCAATTTGATAAGATTCAATCTTTAATCCAAGTTGGAATTGATGAGGGTGCAAAACTAGTTGCTGGAGGAACAGGTAAACCAGATGGTTTAGACAAAGGATATTTTGTAAAACCAACAGCTTTTGCAGATGTAAATAATCAAATGCAAATTGCCAGAACAGAAATTTTTGGACCAGTTTTATCAATAATCCCTTTTGAAACAGAAGAAGAAGCAATTGAAATTGCTAATGATACTCCATATGGTCTTTTGAATTTTATCCAAACTCAAGATCAAGAAAAAGCAAACCGTGTTGCAAGAAAATTGAGGTCAGGAATGGTTGATATTAATGGAGCGGGTTTAGCAGCAGATGCACCTTTTGGTGGTTATAAGCATTCTGGAATTGGTCGAGAAGCTGGTAAATTAGGCCTTGAAGAATATCTAGAAGTTAAGGCTGTTAGCGGCTGGAATGATTAATTTGAAATAGAATTATTTTTAATTCCATCTAGCAAATTTAAACATTTCTTAAGTTCGTCTAGAACTATAAATTCATCAATTTTATGAGCTTGTTCAATAGAACCAGGTCCACAAACAACAGTGCTAATACCAATCTCTTGAAACAAACCTGCTTCAGTTCCAAATGAAACAACTTGTCTTGAATTATCTCCAGTTAAACTTGAAATTAATTCACAAGCTTCTGATTTATCTTCTCTGTCAAAACCAACTATCTCTCCAATAACATTTTTTTCAATTGAAGAGTTTGGAAAAACTTTTTTCATTTCAGTTAATAATACTTCATTTGTAAATTTATCTAATTCTTGATTTAAAAATACAGCATCTTCTTTTACTACTGGTCTCGTTTCCCAATCAACATGGCATTTATCAGCTATAACATTGTGTGCTATGCCTCCAAATATTCCTCCTATTGATAGTGTTGAATGTGGTGGATCAAAAATGGAGTCTTTTGGCGCCCTTTCTTTAAGTTTTTCTCTTAATTCAATTAACTTGTTTACATATCTAGATGCATATTCAACAGCACTTACACCTTTATGAGGTGCTGAGCTATGTCCCGCTAAGCCTTTAAAATAAGTTGTGTACTCATAACAACCTTTATGAGCATCAATAATTTTCATATTAGTTGGCTCACCAATAATACAAATACCATCTTTAATATCTCTTTTTTTTAATTCTTCTATTAATATAGGAGCTCCTTGACACGCTGTTTCTTCATCAAATGTAAAAGAAAAATGAATATCTCTATCTAAATTTGATTTAGAATAAATAGGAGCATAAGCTAAAGCGCATGCAATAAATCCTTTCATGTCACATGAACCTCTTCCATATAATTTATCCCCTTTAACTGTTGCGGTAAAAGGATCCGAGCTCCAACCTTTTGAAACTGGAACCACATCAGTATGCCCAGAAAGTATGATAGGTTTTTTATTATTTGAATTTTTAGCTTTGAGAGTTGCAAATAGATTTACTCTTTTTTTATCATCATCAAATGTTCTAAAAGAGGTAGCGCCAAGCTTTTTTAAAATTTCATCACAGTAATCAATCAATGTACTATTGTCTTCTCCCGAAATAGTTTTAAAACCTATTAAGTCTGTTAGAATTTTAACAGAGTTATTGAATAAAAGTTCTGAATTATTTTCTGTACTCATATTTATTTTTTATTATATATTAAATATATGAAAGAACAAATTACCTATGATATTTTTGACAAAGTTGATATTCGTGTTGGCACAGTAATTTCTGTTAAAAAAAATGAAAAAGCCAAAAAACCATCATTGGTCGTTGAGGTTGATTTTGGAGAGGAAATAGGAATAAAACAATCTTCAGCTCAAATTACTCATTACTATAACGAAGAGAATTTAAAAGGAAAGCAAGTAATAGGAGTGTGTAACTTTGCTGAAAAAAACATAGCTGGAGTAATTTCACAAGTCCTTATTTTAGGATCAATTGATAAAGAGGGTAAAGTAATTTTAGTTCATCCATCACAAAAATCTGAGAATGGTTTACCAATCGCTTAATAAATGCATCCAGAAATTTTATCTATTACATTATTCGGAATTGTAGCTGCATTCACTCCAGGACCAAATAATTTTGTTGCATTTTACTCTGGGTTCAATTTTGGGATAAAAAGAACACTACCACATATAATTGGCGTTACCTTTGGTTTCCCCTTTCTTTTACTTTGTGTAGCTTTAGGATTAATTAATATCTTTAAACTTTATCCATTAATTCAAGAAATATTAAAATATTTAGGAACAATATTTTTAATTTATTTAGCATATAAAATTTCATTTTCAGGATCACAAAATCAAGAAAACAAAAATAAAAATCCTGTAAAGTTTATAGAGACTTTTATTTTTCAATTTTTAAATCCTAAAGCCGTAATAGCTTCAATAATTGTTGTCTCTACATACATAAATCCAGGAGAAAATTTTGTAAATTACACGACTCAAATTATTATTTTAGCTTTATTAGTTTCTATCACTAGCATCACCCTTTGGACATTTTTAGGCAAATTTCTTAGGAAATACGCGACAAATCATAAATTTATTAATTATTTTAATTATGTTATGTCACTGCTTCTTTTATTAAGCATAATAACTTTTTATTTATAACATGACTCCAGGAAAAAAAAATTCTTATAACTCACTCACAAAAATTTCAATTGATAATAAAGAATATAAATACTACTCTTTAAAAGAAGCAGAAAAAAATGGTTTGGAGGGCACTTCTAATCTACCAAAATCTCTTAAAGTTCTTTTAGAAAATCTTTTAAGATATGAAGATGATCTTTCAGTCAATAAAAAACAAATAGACTCTATTAAAGAATGGTTAAAATCAAAAAAATCAAATACTGAAATAGCATATCGACCAGCTAGAGTTTTACTTCAAGATTATACAGGCATTCCAGCAGTTGCTGATTTAGCTGCGATGCGAGAAGCAGTAAAAGATAAAAATAAAGATCCAAATACTATTAATCCATTGTCTGCTGTTGATCTTGTAATTGATCACTCTGTTCAAGTGGATCAATCTGCTAAATCAGATTCTTTTAAAAATAATGTTGATATAGAATTTGAAAGAAATGGAGAAAGATATTCTTTTTTAAAATGGGGACAACAAGCATTCAACAATTTTAGAATAGTTCCACCTGGAACTGGAATTTGTCATCAAGTAAACTTGGAATATTTATCAAAAGTAGTTTGGTCTGAAGATTTTCAAGGAGATAAATATTTGTTTCCAGATACTTTAGTTGGCACTGATAGCCATACTACAATGGTTAATGGATTGTCAGTTTTAGGATGGGGTGTCGGAGGAATTGAAGCTGAAGCAGGGATGTTAGGTCAGCCAATTTCGATGTTAATCCCTGAAGTTATTGGTTTTGAAGTTAAAAATAAAATGCCAGAAGGAACAACTGCAACTGATTTAGTTTTAACTGTAGTTAAAATGTTAAGAGATAAGGGTGTGGTTGGAAAGTTTGTTGAATTTTATGGCGAAGGTTTAAAAAATTTAACTCTTGCTGATAGAGCAACTATAGCAAACATGGCCCCAGAGTATGGTGCAACATGTGGTTTTTTTCCGATTGATGATGAAACATTAAAATATTTGAAGTTTTCTGGAAGAGATCAACATACAGTTAATATTGTTGAACATTATGCAAAAGAACAAGGTTTATGGACAAGTGATGAAATAGAATTCACTGACACTATCTCACTAGATATGTCTACAGTAGTTCCAACCATCTCTGGACCAAAAAGACCACAAGATAAAGTTATATTAACAGATGCACCGACTTCATTTAAAAAAGTTTTAGAGGAAACAACAAATAAAAAAGATCACTCAGTTTCAAAGGTTTCAAATACTGATTATGAAATAAAAGATGGTTCAATTTTAATTGCTGCAATAACTTCTTGCACTAACACTTCAAATCCAAATGTTTTAATTGGAGCTGGACTACTTGCAAAAAAGGCTGTTGAATTAGGATTAGAAACAAAACCTTGGGTTAAAACATCTTTAGCACCAGGCTCTCAAGTAGTAACTGATTACTTATTAAAAGCTGGATTAAATACTTATCTAGATAAACTAGGTTTTAATTTAGTGGGTTATGGATGCACAACATGTATTGGTAATTCAGGCCCATTGTCAGAAAATATAGTGGATGCCATCCAAAAAGAAAATATTTATGCAGTATCTGTTTTATCTGGTAATAGAAATTTCGAAGGAAGAATATCACCCCATATTAAAGCAAATTATTTAGCATCTCCTCCATTAGTTGTTGCTTATGCATTAGCAGGACATATGGAATTTGACTTATATAAAGACAGCTTAGGAAAAGATAAAGATGGCAACGATGTTTACTTAAAAAATATTTGGCCATCGAATAAAGAAATAGAAGAAACTTTAAAACAATCTTTGAATGCTGAAATGTTTATCCAAAGATATTCAAATGTTTCAGAGGGACCTAGTCAATGGCAAAAAATTAAAACTGAAGAAAGTAGTATTTACAATTGGGATGAAGGATCAACGTATGTAAAAAAACCTCCTTTCTTTGATGGACTAACAGATCACCCTGAAGGATTTAAAGAGATTAAAGAAGCACGACCTTTATTAATTTTAGGAGATATGGTTACAACTGACCATATTTCACCAGCAGGAAATATTCAAAAAGATAGCCCAACGGGAGAATATTTTATGAAACATCAAATTCTTCCAAAAGATTATAACTCTTATGGATCAAGAAGAGGAAATCATGAAGTGATGATGAGAGGAACATTTGCAAACATTAGAATCAGAAATGAAATGGCACCTGGAACAGAAGGTGGATTTACAAAAATATATCCAGAAGAAAAAGTGCTTCCTGTTTATGATGCGGTAGTTGAGTATAAAAAAAGAGGAACTGATTTAGTGGTTATTGGTGGTAAAGAATATGGAACAGGATCTTCAAGAGACTGGGCTGCAAAAGGAACAAAACTGCTAGGTATTAAAGCAGTAATAGCCGAAAGCTTTGAGCGTATCCATAGATCTAATTTAATAGGAATGGGAATTTTACCGTTACAATTTACAAATAACGCCAATAGAAAAAACTTGAATTTAATTGGTTCAGAATTAATAAGTGTTCTTGATGTTGAAAAAGGCATCAAACCATCAGATAAAGTTACACTTGAGATTAAATATGTTTCAGGTGAAATTAAAAAAATCAATACTTTATGCAGAATTGATACTAAAAATGAATTAGAATATTATAAAAATGGAGGCATTCTCCAATATGTGTTAAGGAATATGATTTAGTTATGGATGAAGAAGTTACAATTATAAACACAAACACAAGAAATGAAAAAATAAAAAATTTCTTGGCTGAGAATAAAAATAAATTAATTTTAATAGTATTAGCATTAGCTATTATTTTAATAGGTGCTTATAGCTACGATAAATATAAAACTAATAAAAAAAAAGAAATATCAAATAAATTTAATTCAACTATTTTAACATATTCAGAAAATACAAAAGATAATACAATTAATAAATTAATAGAAATTATTAATGAAAGGGACCCAACTTACTCTCCTTTATCCTTATACTTTATTATTGATAACAAGCTAATCTCAGATCAAAATAAAATTAATAGCTTTTTTGATGTTATAATCGAAAAAATATCGTTGGATGAAGAAATAAAGAATTTAGTTATTTACAAAAAAGCATTATTTAATGCTGATGAGGCGCAAGAAAGTGATCTGTTAATCATTTTAAATCCATTAATTAATTCCAAAAGTATTTGGAAATCACATGCTTTATATTTGATGGCAGAGTATTTTTATTCGAAAGATCAGAAACAAAAATCTAAGGAATTTTTCAATCAAATTATCAGTTTAGAAAACCCTAATTCAGATATAAGGTTACAAGCAGAGAAAAGATTGAATAGAGATTTGAGTGAATAGATTAATCATTTTTTTAATAGCGTTATTTTTCTTAAACCAATGTTCTTTAAATGACGATTCACGTATTTGGAAAGATAAAAAAAAAAATTTTGATACACAATCTAATATAAAAAAGGTTTTTTTAAAGGAAAAAAAAAACCTAGTTGAGTTTAACCAAGAATTAAAAATAGATTTAGTAAATATTAAAATTAATAATAAAATTATTGACAGTAAAAATAATTATGGTTCTCAAAATTATAAAGGAGCACTTAGTAAAATTGGAAATTATAAATTTTCAAAATTAGAGGACATTAATCAAATTAATTTTAAACCTATTTTTTTAAATGATGGTCTTATATTTTTTAATAAAAAAGGATCAATCATAAGGTATAATGATACTCAGAAAGTTTTATGGAAACAAAATCATTACTCAAAAGTAGAGAAAAAATTAAATCCTAAGCTTAATTTTGTTATAGATAGTGAAAACCTTATAATAGCAGATAATATTGCAAAATATTACTCTGTTAATGTTAATTCAGGAGAATTGAATTGGTCAAAAAATAATACATATCCATTTAATTCAGAAATTAAAAAAAGTAAAAATAAAATTTTTGTAGTAGATTATAAAAATACTCTAAGATGTTATGATATTAAAGATGGGTCTGAATGTTGGAATTTACAAACAGAAAATTCATTTACAATATCTAATTCTAAATATTCACTAATTATCATTGAAGATATGATTATATTTAGTAATTCTATAGGTGATATTACCGCTGTAGACATTGCAACAGGATTGATAACTTGGCAATTACCAACTCAAAATAGCAGTATAATAAATGAAACTTATAATTTTAAAATTTCTCAATTAGTTTCTGATGGTAATTCTGTTTTTTTCTCAAATAATAAAAATGAATTTTATTCAATTGATGCAAAAACAGGAACTATAAATTGGATTAATGAAATTAATTCAAATTTAACACCTATAATAAGTAAAAATTTGATCTTTACAGTTTCTAATGAAGGTTATTTATTTGTAGTCGAAAAAAATAAAGGAAATATTATTCGAATAACAGATCTTTTTAAAAATTATAAAATAAAAAAAAGAAAATATATTGAACCTGTAGGTTTTGCTATAGGTAACACTAAATTATATTTATCAAACACAGATGGAAATATAATTATTGCTGACTTAAATCTTGGCAATGTAATTAGAATAGAAAAAGTTGCTGGAGATTTTATTTCAAGACCATTCATCTATAATCAAAACTTATATGTAATTAAAAATGGATCTATAGTTCAGTATAATTAAGTATGATCTTAAAATTGCTAGATAAGATTGGAAGAAAAAAGGTTGTTTTAGATAGAGGTCCGTCTCATCCAAGATATATTGAAGCTAAACCATGGTTAAATAGATACTATGTTTTGTTTAGATATAGACCAAAATGGTTTCCATTTAATATTTTAATTCATGAAATGTTAGCTGATGATCATGGTGAGGGAGTTCACAATCATTTATGCCCTTATATTACAATCATACTTAGAGGTGGCTATTGGGAAACAACCAAGAAAGGTAAATTTTGGAGAAAGCCAGGATATATTGGGTTTCGCTCTGCAAATACACACCACAGAGTTGATTTAAAAGAAGGCACAAGGCCTATGACAATATTTATACCAGGACCTTTCGGTTTGCGAAAAGGATCAAGGACTGAGTATGGTATAGATTTTAAAACAAAAAAATGAATTTAAATAAATTATTTTTAAATTATTGTAAAAAAAACAATTTAGAAATTAATCCTAGACAAATAATTTTAGTAGAGCAGTTAAATAAGTTTTATAAACTGAACTTTAATAAATCTTTTTTAAAAACTTTATTATCTAAAAAAAAATCTAAATTAGGTTTTTACTTACATGGAGATGTTGGCGTAGGTAAAACAATGATACTTAACTTTTTTTATGAGAATTTTGAATTTGCGAAACAAAGACTACATTTTAATGAATTTATGATCGGGTTCCATGATTTTGTGTTTGAAAATAAAGAAAAAAAAGAAAATATTATTGATAAATTTGTAAGTAAATTAAAAAAAAAATATGAATTAATTTATTTTGATGAATTTCAAGTAACTAATATCGTGGATGCGATGATCTTGGGCAATCTTTTTAAGAAGATATTTGAAAAAAATATAAAAGTTTTGTTTTCATCCAATATTAAAATTAATGATCTTTATAAAGATGGATTACAAAGAGATCAATTCCTTCCTTTTATTAAGATAATGAAAAATATGTGTTATCAGGAAAAACTAAGTATTGAAGAAGATTATAGAAAATCTCAAAATAATAAAAATGAAAGATTTTTATACCCCTTAAATGAAAAAACTAATTTTAAAGTAAATAAATATTTTAGAGAAATAACAAAAAATAAGATTAAACAAGAAAAGATTTTAACTATAAAAGGAAGAAAATTTATTATTAAAAATTTCTATAATGGCATCTCAAGATTTGATTTTAAAGATTTATGTGCGAAAAGTATTGGCGCCGAAGATTATTTAAAAATTGCAAAAACATCTAATTTTATAATAATAGAAAACATCCCTAATTTTAATAATGATAATTCCAATCAACAACAAAGATTTGTTACATTAATTGACATTCTTTATGAAAAAAATATTCCATTAATGATTACATCTCAGTCGAGATTGGATTTGCTTACTTCATCAAAGATTTTGAAACAATTTTTTAAAAGAACAATTAGCAGGCTTTATGAATTAACATCAATAAAATATAGTTATCTATAAGGATCATAAGCCCACTGTAATATAGCCTGTCTTTGTCTTTTTCTGCATCCTAAATCACCTTTTTCACAATTTTTCTCAATTGCTAACACATGTCTTCTAAAATTTTTCCACCTTTTAATTTGTATTTCATCTATATGTGAAATTCTTCTTCCATTAGAGAACCTACAATACCACTGAAACCAACCCAAAGGATCTTCCTTAAAAATCCAACCTTTTTTTATCCAATGTTCTCTTGATAAACCTGAGGCAACTTTAAATCTATTTAAATTCACATCAAAAATTTTACTTATCTTTGCATTTTTAAACCAGGATTTAGGAAATTCTTTTACATTTAAACCAAAGTAAGAACCTCCAAAAACACCTAGCTCTATCATTCTTTTAGGAGTTAATTCAGGTTTAAAAATTTTATAAAAATCTAAACTAACAACTTTTTTTTTTAAAATTATTTTCATTAAATTTAATAAATTTACTGATTTATAAGCTTTATATACATTTCTTTGTCAGTATCACCCTCACAGCCAATAACTAAGACATTAGATTTTTCATTTAATTGTAAGCTTTCTTTAATATTGTGATCTTCACAACTAGCGATTAAACTAATTACTCCTGGTGCAGAATTTTCTCCTGCTATTATTTTTTCATCACTAAAGCTTGAATTTCCTAATAGTTTCATAGTTTTTGCAATATCATCGTCGGGTAGACTGATGCAATGTTTAACTGAATTTTTTAATATTTCCCATGGAACCAATGATACCTCACCGCAGGACATTCCACCCATCAAACTCTCTCTCTTAATATCAATTTTTTCTATTTTTCCAGTTTTAATGCTTTCCAAAACACAAGCAGCACTGTCAGGTTCAACCACTAAAGTAACAGGTACATCATCTAAATATCTTGCAATACTTGCAACCATTGCACCCGCCATGCCACCAACACCAGCTTGTAATATTATGTGAGTAATTTTTTCATTTTTTATTTGATCTATAATTTCTTTCATCATGACAGAGTAGCCAGCCATCGTATATTTAGGAACTAGCATATAATTTTTCCAAGCAACATCTTGAACTATTTGCCAATTATTTTCTGTAGATTGTTTAATGCATTCAATTAACGATTTTTCATAATTTCCTTTAACTTTAATAACATCAGCGCCAAGATCAGCCATAGCTCGACCTCTTGCTTTACTAACATATTCACTTATGAAAATTTTACATTTTAAACCCAATCTTTTTGCACCCCAAGCAACAGATCTTCCATGGTTTCCAGCTGTGGCAGTTGAAACTATAATATCTTTATTTCCTTTTGTTACTTTTTCAACTGCATAGGCACCACCTAATGCTTTAAAAGATTTTAAATCAAATCTTTTACTTTCATCTTTATAATAAATATTTTTAAGATTTAATTCTTTTGACAATTTATTTAATGATATTAATGGAGTAGGAATATATCCTTCCCATTTTGAAATACTAGAATAAGCATCATCCATATCTTTTTTTGATAATGAGCTTAAAATCTGGTTTTTGTTAAAAGAATAATTTTTGTTATCAATAAATTCAGAAAATATCCATTGATGACCATTAGATAATATTGCCATATTTTAACAGTCTAAAGTATTATCTTTTTCCCATTTTGTAATACTTTGCTTTTTGCTAAAATTTTCCTTTAATTTAAATTCTTTAATCTCCGAACTTCTTAATTTAATATAACTTTTGATCACTTCTTTACCAAAAGCATCATTCATTTCTTTATTATTCTTTAATTGTTCTAATGATTGCTCTAACTCATCTGGAAGTTTTGGAAGATTTGGATATTTTGCATGATCTTCATACATATTGCAATAAAGTGGTTTTCCTGGGTCAATTTTATTTTTTAAACCATATAGTCCTGCGGCCAATACACTAGCTTGTAATAAATATGGATTAGCAGATCCATCCATTAATCTTAATTCAAATCTACCAGGATCAGGAATTCTAATCATATGAGTTCTATTATTTCCAGTATAAGAGATACTACTAGGAGACCATGTTGCACCAGATTTTGTTGGTGGAGCATTTATTCTTCTATAACTGTTAATTGTTGGATTAAAAAAAGTTGATAAAGAAGAAGCATTTTTAATAACACCACCTAAAAAATTATATGCTAATTTACTTAAACCAAGTGAATCTTTTTTGTCTAAAAATTTATTCTTGTTTCCTTGCCATACTGAGACATGAGCATGACATCCATTACCGGTTAAATTTTCAAATGGTTTAGGCATAAATGTTGCTCTTAAACCATGTTTTTCAGTAATAGTTTTAACCATATATTTAAAAAATGTATGTCTGTCAGCAGTTTTTAAACAATCAGAGTAATCCCAATTCATTTCAAATTGCCCATTAGCATCTTCATGATCATTTTGGTAAGGATTCCATCCCATTTCAATCATACAATCACATATTTCTTTAATTAAATCATATCTTCTCATTAATGCTGATTGATCATAACAAGGTTTAGATTGAGTATCTCTTGGATCAGCTATCGAACTACCATCAGGAGAAATTAAAAAATATTCACATTCTACTCCTGATTTCATAATTAAATTTTGTTCTTTAAGTTTTTTGATTTGTTTTTTCAACATAACTCTTGGTGAAGCTTCAACCGGTTTACCGTTCATCCATAAATCTGATGCCAGCCAACCAACCTCCTTATTCCAAGGTAGTTGAATTAAACTATCAGGATCAGGGATACCAAACATATCTGAGTCTGCTGGTGTCATATCAAGCCATGCAGCAAAACCTGCAAAACCTGCTCCTGTTACTTGCATTTCTTTAATTGCGTGGATAGGGACTAGTTTAGATCTTAGAACACCAAATAAATCTACAAAACTGATTAAAAAGTATTTTATTTTTTTTTGTTTTGCAATTTTGAATAAGTTTTTAGACATGATTTAAGTTAACACAATTATTTAAAAAATGAAAAAATAGTTTCTTTATAATAAATTAAATTTACTACAATTATTACTATTACTGCTAGTATTACTCCATATTTTGCTTTAGGAAAAGCAACACCTCTCATTTTAGTAGGTCTTAGTTCTTCGTTGTTATTATTTGTCATTTATAGAAATTATAAAAAAAAAGGGCGCCACATTCAAGTAGCGCCCAAATTTTTCTTTTAATTACCAATCGGTAATATTGCTTTTATGATCATTAGCACCACGTTTCTTTCTAGCTAATCTTGAAAGCTCTTCACTTTCAGAATTATTAGTAAGAACATGCCAGCCAATCCACAAAACTATACCTATAATAACTAGTAAAGTTTCGCTAGATCCAGCTCCCGGATAAACTGCTCCGGCAACCTCTTTAGCACTTAAATGATCTATCCAGTTTGTTACTGTAGCCATATTTTTCTCCTTTACCTAGTTGCGGATGAAACTGCTTTTTCATCAGATTTAGCAGATTCCATCATTTCATAGTCAAGTCCAGCTATTTCAACATCACGAGGGATTCTTAATTTACCCATTCCGTTAAGTATTTTAGCTAAGACATAACCTGGTATTAGTCCAAGAACTAAGAACATTATTATTGCTCCTATGAACTGTCCTAATGGATTGATTGATGCATAAGTTGATCCGTCCCACATAGCTCCAACACTGTATCCAGAAGAAGGATAGCCATTTAAAACAAATCCACAAATGATTAGACCAACAACACCAGCATAACCATGTACTGCTACTGCACCAACTGCATCATCGATTTTGAACTTACGTTCAACCCAGTAATGTAGTTTGTATGCAATCACAACACCGATCATACCTATGATCATTGCTTGAATTGGATGATATAAATCATTTCCAGCTGAAGCACAGATAACACCTGCTAGTCCACTTGAGTAAGTCCAGAAAGGATCACCTTTAGCGATCACATATCCAGCCAATAATCCACCTGATAACGACATCAAGAAGTTCATTGTAATACCACTAAGTGTAGTAGGGGTTACGTATATGTTTGTAGCTGTCCAGAATGTTACACCTTCCATTCCATATTCAGGTCCAAGATCAAATATCGGTATATTACATGCCGCATAGAATCCCCAGAAACCAGTATAAATTAAAAATAATCCAATTGTAACTAGCCAAGGATTTCTTGGTCCTATATTTCTTGGTTCACCACTTGATGAGAATTTTCCAATTCTAGGACCTAATACCATTAGAACACCTAAGGCAAATCCACCCGCAATAGCGTGAATTACACCTGATGCATAAGCATCATGATATCCTAAGAGTTTTAACATCCATCCATCGAAGTGCCATCCCCAAGCAGCATCAATTGTCCAGAATACAGATCCTATTGCAATTGCTAAAATTCCAAATGCAAAAGTTGTAATTCTTTCAATGATTGCTCCTGAAACAATAGAAGCAGCTGTCCACGAGAATAGTAAGAAAGCAGCCCAGAATACTCCACTTATGTGGTCTTGCAAGTTGACCGCCATAAACTCAGTATTTGGCAAATACCATTTCGCACTAAAAGTACTTTCATCGGTTATCAATGCAGCACTTTCATTCATTATTGACGGAGCTAGTCCCGGTCCTGTTGGGAAAGCCCAGTAAATCCACCAACCAAAGAAAAACCAAGTTACTGTTACCAAAGGTATCAGCATTGTATTTTTCATAAGAGTATGTTGGTGATGTTTGTATCGAGATGCTCCAACTTCATACATACAGAAACCGACGTGAATTAAAAACATCAGTACCACTGTTATCCAGTAGTAAAATTCTGTAAATATGGTTGTAAGAGCTCCTAACTGATCAGTCATTTTTCTCTCTCCATATTAGTTTATTAAACCCTATAAAATTTTGCGATTCGTTACAAACAAAACAAACATTAAAAACCTAGTGTGGACAGTATGTTTTTAATAAAAAAACAACTGCTGATTGTAGTTTTAGAATTTTAAGTAAGCTTTTTTCAAATCAACAAGAGGGTGTTTTGGAGACATTTGAAACTTAACTAAAAGTTCTCTTGCAATCATATCTCTATCTTGTTGGTTGTTTGGTAGTTTAATAGATTTTGGAATTGTAACCCAACCATTTGCATTTCTACAGAATACAGCAGGTCTTCCTTCTTCATAACCCATATGCACATCTTCTAACCAGTTAAGATCATCCCAACCCATAGCTTCTACATATTTTTTAAGAAATGGTGTGATCTTTTTATAGTCTGGAAGTAAGTTAACATCATATCGGTAACCAATATGTTGACCAATTAATTTTTCTCTAGCAGTTTCTTTAAAAGTACCAAGTTTAAGTTTTTTTTCTTTTTTAACTTTACTTTTAACTTTTGTTTTTGTTTTTTTCTTAGCCATGTTTGCCCCTATATTTTATGAAAGTTATCAACACCAACAGTGTAGTTAGTTCCTGCTAATGGAACTTTTGCTAATGCAGATGCTTCTGAAGTTAATGCAGCTAAATCTTCTGGCTCTAACGAGTGGATGTTAGTTTTACCACATGCTCTAGCTAACAGTTGAGCTTCTAAAGTCATTGAATGTAAATAGTTATAAACTCTTAATGCAGCATCATCAGGATTTAATCTTTTTCTTAACTTGGTATCTTGAGTAGCAACACCTACTGGACAACGACCAGTATGACAATGATAACATTCGCCAGCTTTTACTCCCATTTCTTTTTCAAAGTTAGCTTCTGGTATGTCTTTATTGCAATTCAAAGCCATTAATGCTCCTGTTCCTATTGCTATTGCATCGGCACCTAGTGCTAAAGCTTTAGCCATATCAGCGCCATCTCTAACACCACCAGCGTAGATTAATGTTACTTTTCCTGTTTTACCAACATCGTCCAAAGCTCTTCTAGCTTCTCTTATGCCAGCAATACCTGGAATACCAGTATTTGCAGCAGCTATATGAGGTCCAGCTCCTGTAGAGCCTTCCATTCCATCTAAAAAGATAGAGTCAGGGTCACACTTTGCAGCCATACGAACATCATCATAAACTTTTGAAGCACCTAATTTTAATTGAATTGGCACTTTGTTTTTTGTTAGTTGTCTTAATTCTTGAACTTTTAGAGCTAAGTCATCCGGACCTAACCAATCGGGGTGTCTTGCAGGAGACCTTTGATCAATTCCAGAAGGTAAAGATCTCATTTCTGCAACTTGATCAGTAACCTTTTGCCCCATTAAGTGACCACCCATTCCAACTTTTTGTCCTTGACCAATAAAAACTTCTATCGCGTCAGCAAGTTGAGCATGATGTGGGTTAAAACCATATCTTGATTGAATACATTGGTAATACCATTTTTCAGAATATCTTCTTTCATCAGGTATCATCCCACCTTCGCCCGAACACGTTGCGCTACCAGCCATAGTAGCTCCTCTTGCTAAAGCTGTTTTTGCTTCATATGAAAGTGCTCCAAAACTCATTCCAGTAATATAAACTGGAATATCTAATTCAATCGGATTTTCACATCTTGGACCAATTATAGTTTTTGTTTCACATTTTTCTCTATAACCTTCAATTACAAATCTAGTAAGAGTACCTGGTAAGAAAACTAAATCATCAAATGTTGGAATTTTTTTCATTAATGCCATTCCACGCATTCTGTATCTTCCTAATTGAGATTTGATATGAATATCGTCGATTACTTCTGGGGTAAAAATAGAATTATAACCTAATAAACTTTTATTTCTTTTACCTTCTTCATGAGCATGAACGTCAGCTTTTCCACCAACACCTTTTCCTTTTTTTTTAGATTTTTTCTTAGGCATTAAATTGCTCCTTTCTTCTCAGTAGGTTCTAAATTGTCATAATTCCAAAGTTTTTTACCAGCTACAATTTTTTTCATTTTATTTAAATCAAAATTTTCGCCAATTTCTGCAACTTTTAATTTTCGTTTTAACCAATCCTGATCACTTTTTGTTAATTTAGCATCTACAGCATCACTTCCATATGAGCCAATTTTTCCACCTATAAAAATGGTACCATCATACATAGAGTCACCTAAATTAATTCCAACATCTCCTAAAATGATTATTCTTCCTCTTTGCATCATAAAACCTGTAAATGCACCAGCATCACCACCAACAATGATAGTTCCGCCTTTCATGTCAATACCGGTTCTAGCACCAACACTACCTTTACAAATTAAATCTCCACCTCTAATAGCAGCGCCAAAACAAGATCCTGCGTTTTTTTCAACAACAACTTTTCCAGCTATTAAGTTTTCAGCACAAGACCAACCAACTCTACCGTTAATTCTAACAACTGGACCATCACATGAACCCATACCAAAATAACCCAAACTTCCTTCGAAAATTAAGTTTAGTTTATTTAAGATTCCAACTCCTAAACTATGTTTTCCTTGAGGGTTTTTTATAACAATTGTTCCATATCCTTGGCTCATTAAATTATCGATTTCTTTATTAGCTTCAGGAGCAGTCATATCTTTTACATCAAGATCTGTTCTTTTATTGAAATCAACATCGTATGTACCAAAATAATAAAAGTTTTCAGCTTCATCAGGGTTAAAAAACTTTTGTTGAGTTCTTCCTGTTAAAACTTCAGTGTGCATACCCATTGACTGGGCTTTAGATTTTTTCTCACTAGTTTTTAGATTTGCCATACTTTAACCTCCCCATCAAAAGGATCATATGTATCAATTTCTTGTGGAAGAACTGATCTGATCGCAATTTCTTCTGAACCCATTGCAACTAAATCATCTGACTCGTAAAGAACTAAAGGTTTTGCTGCCATAGTATCTTTTGCCATTCCTAATGAATCTTTGGTTGCTACAAAGTATGTAAACACACCATCAAGACCAGATAAAGATTCTTTCATACCTTCTTCAAGAGAAGCTCCTTCTCTCATTTTTTGTGCAATATAAACAGCGATTAATTCAGAGTCACATTCAGACATAAATCTCATTCCTTTGTTCTCTAATGCTCTTCTGTTATTCCAATAATTTGTAAGCTGTCCATTATGAACAACCGATACATCACTAAAAGGATATCCCCAAAAAGGGTGAGCAGATTTAATATCAACACCAGACTCAGTTGCCATTCGAGCATGACCAATTGCATGTGTGCCGACTAGTTTATCTAAATCATATCTATCACAAACCATTTTAGCATTACCTAGATCTTTAATTACTTCTAATGATTTACCCATAGAAAGAATTTCAACTCCTGGAATGCTTTCTATTTTTTGAGAAAATTCTAGCAAGTCTTTTGTATTATAATCAATTTCATATCTTAATGAGTAGGGTAGAACTCTTTCTTCTTTAACAATTTTTGCTCCCATTTCTGCAAGATGTTGATCGACTATTTTTTTTCTTTCATCATAAACAGAAACATCTTCCATAACTGATGAACTTCCTTCACCAACATTTTCTCCAACCTTAAAACGCATGATAAAGTTTTTTCCATCTGTATCACCATATAAAGCGTAACCAGTAGAGTCTTCACCTCTATGTTTTAATGCCTGAAGCATACCTTGTAGTTCGCTTCCAACATTAGAAGATTTTCCTCTATGAATTAAACCTGCAATTCCACACATATATTTTACCCCTTTTTATTTTATTAAAGACCTATGGTAGACAATCCAAATAAGTATCCAGATCCCATTGAGTTGTTGCACCTAAAAACTTTTCCCATTCATCATTTTTATACCAATGAAAGACTTTGTACATTTCATCTGGCATAGCTGATTTAATAACCTCATCTTCAGCTAAACGATCTAGTGCTTGACCAAGACTTAAAGGTAATTTTTTAACTTCTTTACCAGCTGCTTGAGCTTCATACATACTTCTAGACTCTGGTTTTCCTGGGTCAATATTATTTGATATTCCGTCATCAAAACATTTTAGCAATCCAGAACCCATTAAATATGGATTGTGCATTGAATCAACTGAACGATATTCAAATCTTCCTGGCGCTGATACTCTTAATCCACAAGTTCTATTCTGATATCCCCAATCTGCATAAACTGGTGCCCAGAAACCTGTATCCCATAACCTTCTATAAGAGTTGACAGTAGAAGATCCTATTGCAGTTAAAGCACCTAAATGTTTCATAACTCCACCAATAGCTTTTAAACCAATTTTACCTGGTAATTGAACATCTTTAGTGTCTGGCATAAAAGTATTTTTTCCACCTTCGACATAGCTAAATACTTCATCCATAGCCGGAATAGATTTATGACCAAGTTTATTTACTTTATCTTTTCCACCTGTCCACAAAGACATATTAGTGTGACAACCACTTGCTGAGACACCCATAAAAGGTTTTGTCATAAAGCAAGCTATTAGATTAAATTCTCTAGCAACTTGTGCACAAATTTGTCTGTAAGTTGAGAGTCTGTCTGCATTTCTTAGTACGTCATCATACATCCAGTTTAATTCTAGTTGTCCAGGTGCATCTTCATGGTCACCTTGAATCATATCAAGACCCATTGCTCTTGCATATTTCATTACCTGCATAAACACTGGTCTTAAAGATTCAAATTGATCTATGTGATAGCAATATGG
>CACIZU010000018.1 GCA_902591185.1 uncultured Pelagibacteraceae bacterium
AAATTTTGATTATGTATTAATAAACACTCCTTTAGCAGCTCTGTATATGAGATTAATCTTATTTTTTTTTAAAAAAAAAACTATTTATCTAGTTCATGGTTATAGATTTCATAAAAGTGAAAAAAATCTTAAATCATTTTTTTTTTTTATTTATGAAAAAATATACTCATATATAACAAAATATTATATAATTCTAAATCAAGAAGATTATAATCTTACAATTAAGAAATTTAAAAAAAATAAGAACAAAATTTTGAAGATACCTAGTATTGGTATTGATTATAAGAAACTTATAAAGATAAATTATGTTAAAAATAATAATATATTCAATATAGGTGTAATCTCAGCATATAGGAATAACAAAGGTTATCCAGATTTAATAAAAATTGCAGACAATATTCAAAAAAAAAAATTAAATATTAGATTTAATTGTTATGGATATGATGACAAAAATAATTATTTAAAAAAAATTAAAAAATTAAATTTAAAAAATATTATACTTAACGATTATGATGATCAAATTTATAATAAAATTAAAAATTTTGATTTAGTTTGTCATTTAAGCAGAAGAGAAGGTATTCCTATATCATTATTAGAAACTGTAGCTATAGGAGTACCCGTTATAGCTTATAATATTAGGGGAAATAATGATATAATAAGAAATAATTTAAATGGTATTTTAATTAAACCTTACGATATCCATAGTTTTGAACTTAAGCTAATAAACTTAAGCCAAAATTTAAAAAAGTTAAAATTTTTAAGAAATAATTGTAAAAAATCTATTAATTTTTTACATAATAAAAAAAATATATCCTCAATGATTAATAAATTTATAGATAATGTTA
This sequence comes from uncultured Pelagibacteraceae bacterium, assembly GCA_902591185.1. GTDB lineage: Bacteria > Pseudomonadota > Alphaproteobacteria > Pelagibacterales > Pelagibacteraceae > Pelagibacter. The sequence continues at coordinate 846 of CACIZU010000018.1, forward strand.
AATAATTTAGTTTTTCAAAGAGTAAAATCAGATGATTTAGATGAATTAATTAAATTATTTCAAAAAGTTTTTAAAATAAAAATATCTAAAAAATTTTATAACTGGAGATATTGTAATAAAAGATATACTTCATTTGTAGCCTTATATAATAAAAATATTATTGCCCATATTGGGTTTGTTCAATACAATTTTAATAATAATTTAAATATTGTATTTTCTCGCCATTCAACCTTTGTAATTCCTAAATTTCAAAATAAAGGTGTTTACTATAAGCTATTAAAATACTCATTTTCAGTTTTAAAAACAAAAGCTGATTTTGTGATTGCCTGGCCTAATAAAAAAAATATTGCAGCAAGCAAAAATCATACTAATTTTAATATAGTTGGTAAGTATGATTTATTTTATAAAAAATATAGATTAAATATAAAAAATAATTTTTTTCAAAAGATTAATATTAAATTTTTTAGAAAATTAAACGTTGATCAAAACAATCATCTTTATTTTAAAGATAAGAAATTTATAAAATGGAGATATATTGATTACAAAAAAAATCAGTTTTATTATCTAAACATTGAAAATTTGAAGAATTTTATTTTTGAAAAAAATAATATAAAAAAAGGAAATATTTACTCAATAATTGACTACTATGGTAAATTTGATAATTATCATAATGATCTAAAAAAATTAATTAAATATTTAACAATAAACAAAATAAGTTTTCAATTATTGTTACCTCATAATTACAGTAGATTAGTTTCTTTATTAAATAATGAAAATATCATAAAAAAAAGAAAATTTTATGTTGGATTATATTCCATCGGAAATAAAAAGAGCGATAGGACAAAAATTGAAAAAAAAATTAAAAATGTTATTAAAATTTCAGACACCGATGTTTTTATTAAGACTTATTGATATACTTTTTGCATTATTTTTTTTAATAATTTTGACACCTATTTTTATGTTTCTAATTATCCTTGTAGGAATTGACGGGTTACCAATATTTTATTTAAGCAAAAGAGTAGGAATGCAGGGAAATATTTTTACTATGTATAAATTTAGATCAATGAAAAATATAAAAAATAAAAAGATTAAAGATGAAGAAAGGTTGAATAGCGTTGGAATATTTCTAAGAAGAACTAGCTTAGACGAGTTACCACAATTAATAAATGTTTTAATTGGAAATATGTCAATTGTAGGACCCAGAGCACTTCCCAGTGAAATAGAAAAGCAAATTTTAAAAAAAAATAAACTGTTAAGAAGATCAATTAGACCTGGTATAACTGGTTTATCACAAATTAATTATGATGGAAGCAAAAGATCATTAAAAGAAAAAGCTAAACTAGACATAGAATATGTTATGAATATATCTATATATAATTACTTTAAAATATTATTTATGACAATTTTTGTAATAATAAAAAGATATAAAGTTAATAAAAAAGGTTATTCACTCTAGAAAGAATATGAAAAAAATTTTAGTTTTAGCACCTCATGCAGATGATGAGGTATTGGGTTGCGGAGGTACAATTTATAAGTATTCAAAAATAGGTTGTCAGGTAAGTGTAGCTGTTTTAACAAATGCAAATATTGGAGCGGAAGAACTTTTTTCAAAAAATTTAATAAAGAAAATTAGAAATGAAGCTTCTGAGGCTAACAAAATATTAAATGTTAAAAACTTAATGTTTTATGATCTTCCGGCTCCACGTTTGGATCAATATCCCATTTATAAAGTTGCAAACTTAATTCAAGAAATTTTAAAAAAAATAAAACCAGATACAATTTTTATTCCCTCTGAAAAAGATATGCACATTGATCACAAGATAATAAATCAATCTGCAATGATTGCAGCAAGACCAACAAATAGCAATATTATAAAACGTGTCTTTGCATATGAAACTCTTTCAGAAACACATTGGGGTATAGGTTTTAACAATACATTTTCACCAAATTATTTTGAAAAATTGAGTAATCAGAATATTAAATTTAAAAAAAAATCTTTTCTTAAATACAAATCACAGATAAAAAGATTTCCACATCCAAGATCCCTTAAAGGAATTGATACGCTTGCTAATTTTAGGGGTATGCAAATTGGTTCTGAATATGCGGAAGCTTTTGAAGTTAAACTGAATTTGAATTAATAAAAATGATATTTATATCTTTATGAAAATTATTGTTACAGGTTCTGCTGGTTTCATTGGATCTGCATTAACTATTCGTTTACTAGAAAGAGGAGATGAAGTTATAGGAATTGATAATCATAATAACTATTATGATCCTTCTATTAAAGAGGCAAGGGTTAAAAGAAATAAAAAAAATACTAACTACCATCATCTAAAAATAGATCTATGTGATAAAATTAAAATAGAAGAAATATTTGAAACACATAAACCAGATATGGTTGTTAATTTAGCAGCTCAAGCTGGTGTTAGATATTCTATAGAGAACCCATTAGCCTATATAAATAGTAATATTTTAGGTTTCACTAATATTCTAGAAAATTGTCGTAAACTTAAAGTTAAACATTTAGTTTATGCAAGTACTTCGAGTGTATATGGTGCAAATACTAAAATACCATTTTCTGAACATGATAGTGCAAATCATCCCTTGTCTTTTTATGCAGCTACAAAAAAATCAAATGAGTTGATGGCACATACTTATAGTCATTTATTTAAATTACCTACAACTGGACTTAGATTTTTTACAGTTTATGGCCCATGGGGAAGGCCAGACATGGCGTTATTTAAATTTACAAAGGCTATTTTAGAAAAAAAATCAATTGATGTCTTTAATTTTGGAGATCATACTAGAGATTTTACTTATATTGATGACGTTGTAGAAGGAATAATTAAATGCTTAGATTCTCCTGCAAAAGAAAATATCAATTGGAATCCAAAAGATCCTGACCCTGCCTCTAGTAAAGATCCTTGGAAAATTTATAATATCGGAAATAATCAACCAATTAATTTAAATGAATATATTAGTCAATTGGAAAGTAACTTAGGTGAAAAAGCTGAAAAAAATTTCTTACCTTTGCAGCCTGGTGATATATCTGTCACCTATGCAAATTCAAATAATTTAAAAAATAAGTTTGGCTATAAACCCTCTACATCAGTACATGATGGAATTGCAAAGTTTGTTGAATGGTACAAAAGCTTTTATAATTTATAAACTATGAATATAAAAAGTTTAAGATTAGGAATTATAGGTCTTGGTTATGTAGGATTGCCTCTAGCAGTAGAATTTGGAAAAATTAGAAGAACAATAGGGTTTGATTTAAATATAAAAAGAATAAAAGAATTGCAGTCTGGTATTGATCAAACATTAGAAATAAATAAAAAAGAAATCAAAAATTCAAAAAATTTAATTTTTACAAATAATATAAATGATTTAAAATCTGTAAATTGCTACATTATTGCTGTCCCAACACCAATTAATAAATATAAAAAACCAGATTTATCTAACCTATTTAGTGCTAGTAAATTAGTTGGCAATATTTTAAAAAAAGGAGATATTGTTATTTATGAATCAACTGTTTATCCTGGTTGTACTGAAGAAGATTGTGTTCCAATTTTAGAAAAATTTTCTAAGCTTAGATATAATAAAGAATTTTTTTGTGGCTATAGCCCTGAAAGAATAAACCCAGGTGATAAAAAACATAAAATAACAAATATAAAAAAAATTACTTCTGGATCCACATATAATATTTCCAAAATAGTTGATAAACTGTATAAAAAAATTGTAACTGTAGGAACCTATAAAGCACCAAGTATAAAGGTTGCTGAAGCCGCAAAAGTAATTGAAAATACCCAAAGAGACTTAAATATTGCATTAATTAATGAGCTTTCTATTTTATTTAAAAAAATGAATATTGATACAGAGGATGTGTTGAAAGCCGCAGAAAGCAAATGGAATTTTTTACCATTTCGTCCAGGCTTGGTTGGAGGTCATTGTATTGGAGTTGACCCATACTACCTTACACATAAAGCCAAAAATATAAACTATAATCCTACAATTATATTAGCTGGAAGAAAACTAAATGACAGGATGAGTTTATATGTAGCAAATCAATTTTTAAAAACATTGAATAAAAAATCAATTAAGATTCAAGGATCAAGAATTTTGATTATGGGATTGTCATTTAAAGAAAACTGCCCAGATTTGCGTAATTCAGGTGTTACAAATTTAATAAAACAACTTAAAAAACATGAATGTAATTTAGATTTTTATGACCCATGGGCTGATAGAAATGAAGTTAAGAAACTATATAAAAAATTTTCTTTAAAAAAATTAAGATACAAAATTTATGATGGAATAATTATTGCTGTAGCCCATAAACAATTTAAAAAAATGGGAATAGAAAATATTTCTAAATTATGTAAAAAAAAAAATGTAATTTATGATTTAAAATATATTTTTTCATCAAATCAAACAAACTTAAGACTATGATTAAAATTGCTTTATTTGGCGCTGGTGGTCATTCAAAAGTAGTATACGAATGTGTAAAATCCTCAACTAACTTTGATATTGATATTTATGATGACAAAAAAAAAAAAATAAAAATTGGAAAAAAGAAAATATTGATTAAAGGAAATTTTGTAAAGTTGTTAAAAAAAAAAAATTTATATAGTGATATTTTTATTTCTATTGGAAATAATAAAATAAGAAAAACATACTTTGAAAAAATTAATAAATTAAGAAAAATTGATAAATCTATTAATCATTTTAGCTCAATAATTTCTCCCTCTGCGAAAATTGGGAGAGGGACAATAATAATGGCTAATAGCGTAGTTCAATCTGATACAGATATTGGAGAAAATTGTATAATTAATACATCCGTATCTGTAGATCATGATTGCAAAATTAAGAAACATTCACATTTATGTCCTGGTGTGAATATTGCTGGAGGTGTAACTGTAGGAGAAAATAGTTGGATTGGTATTGGTTCAAAAATAATTGAAAATATAAAGATTGGCGATAATGTGTTTATCGCCGCAGGATCTGTAGTTACCAAGATAACCAGCTCCTCCAGTGACAAGTATTTTTTGACTCATTAAAATTTCTTATGTTTTGTTTATTATATCTAAAATAAAATTTATACTCTTTAATATAGAATTATCACTAATACTATATAATTTTAATTTATCCATTTTAAAATAATATTTGCATTAAAAAGATAATTTATTGTTTGAATTTATTTATTTTTACTCAATTTTCTAATTTTTTGATATATTTTTAAATTTTAAAGTTTTTATGTTTTTAATAAAGCTTTGAAAACCGCAGGATATAAAAATAACAATTATTGGAATAAATGGTACTCTAAACCTTGAATAAGACATTGGTCCAGAAGAAAGTAATAATAAATACACAAATACCAATATTATAAGCAAAATAAATATATTTTTTCTTATCTTGATAATTCCTAAAATTGCAAAAAAACTCATTATAAATATCCATAAGAATCCGATAAAAATAAAAATATTTCTTATTTTGTGATAGTTTTTATCATTAACGTTAAACATTCTAGCATATTGACCCGTTCCAGGTGTAAAGAATGTCATTAAAGACCCTTCTAATCCTACAATGATAGCTTCCAGTGGGTACTTTATTAATGTTTTTTTAAATTCAGTTTTTGAATAATCTACAAGCTCATTTTTTGAAAAATTTTCAGTTTTAACAAAAAATTCTTTTTGTACTTCTTCGAAATTTGTTTTTTTACTTTTTGCAACTATTCCTGCAGTCATATAATAATAACTATTTACTGCCTTTATATAAGTAAATTCTTTTACACCTGTTAATTCATAATTTCGATAAGTCCAGAGCTGTGTTACTGAAAAATGTACTATTAAACCCAAAAAACTTGCCAACAACAAACAGTTCTTAAATTTAGATCTAAATAAAGAGTTTAGAGAATAAAATAAAATGAAACAGATGAATAAATAATAAGGTAAATATAAAATGATTGGTTTTACAAAAGTAACTAATGTAAGTGTTAAAAATCCAAAAAATAAATAAAAAAAATTATAATTCTTTAATCCATGAATAAAGAAATACAATGCTAGTGAAATCCAAAATAAAAAAATAATTTCTGGCAATAAGGTATACTGATATCTAGTAAGAGTTGGATCTATTAAAAATATAAAAAAAATTAATAAAGGACTTACTTTAATATTCATCAATATTACAGTCTTAAAGGTGTAATAAGCAGACAATAAAAGCATTAAAGAATTTAAAAAAATTATATAAATTTTTAAATTAATATCAAAACAGACCGCAGGTAATAAAAAAAATGATGTTCCTGGGGTTCTTTTGATTTCGGGTAATTTATCAATGTCGTTAAATTTCCCTGTTTCACAAATTTCTTTAGCAGAATTTATATAGGTGGCCGAGTCTGGTGTAAAAAAAAAATCCGGATTTGAACTTTCTAAAAAGAATCCTAGTACAATCTTCATTAAAAGTAGAATCAGGATAAAAAAAATAATTTTAAGATTTATTTTATTATTTAAAAACATATTTTTGATAGATATTTTATTTTACCCTTTAAAACTACAAATAATAACTTTTTTAAGTTTTTTACTGCTTAGACAATGCTCAATATGCAAATATTATTAATCGTTTAAATATTCCTTCATTCTATTTCTTTAATCTTAGTTAAAATTAATTCATTTAACATTTCGGCTCCTTTTAAAGAAAGATGGTTATGATCTAAATAGAAAATATTATCTTTATCATGGGTAACACATCTATCTCCAATTTCTGTATTACAAAAGATTTTATGGGGATATACTCTAAATATATTTCTTCCTTTTATTGAGTCTAGTAATTTGAAACTTGTCTTTGTTCTTTCTCTATAGACTTTGTAGGATGTTGATATAATTTTATCAGGATACTGATTGAAAAATTTTTGCGAAATATGCCATCCAACTTCAGGAATTGGATAAATTAAAATTATCTGGTTATTTTTTGATAATTTAGAAATGGAGATTTTAAATGATTCCTGAATATTTTTAAATTTTCCTGAAAAAACATATTCATATCTCCATGGATTTTTATCCTCTACTCCTCCTTCACCATTATCAAAAAAACTATTAGTTAAATAAACTGGAAGTCTACCTCCAAATATTAAAATTGAATTTTTTTCATTAATTAGTTTATTTTCAAGTTGTGAATAATAATTTATACTACAAGATTGTGATTTTTTTCCAGTTTTAGCTATAACTCTGTGAAAACCTGGAAAAAAAAGGCACTCAGGGACTATTGATTTGTCAAAATTATAATTATTTTTATAAATTTTTTCTTTTAAATCAATTTGTAAACTTTCCATTTGGCTATCACCAACTAAGAATACGGTTTTATTTTTTAAGTTTTCATTTTTTAAAACTTGAAATTTACTAAAATTATAATCTAATAGATTAGAGCTAATTATTTCAGGTAGTCTTGATTTAAAACCATTATTTTTAATAACAAACAGACTAAACATAATTAGAATAAGTGAAGAAAATAAAATCAAAGATATAATTTTTTTAAAATTATTTTTTTTGTTTCTGAATGGTCTTTCAATAAAATAATACGAAAATATTGAAAGTATTAAAATTGATAGTCCAATTAATGTTTTCCGAAATATATCATCATGTGAAAATTCAGAAATCTTATCAAAAACTAATATTGGATAATGCCACAAATAAAGTGAGTAAGAAATTAATCCTAAACCAACAAATAATTTTGAGGATAAGACTTGTGTGATTAATTCATTTTTATTAGAGAACCAAATAATTATACAAATACCAATTACAGGTGATAATGTATAAAACGATGGATGAGACATTTGATCGTTGAAAAAAACGATAGAATGTAGAATCAATATTAAACCAAAACTGGGTAATATTAAATTAATTTTCTTATACTGACTTCTGCGTCCTAAGCTAACCTCATAATGAGCTAAAATACAACCAGCTAATAATTCCCATCCTCTAGTAGGTATAAAGTAAAAAGTTGCATTAGGTAGAACTTTGCTTCCATAATCAGCTAATAACAGACTGATAAGGAAACCTAAAATTAAAACTAATAATAAATATTTTCTTAAAAATTTGAAAATAAAAAGTAAAATTATTGGAAATAAAATATAGAATTGCTCTTCTACTGATAACGACCAAGTATGTAGAAATGGTTTTAAAGAAGTATTGGTATCTCCATAAGAAAATCCGGAAGACCAAAAAAAATAGTTAGAACTAAATCCAAGCGAATACAAAATAGACTTTGAAAAATCTACAAAATTGATTGGTAAGAGGTAACGCCATGAAATAGGTAAAAATACTAACATTACCAATAATAAAGGTGGTAAAATTCTTCTTATCCTGCGTTCATAAAAATTTTTGAAAGAAAAAGTTCCAGTTATGCTTAATTCTTTAAAAATAATTAAAGAAATTAAATATCCTGAAATTACAAAAAAAATATCTACCCCTATAAAACCACCTTTGAAAATTTCGTAGTCAAATATTACAAAATTAGTGTGATAAAAAATTACAGCTAAAACAGCTATAGTTCTTAGTCCATCAATTTCTGGTCTATAATCTAATTTCATCATACAGAAATATAATAAATTTTTACATATTCAAATGCAATTAGCGTAAAATTTATAACATTTATTATTTTATTAATAAGATTATAAAAATAACAAAATTTAATATGTAATAATTTTCTTTAAATTTGGTTATTAATATACAATATCAAACATCTCACAAATGATATGAAAAACTAATTTATGATTTTCCTGAATACTTGGAGTATTTTTAGAATCGACTATATAACTTAAATCACAGTATTTTTTTAGATCTCCACCATTATTTCCTAAAAAACCAATTACTTTAATTTTGTTTTTATTAGCAAGTTTAGCAGCATTTAGCAAATTAATCGATTGTTTCGACATTCTATTGCCACCACTAGTAGATATAAGTATTAATACATCGCCTGGTTTAATTAAACTTTGAACTTCTCTCTCCAAATAAGACTCAAAATATATATCATTTGACCAAGCAGTTAATGATGATAAATTTGAAGACATCAAATAGAAAGGTAATCCTATTCTATTCCTTTTTTTATAAGTCGCAGTTACTTCAGAAACAAAATGTGAAGCATCTGCAAAAGATCCTCCATTTCCATAAATATAAATATTTTTTTTATTTTTAATTTTTTTATGCAGAAAATTAAATAATTTTAAAATGATTTTATAATTTAAATATGTTTTTTTAGTTAATTCAATATTTAAATCTAAATGTTTTTCGAAAATATTTTTAAAATTATTTTTTTTCATAAATATTATTTATTAGTATAATTATTATGTATTTTCTCAACTTGATAGTAAAAATTTTTATCTGAGTAAAAAAATTTTATTCCAGATCTCTTTGCACACAATTCATCAGTGATTTGATCGCCAATAAAAAAACTACTTTTTAGATCTATATACCAATGTTTTAGAATTGTTTGTATCATGCCATTTTGTGGCTTTCGATTTTTGCAATTTTTAGTAAATAATTTTACCTTACCATCAATGTGATGAGGACAAAAAATAACAGAATCAATAAAAATATTTTTTTTACTCAAATATTCTTTAACCTTAATTTGAAGTTTTCTAAATTGATCAAGGGTAAATATATTTTTTGCAATTCCTGCTTGGTTAGTAACTATAAATACATAATATTTTTTTTTAATTAAATAATTTAGGCCTTTCACAACTCCATTTCTAAATCTAAAATTATCAAACTTAGATACATATCCATAATCATGATTTATTACTCCATCTCTGTCTAAAAAAACAGCTGGTCTATTCAAATGGTTTCTTAAAATTTTTTTAGATCTTATAAAATTTTTTTTTGTACCTATATCAAAAAAAAAATTATTTTTGTAAATTTGTCCAATTACATTTTTTTTTTTTATTAAATCTGGAAGAATTTCTTGTTCTAAAGACATTTTCTTATTTTCGATATATCTAAAAATTTTATGATTAAAAAAGTAAACTCCACCATTCATGTATCCTTTAGAGGATGAATTAATAGTAACAATATTTTTTTTTAAGTTTAAATTAGATAACTTCGTGTTACTTAAATAATTTTGATTGTTAACTAATGACATTTTACAAATAAATTTTTTATCTAATTTTAAAAATTTATTAATCTCAATATCTAAAAGGCTATCTCCGTTGACTAATATAAAATCTTTTACTTTATTTCTTAATTTAAAAAGTGCTCCACCAGTTCCTAATAATTTTTCTTCAACAAGACATTCAATTTTAATGAAATTAAATTCTTTACCGTGGTATAATGATACTACTTCATCAGAACCCTTACCTACTAAAATATAAATTTTATCAAAAATATATTTTGAGTATTGATTTAAAATATTATCTAAGAAAGGTTTATTATTAATTTCTGCAATACATTTCTGTTTATTACCTAATATTTTTTTTAATCTTGTACCCTCTCCACCAGCTAAAATTACCAATGATAAGCTATTTTTTTTTTTCATGATATTAAACTAAATAAAATTTTTATTTATAATTTTATGATTTTAACAAATTATTTATTATTTTATAAATTTTTTTACAATTTAAAGAAATATCTTTTTTTGTTAGTGTATGATTTACGTCTAATGCAATACTAGTTTCACCTAAGACCTTACAGTTATTAAGTCTTTTATTTAGTTTGAATCTTGAATTTTTAAAGGCTTTTTCTAAATAAATCTCTGGACATGCTCCATAATTACATTTTATTTTTTTTTTAATCAATTCTTCTACTATTTTATCTCTTAACTTTTTATAATTTTTTAAGTCTTTTTTTATAAATATGTAAAATCTATACCAAGCCGGTTTGGTATTTTTTGGTGGCTCGTAGAAATATAGATAATTACTGAACTCGCTAAAAATTTCAGTATATTTTTTTGCTATAAAACGTCTTCTTTTTAATGTTTTATTAATCTTTGTTAGCTGATAAATGCCAGCTGATGACTGAATCTCTGTTAATCTATAATTAGAACCAAAAAAATCTTTACTATAGATAAATTTTTTTTTTAAGTTTTTTTTATTTTTATAACTTAATCCATGATCCTTATATGAATTAACAAAATCATAAATTTTTTTTTCATTAGTAGAAATCATACCACCTTCACCAAGTGTTGATATAATTTTGTCATTACAAAAAGACCATGTTGCAACATTTCCAAAACTACCAACTTTTTTATTATTTATTTCAGCACCATGTGCTTGAGCACAGTCTTCAATAATTTTTATTTTATATTTCTTGGATATCTCTAATATTTTTTCCATCCTACAAGGATTTCCTGATAAATGGACGCATATTATAGCCTTGGTTTTTTTAGAAATTTTTTTTTCAATATCCTCAATTAAGATATTTTGATCATATAAATCGACATCAATAAATTTTGGTACAAAACCGGCTCTTACAATTACTGATGCTGAAGAAAAAAAACTTCTTGCTGTAACCATTATTTCTGAATTTACTGGCAACATTAAAGATTTTAGTGCCAATTCTAAAGCAACAGTTCCATTAGATAGTGCAACAGAATATTTTCGATTTATCCATTTAGAAAACAATTTCTCAAATTTTTTTCCAACTTTACCGTCAACATAATTTACGTTACCACTTTTTATAACTTTGACAACTTTATCAATTTCGGCAGAACTATAATTTGGCCATGTATTATTCTGCATTTTTAGCTGGTACTCCCTTTACAAAAGAATTAGACTTTACATCTTTGGTAACTACAGATCCTGCGGCGATAAACACATTATCGCCAATCTTTATATTTTCAATTATTTTTGAACCAATACCAATCCAACTATTTTCTCCTACAGTTACACCTCCAGCAATATTCACACCAGGACATAAATGTGAATGTTTCTTAATTTTGCAATCATGATCTACAGATACGGATGTATTAATTATACAATTTTCTCCAATATCTGTATCAGATTGAACTACGCTATTAGCCATTATTATTGTCCCTCTCCCAATTTTCGCAGAGGGAGAAATTATTGAGCTAAAATGATTAATAGATTTATCAATTTTTCTTAATTTATTAATTTTTTCAAAGTATGTTTTTCTTATTTTATTATTTCCAATAGAAATAAAAATATCACTATATAAATTTTTTTTTTTTAACAACTTTACAAAATTTCCTTTAATCAATATTTTCTTTTTTCCAATTTTTATTTTTTTTTTTTTGTCATCATAAATATCAATATCAAAGTTAGTTGAGGATTTTACACATTCGTATACTACTTTTGAATGACCACCAGCGCCAAATAAAGCAATTTTAATCATAGTCTTAAGTTTGTTTGATTTGATGAAAAAATATATTTTAAATCATAAATTACATTTTTTTTTTTACATAATTTAGAAATATTTTCTATTCCCATTTTTTTAAATTGTTTATGGGCTACAGCAATAATTATTCCATCATAAATTTTGTATCTTAATTTTTTTAAAGAAAATTTTTTATATAGTTTCTTAACTTCATTTCTATCAGCCCATGGGTCATAAAAATCTAAATTACATTCATGTTTTTTAAGTTGTTTTATTAAATTTGTAACACCTGAATTACGCAAATCTGGGCAGTTTTCTTTAAATGACAATCCCATAATCAAAATTCTTGATCCTTGAATCTTAATTGATTTTTTATTCAATGTTTTTAAAAATTGATTTGCTACATATAAACTCATCCTGTCATTTAGTTTTCTTCCAGCTAATATAATTGTAGGATTATAGTTTATATTTTTGGCTTTATGTGTAAGGTAGTATGGGTCAACTCCAATACAATGACCTCCAACCAAGCCTGGACGAAATGGTAAAAAATTCCATTTGCTTTCTGCGGCTTTCAACACATCCTCTGTATCAATATTCATTTTTTTAAATAAAATAGAAAGCTCATTAATTAATGCAATATTTAAGTCTCTTTGGGTATTTTCAATTACTTTTGCGGCTTCAGCAACCTTTATACTTGGTGCTTTATAGGTTCCTACAGTTACAATTTTTTTATACAGTTTATCAACTATTTTGGAAATATTATATGTGGATCCAGAAGTAATTTTTTTTATATTTGTTATTTTATGTTTTTTATCACCTGGGTTTATTCTTTCAGGGCTATAGCCACAAAAAAATTCTTTATTATATCTAAGCTTAGAAAATTTTTCTAAAATTGGAACACAATCTTCTTCAGTACAACCAGGATAAACAGTTGATTCATAAATAACAATATCTCCTTTTTTTAAAATATTGCCAACTAATTTACTAGCACTAAATAGGTTAGATAAATCTGGTTTTTTATATTTATTAATTGGTGTTGGGACAGCAATAATGTAGCAATTTACAGATTTTAAATCATTTATATTATTTGTAAAAATTAAATTTTTTGAATTTTTGATTTCTTTTTTATTTATTTCTAATGTTTGATCAATACCAGACTGCAATTCTTTTATTCTTTTTATATTTAAATCAAACCCTATTGTTCTTCTAATTTTTCCAAATTCTACTGCTAGAGGCAATCCTACATAACCAAGACCTATAATTCCTAATCTTAAACTTTTTATATTCATAGTTTATAAATTATAAAAGCTTTTGTACCATTCAACAAACTTTGCAATTCCATCATGTACTGATGTAGAGGGTTTATAGCCAAACTTATTTTTTAAATTATTTGAATTTGCATAGGTGACAGATATATCACCAGGCTGCAAAGGTAAGAAATTTTTTTCAGCTTTTTCACCTAAGTTACTTTCCAATTGACTAATATATTCATTTAAATTAATTGGTTGATTATTTCCGATATTATAAATTTTCCAAGGATCTTTACTAGAGGCAGGGTCAGGATCTTTTGGATTCCAATTGATATTTTCTTTTGCAGGAGAATCTAAGCATTTAATTATTCCTTCTACAACGTCATCAATATAAGTAAAATCTCTAGTATGATCTCCAAAATTAAAGACATCAATTGATTTTTTTTCTAAAATAGCCTTTGTAAATTTAAATAACGCCATGTCTGGCCTTCCCCATGGGCCATAAACTGTAAAAAATCTAAGTCCAGTTGTAGGTAATTTAAATAAATGACTATAAGTATGTGCCATCAACTCATTTGATTTTTTTGTAGCTGCATAAAAAGACAAGGGATGATTTGCACTATCATGTTCAGAAAATGGTATTTTAGTATTTGCACCATATACACTCGAAGTACTTGCATAAACTAAATGTTTAACTTTAAGTTTACGACAATTTTCTAGAATATTAGTGAAACCTAAAATATTACTATTTATATAGGCTAATGGGTTCTCTATAGAATATCTAACACCAGCTTGAGCTGCTAAATTAACAACCATATCTGGTTTATGTGTTTCAAATATTTCTTCTATTTTAATTTTATCACATAGATCTATTTTTAGATGATGGTAGTTAGTATTTTTTTTATTTCTTTTAACCCTTGCCTCTTTAATAGAAGGATCATAATAGTTATTATGATTATCAATTCCTATAACTTCATCTCCTCTTTCTAGTAAACGAATAGTTAATGCAGATCCAATGAAACCAGCAGAACCTGTAACAATAATTTTCATAAAGATATAAATATCATTTTTATTAATTCAAATTCAGTTTAACTTCAAAAGCTTCCGCATATTCAGAACCAATTTGCATACCCCTAAAATTAGCAAGCGTATCAATTCCTTTAAGGGATCTTGGATGTGGAAATCTTTTTATCTGTGATTTGTATTTAAGAAAAGATTTTTTTTTAAATTTAATATTCTGATTACTCAATTTTTCAAAATAATTTGGTGAAAATGTATTGTTAAAACCTATACCCCAATGTGTTTCTGAAAGAGTTTCATATGCAAAGACACGTTTTATAATATTGCTATTTGTTGGTCTTGCTGCAATCATTGCAGATTGATTTATTATCTTGTGATCAATGTGCATATCTTTTTCAGAGGGAATAAAAATTGTATCTGGTTTTATTTTTTTTAAAATTTCTTGAATTAAGTTTGCAACTTTATAAATGGGATATTGATCCAAACGTGGAGCCGGAAGATCATAAAACATTAAGTTTTTAACATTTAATATTTTGTTAGCCTCAGAAGCTTCATTTCTAATTTTCTTTATTAAATTTTTTGAAAAAAGTTCTTCCGCTCCAATATTTGCATTTGTTAAAACAGCT
Source organism: uncultured Pelagibacteraceae bacterium (assembly GCA_902591185.1). Lineage (GTDB taxonomy): Bacteria > Pseudomonadota > Alphaproteobacteria > Pelagibacterales > Pelagibacteraceae > Pelagibacter. The sequence continues at coordinate 16,056 of CACIZU010000018.1, forward strand.
ACACTTACCTGACAACCTATTTTTGAATACTTATAAATTGTACCTCCGCAACCCAATACCTCATCATCTGCATGAGGTGCTAAAACTAAAATTTTTTTCATATTCTTTCTAGAGTGAATAACCTTTTTTATTAACTTTATATCTTTTTATTATTACAAAAATTGTCATAAATAATATTTTAAAGTAATTATATATAGATATATTCATAACATATTCTATGTCTAGTTTAGCTTTTTCTTTTAATGATCTTTTGCTTCCATCATAATTAATTTGTGATAAACCAGTTATACCAGGTCTAATTGATCTTCTTAACAGTTTATTTTTTTTTAAAATTTGCTTTTCTATTTCACTGGGAAGTGCTCTGGGTCCTACAATTGACATATTTCCAATTAAAACATTTATTAATTGTGGTAACTCGTCTAAGCTAGTTCTTCTTAGAAATATTCCAACGCTATTCAACCTTTCTTCATCTTTAATCTTTTTATTTTTTATATTTTTCATTGATCTAAATTTATACATAGTAAAAATATTTCCCTGCATTCCTACTCTTTTGCTTAAATAAAATATTGGTAACCCGTCAATTCCTACAAGGATAATTAGAAACATAAAAATAGGTGTCAAAATTATTAAAAAAAATAATGCAAAAAGTATATCAATAAGTCTTAATAAAAACATCGGTGTCTGAAATTTTAATAACATTTTTAATTTTTTTTTCAATTTTTGTCCTATCGCTCTTTTTATTTCCGATGGAATATAATCCAACATAAAATTTTCTTTTTTTTATGATATTTTCATTATTTAATAAAGAAACTAATCTACTGTAATTATGAGGTAACAATAATTGAAAACTTATTTTGTTTATTGTTAAATATTTAATTAATTTTTTTAGATCATTATGATAATTATCAAATTTACCATAGTAGTCAATTATTGAGTAAATATTTCCTTTTTTTATATTATTTTTTTCAAAAATAAAATTCTTCAAATTTTCAATGTTTAGATAATAAAACTGATTTTTTTTGTAATCAATATATCTCCATTTTATAAATTTCTTATCTTTAAAATAAAGATGATTGTTTTGATCAACGTTTAATTTTCTAAAAAATTTAATATTAATCTTTTGAAAAAAATTATTTTTTATATTTAATCTATATTTTTTATAAAATAAATCATACTTACCAACTATATTAAAATTAGTATGATTTTTGCTTGCTGCAATATTTTTTTTATTAGGCCAGGCAATCACAAAATCAGCTTTTGTTTTTAAAACTGAAAATGAGTATTTTAATAGCTTATAGTAAACACCTTTATTTTGAAATTTAGGAATTACAAAGGTTGAATGGCGAGAAAATACAATATTTAAATTATTATTAAAATTGTATTGAACAAACCCAATATGGGCAATAATATTTTTATTATATAAGGCTACAAATGAAGTATATCTTTTATTACAATATCTCCAGTTATAAAATTTTTTAGATATTTTTATTTTAAAAACTTTTTGAAATAATTTAATTAATTCATCTAAATCATCTGATTTTACTCTTTGAAAAACTAAATTATTTAACATTATCTATAAATTTATTAATCATTGAGGATATATTTTTTTTATTATGTAAAAAATTAATAGATTTTTTACAATTATTTCTTAAAAATTTTAACTTTTTTAAATTTTGGCTTAAGTTTATTAGCTTAAGTTCAAAACTATGGATATCGTAAGGTTTAATTAAAATACCATTTAAATTATTTCTTATTATATCATTATTTCCCCTAATATTATAAGCTATAACGGGTACTCCTATAGCTACAGTTTCTAATAATGATATAGGAATACCTTCTCTTCTGCTTAAATGACAAACTAAATCAAAATTTTTAATTTTATTATAAATTTGATCATCATAATCGTTAAGTATAATATTTTTTAAATTTAATTTTTTAATTTTTTTTAAATAATTATTTTTGTCATCATATCCATAACAATTAAATCTAATATTTAATTTTTTTTTTTGAATATTGTCTGCAATTTTTATTAAATCTGGATAACCTTTGTTATTCCTATATGCTGAGATTACACCTATATTGAATATATTATTATTTTTAACATAATTTATCTTTATAAGTTTCTTATAATCAATACCAATACTAGGTATCTTCAAAATTTTGTTCTTATTTTTTTTAAATTTCTTAATTGTAAGATTATAATCTTCTTGATTTAGAATTATATAATATTTTGTTATATATGAGTATATTTTTTCATAAATAAAAAAAAAAAATGATTTAAGATTTTTTTCACTTTTATGAAATCTATAACCATGAACTAGATAAATAGTTTTTTTTTTAAAAAAAAATAAGATTAATCTCATATACAGAGCTGCTAAAGGAGTGTTTATTAATACATAATCAAAATTT
>CACIZU010000019.1 GCA_902591185.1 uncultured Pelagibacteraceae bacterium
GTTTAATTAGAGCTTCATCAAATAAACCTTCTTTAGTGATAGTTACTGAAAGCCCTACCTCAGATGATAGAAAGAAAAAAATATTTAATTTTATTGACGATTTACTTCAAAAAACTGGTAAAATTGGTGAATACGACCAAAAAATTTAATTCTTTAATTATAAACTAAATTTTAATTAGCGCTCATAATCGCTTGGAAAGGTCCGCTTCCAATAAAAATAGAATCCATTCCACCAGAAGTTAATGTCATTCCTTCTCCTAAATTAAAACTCATAGTAAGTGATGTTGTGTTGGCAGTAACTGTAATCGAATCTGCAAATGAAACTGATCCTTCTAGTTTATCTACTTCACCTTCGGTTGCTGCTAAATGTCCGTTAGAGTCAACCAAAATTCCTTTTACTGAAGCAGTCGTGCCATTAATGTTGTCAGCTGTTGCTATATTTGACCAGTCCTCACTTGTGGGTCCAAAATGTGTCAAAGTCTCTGTGAATTTTCCTGCAGTGACAGCACTAGACGAACAAATTGAATTGTTAGTGTGAGTTCCAGATGCTTTAGTATGACTGCCTGAGGCAGCAACTGTACCACAAAATACTCCTGAGCCACTTGAAAGTCCATCCATAGAACCACTTATTTCTATTGAAGCTGTTATGGCAAAAGTATTTTCCATCATTGCGTATCCATGTGTATAAGTTCCAATAGGTGGTTTAGTGTAAGTCCCAGTTAAAGTTATATCTGAATCTGTTCCTGATACCGAAGCAGTAGCTCCTGATGCATTATTAAATACTTGAGTGCAATTTGTTAATACGACTGTAGCGCTAGTTGTAGGTATAGTAGGTTCACTTGTGCAAAGATACATTTTATAAATTACAATTTCATATTTGTCAGGTGTAGCTTCACATCCACTCTTTACTTCAGCTTCAGAATAAACACCATCAGTCACTGTACAGGCAGCAGCATTAGCTTCTTTAGAAAAAATAGCCTCATAAGATATAATTAGAGTTAAAATTAAAAATAAATTTTTAAAAAATTTCATATTAAAAACCTCCCGCTTTTACAGAAAAACTTTTTGATTTTACGATCAAATTTTCTCTTCTCACTTTTTCATACTTTTTATCTTTCATAGAAATTTTTTCATATGGTTGGTCGATTGTAAAATTTTTATCTGGATTAATCTTACTAAAGTTAAATGTCAGGTTTACAAACCATTGATCTTCATAAGCATTATTGCCATAGTCTTTAAAACCAACCTCAACATTTGCACCAGAATTTGGTAAACCTATTTTTGATGAGTATTCAATACCTTCAAAGTCAGAACCTCCTGGTATTTCATATTCAAAAATTTTAGCAAACACTTTTGCACTTGGTATATATGGAACATGGGCTCCCAATTCTAAATCATAACCATCCGCTACATCCTCTTTAATACTATTTTTTCCAGTCTTTTCATCTGAAATTCCAAAATAATAGTTAGTATTTAATTCAAGAATTGATGATTTGATTTCACCTCCAATACTTGCTCTTTGATGATCATAATCTAATTCATGATCATAAAATAAATTCAGACCATACAAGAAACTTTCATCTTCACTTAGTAATCTTTTTCCAAAACCTAAATTTATAGTTTCTCTATCTCCATCATGAGTGAATAAAGAACCTTGAAAAAAGGTTAGTCCATTATCTGTGTCATTTAATGGTTTAAATGTTAAAATTCCAATTTCAGGCTTATTACCCTCTTTTGATTTAATAGAAAAATCTGTATCCTCAAAATTACCATCCAAAAAATTTTCAATAGAGCTAAAAAACTTATCTTTAATTTGATCTGCTGTTGCTAATACAGGTGGGATAAATAAAAAAAACAGCACCAATATTATTTTAAATATAAATCTCATAATTCTAATTACCTAAATAATAACACTAATATTTAAAATATTAACACTGTAATTAAATTATATCAAATAAATTCAACTAATAAGTGTTAAAAAAAATACAAAGAATCACATACATGTTTAAATGTGAGGTGATGGAGGGAGACTGAAATCACCTCTTTCTATTTAAAAAGCTTTCTTAATTTTATTTATAACTTCTTTTAAAGCTTTGGCTGAATAAGGTTTTCCTTTGACAACCCAGACAGATAAAGGCCAAGAACTATCTTTTTTGAATCTTGCAATAATATGAATATGTAATTGAGGAACAATATTTCCTATTTTTTCAACATTAAGTTTTGAAGTTTTAAACAATTTTTTCATTACTTTACTAGAATAAACTATTTCTTTTATAAGCAATATTTGATCTTTAGAGTTAAGATCACTTATGTCATTAATATTTTTTCTTTTTGGAATTAAAATAATCCATGGAAATTTTGAATTGTCATAAAGTCTTAAAGTACACAATTTAAGATCTATTATATGATGTGAAGACTTTAAAAATTTATTATTAATTTTAAACATTATTAAATTTTTAAATATTCATAGAAAAATTTAGCAGCAATTAATAATAAAAAAATTCCAAAAAATTTACTTATCTTATTTTTATCAATTCTATGAACCGTTCTGGCGCCAATTCTTGCCATGAAAGTTGTAATAGGAATAAATATTAAGAAGGCTGGAATATTTAAAAAACCAATACTTAAAGGTAAATTAGTTTTTAAGTAGCTTCCTGAGATTAAAAAACCTACAGCTCCAAATAATGCAATTAAAAAACCAATAGCTGCCGCACTACCAATTGCTTTATTTATCGAATAACCAAAGAATTTTAATATAGGTACATTCATCACAGCTCCCCCTATGCCCATTGGTGCAGAAATAAATCCAACAATAAATCCTAAAATTATTTTTAAAGTAAGTTTCATTTCAATTATTAAATCTTTTTCTTTTTCTTTTAGTAAGAGAAGATAAATTCCTAAAAATAAAATAATAATTGAAAAGAAAAGAACTAAAGACTTTGTTTTAAGTGATGCTGCAAAAATTGTTCCAACTATTACTCCTAAGATAACAAAAAATCCATAATTTTTAACAATATTAAAGTCTACAGCTTTAAATTTATGATGAGTTAAAACAGATACAGTTGATGTTGGAATTATAATTGCAAAAGATGTACCTACAGCTAAATGCATTAAGTATGCTTGATCAATTCCAAGAGATCCAAAAACATAATATAAAAAAGGTACTGTTATTAACCCTCCTCCTATACCAAATAAACCAGCAACAAAACCAACTGGTACTGCTGTAAGTACCATTAATAAAATAAAATAACTGTATTCGTTTGCTAAAATTGAGTTAAGCAGAATGTCCTACACTTGCATCTACATTATTATACTTAATCTTATCCATGATGTGATCAATTTTTTTAATATCAGCATCTCTTACACACATGTTTTTGCTTAAATATCTTTTCCAATAACTAGCGCCAGATTGACCATGAAATAATCCTAGAGTATGTCTCATAATTTGATTTAATCTGGTCCCCTTCTTCAATTCATCTTTTACATATGGAATTAATTGTTCAATTACATCTTGTCTGCTTAGAACATCTTCGTTATTAAAAATCTCTTTTTCAATATCTGCTAATAAGTAAGGCGTATGATAGGCTGCTCTTCCAATCATTACACCATCTGTTTTTTGAAGAAGAGATTTTATTTGTTCAACAGAAGTAACTCCTCCATTAATAATTATATCTTCATCAGGAAAGTCTTCTTTTAATTTGTACACATATTCATATTTTAGTGGTGGAATATTTAAATTTTGTTTTGGGGTAAATTTACCTAACATCGCTTTTCTTGCATGAATGATAAATGTTTTAACTCCAGTTTTTTTTAGAGTTGAAATAAAATCATGTAGATTTTCATAATCTTCAACATCATCATATCCAATTCGAGTTTTGATAGTTACTGGTAATTTAGTTATTGCTTGCATTTTGCTCAAACAATCTGCAACTAAATTTGGTTCTTTCATCAAACAAGCACCAAATTTATTTTTCTCAACTTTTTTACTAGGACAACCTAAATTTAAATTAATCTCATCATAACCAAAATCTTCACCAACTTTTGTAGCTTCTGCTAAAAGTTTTGGAGATGATCCTCCCAATTGAAGAGCGACTGGCTTTTCATTAATATTAAATTCGAGTAATCTTTTTTTATCACCTCTATTGATTGCTTCATCAACAATCATTTCAGTATAAAGAAGTGTGTTTTTTGAAATTAGTCTTAGAAAAAATCGCTCATGACGATCTGTACAATCCATCATAGGAGCAACTGATACTTTCCTATTCATAAGTTAACTTTATATTATTTTGTTATGAGTTTGAAGTATCTGAATCTTCTATATTTACTTCAGCTTCTTGGTTTTCTTGTTCTGAAACTTCGTCTAGTGATACTTCACCTTGTTCATTCATAGTTTCTTCATCAACTGATGAATCGACATCTGGTTTAGCTGTCTCAGAAAGTTCAGCTAAATCTTCTTGAGATACCTGAATTTTTTCTGGAGTTTTTCTTGCTCTTTTTGATGGTAGAATTGGTGTTCCGCTTTTTGAAATTTCACCTTTGTATATATTTTCAAAATCATCACCTATTTCCTCATCATCGTCACCACTATCATCAACTTGCTCAACATGTTTTCTAAGTTTATAAACAGCGCTTTCTGTTAAATCAGAAACTTTAATTTTTTCTTCTGCAATCTCTCTTAAAGAAATAACAGTATTTTTGTCGTTATCTTTATCAATAGTTGGTTCTACACCTGAATTTAATTGAGTAGCTCTTTCTTTGGCTACTAATACTAGTTCGTACGGGCTTTCTACTTTATCTATACAATCTTCTACAGTAACTCTTGCCATGAGCGGTTATTTATACCTGAGCTTATAAAAAAGCAAGTGTTTTCTAAATTAATACTGGATTTAATTTTTTTCTTACTAAAAAAAGAAGGATTAATGAAATGAATATATATGTCCCTGATACAGCAGCTATATCTCCTACAGAAAAACCAATATCAATTAAAAATCCAAATAAAGCTACGCCAAAAGCAGTAGCAAAAACCATTAACGCTGTAGCTAAAGCTTTGATCGATCCAAGATATTTAACTCCATACAATTCTGCCCAAGTAGAAGATCCTAATATATTTGCAAATCCGTTAGAACTTCCAACTAAACCTAAAAATATGAATGCTGTAATTGGTGTATCAAAAAAGAATAAAATAATCGCCGCTAGCAAGAGAGGAATATTCATATAGATTAAAAGTTTTCTACTTGAAAATTTATCAATTAAAAACCCTGACAAAAACAATGTAAGAACAGAAAAAATTGAGTAAGACATAAATGATTGTGCGATTACATAAGGTCCCCAACCTTTTGAAGTTTGAACAAAAGATTGAAAAACTGCAAAACCACTAAAAATCCATGGCATAGCTAACATGTTAAGACTGATTATATAGAATCTATAATCTTTAATCACTTCTTTTCTCTTCCATTGTTTAATTTCAACTTGCTTAATATTTTCATCAATTGCTTCTCTCGAATCTAAGTTTAAATTTTTGATTAATAAAAAAGAGACGATAGGTAAAACAACTAAAACTGTAATTGAAAATATTAACCAAAGATTTTGCCAATCAATAATTGTTAGTAAGTAAACCATTAACACTGGAAGAATAAATTCTGCAGAGGAAAGACCAAACCAACTTATACTTAAAGCTTTCCCTCTTGTTTTGGTAAAGTATCTTGAAATTGTTGTTGATGCTGTATGAGACATCATTCCTTGTCCAGAAAACCTCATTAGGAAAATTCCAATAAAAAGTAATAAAACTGATGATACTTTTGAAAAGAAAAAACAAGCAAAAGACAAAAGAATAATTACAAATAATGCAAACTTAAAAACGTTTACATCATCTATTTTCTTTCCAACCCAAATTAATAATAAACTACTACACAAAGTTGCTGATGCATAAATTGAGCCAAATTGTCCATGGGTAATAGAAAGTGTCTCTCTAATACTAGAATTAAATATCCCTAAAAAATAACTCTGTCCAAAGCTAGAAAAAAATGTAAAAATAAATCCAAATAAAATTACTTTAAACTTCAAACTATTAAACATAGGAAATAAAAATTATGTCTTGTAAAGTTGCTTTCATAGGTCTTGGTGTCATGGGTTATCCAATGGCTGGTTATATATCAAAAGCTGGTCACAATGTAACGGTTTATAATAGAACAGCTACCAAAGCTGATAAATGGATAGCAGAATACAAGGGTTCAAAAGCAGATACACCCGCAAAAGCTGCTGAAGGGGCAGATTTTATTTTTACCTGTGTTGGAAATGATAATGATCTTAGAGAAGTATCTCTTGGAGAAAATGGAATATTCAATACTGCAAAAAAAGGTTGTGTTTATATTGATAACTCAACTGTATCAGCTGAAATATCTAGGGAATTATATAAAGCAGCTAAAGATAAAGGTTTTGATTTTTTAGATGCTCCTATCTCAGGTGGTCAAGCAGGAGCTGAAGGTGGAATACTAACGGTTATGGTTGGTGGTGATGAAGACGTATTTAAAAAAGCAGAACCTGTTATTGATTGCTATAGCAAAAAAGTAAAATTAATTGGTGCTACAGGAAGTGGTCAACTCACAAAAATGATGAACCAAATGTGTATCGCAGGAACTGTTCAAGGTTTATCTGAAGCAATTAATTTTGGAATTAATGCTGGTCTTGATATGGATAAGGTAATGGAAACAATATCAAAGGGAGCTGCTCAATCTTGGCAAATGGAAAATAGATATCGAACTATGACTGATGATAAGTTTGATTATGGTTTTGCCATAGATTGGATGAGAAAAGATCTGGCAATTGTAATTGAAGAAGCAAAAAGAAATGGTTCACCTGTTCCTATCACAGAAATAATCGATGGTTATTATGCCAAAGTTCAAGAAATGGGTGGTAACCGTTGGGATAGCTCAGGGTTGATTGCTCTATTAAAGAAGAAAAAATAATATTTGTGACTGACACAGTTCCTTATTACGAGGACTTTACAGAAATCAAAAAGAAAATTTGGTCCATGTTAAATAATGCGGTTAAAGATAGAAGTTCACCTTTTAGAATACCGGTGTTTATTTGTGGAGATCAATCTGATTTCGATGGAAGAATTGTAGTTCTTAGAAAGGTAGACGAAGTGAATAATCTTGTTCAATACCATAGTGATATTAGATCAGATAAAATTTCTAAATTAAAAGCTAATAAAAATGCCGCAATGTTATTTTATGATAAGGAAGAAAAAATCCAAGTTAGATTAAAAGTTGAATGTACTATTAATCATGACAATGAAGTTACAAAAGATTCATGGTCGAAAACGCAACACATATCTAGAAAATGTTATCTTGTTGATAATGGACCTGGAACAGAAAGTGATATTCCAACTTCAGGATTAAAACCTGAGCTTGATAATTTTGATTACACTAAAGAACAAAGTGAAGAAGGTTATAAAAACTTTACAGTTATTCAGTGTAAAATCAAATCCATTGAATGGCTTTATTTAGCAGCCAAAGGTCATAGAAGAGCTAAATTTGATCTAGAAAACAATAAAGATACTTGGTTAGTTCCTTAAGTATGATTAAATTTATTTTTTATTTATCCCTAATAATTTTTGGAATGTTTGCTATGAGATTTGGGATAATTCAAATAAGACAATACAAACAAGGTAAAACCAAAGTTAAGAAAAAATTACTAGAACAAATTGCTTTTGGAATTTTTTTTATAATAATATTAGGATTAATTATTTATTCTATTAATGATTTGCTTTTTAATTAATTATTTTTTTTATGATTTACTCTTTCCACTTTTTAAACCATTTTTCTTCTGCATATTCTGTCAATTTATAAGTACACCATTCATTTTTTCTGCCTTTGAGTAGTTTCTTATGAGTATATCTAGCTGGTATTTCATAATTTCCAGGTGGGTTGCCTCTTTTTTTTTGTCCAAGAGCACAAGCTATTTGTAACGGATCAAAAGGATTATCTGATGTTGGAGTTAAATAAACTGAATCTTTAAGATCTGGACAAGTGGGATCTTTATGATCGTAAACAGCTTTTCCAAATTTTTTTGAAAGATCTTGACTAAGAATACCAGTACTTAAGTGAGCTCCATTTTTAACTCCTTTAGTACAAGGCATAGCAAACCCATTACCATGAAGTAATTCATGGATTGCTATTTTTGTTATTTGACCAGAGGCTCTTTTAATAAATAAATATCCATGATGGGGTCCCATTTGTCCTCCATCACCACTTGATGCATCAGTAAAAGAAAAATACAATTTTTTTGGATTATTAAATCCTTGTTTTTGTAGATAATAATCTGGATAATTAACATTCCATCCACCTTTTCTTGCTTTGCGATCCAATCTCGCGAATGAAATATCAAGCTTACCATCTTTTCGATAATCAAATTTTAATCTTTGCTTATCTCCAGTCATTTTGAAAAATAAATCATCTATTTTTTTAACTTCTTTTTCTACCCATCCATTGATATCTCTTTCTTTATCTTTAGTTTTTTTTGCTAGAAGATAGATAAAATGAATTTGGTAATCATCGTTTACATCTGGTTGATCTTCAAAAAATCTACCTGGCTTATCATCTGAAGCAAAAATTGATGAACTGAATAATGTAATTAGTAATATTATTAAAAATTTTTTCATATACATTCAATAATAATAGCATTTTAAATAATTTTTTATATGCTACTATTCATTACTTTTTTAACTTTATTATTTTGAAATAATTTGTTTAAAAATTTCAATAAATAGGAGGCAATAAATGCAGGCAATTTATACAAGAACAATGAGAGTTAAAGACGACATGCTTGGTAAAGCTATGGAAATTGGCAAAGGTTTAGCGGCAGTAAGAAAGAAATATTACAAAAAACACCAAGTTTATTTTTCTTTTCAAATCGGTGGTGATCCTAGAACAATTAGAGAAACTGTAATAGGCACTATGTTTGAAGGGGATGATTTTGAAGCAGATCAAAAAATGTCTGCGGATAAAAAATATCAAAATCTTCAGATGCAATTAAAAAAAGTTGCAGTAGAAGGAACTATACAGGATGAGATTAGATATGTTTTTAGTGAATAATTAATAATCAATAAAAAAACAAAAGGAGAAAATATGGAAAAAGAAATGCTTGCAATGGCAAAATTTAAATCTGGTGAAGGAAAATTTGAAAAGTTCATGGGATTTATGCAATCAGATGAAGGAATGGCAGTAAGAAAAACTATTGCTCATGTTGAAAAAACAGTTCCAGCAATAGCGCCAGATAAAAGTTATGTTATGTTTAAAGTCTCAGTTCATAATGAAGACGAAATGAAGAAGTTTGTTTCAGGTAATAACCCGATAGCAAAACCTATTTTCGATGAATGTATCGAAAGTGTTCAAATGTGGGAAATGAGCAAAGTTAATCTATAAGGGTTAATAAAAATGACAGGATACGCAATAAGTCAAATTATAGTAACTAACCTCATGGAAAGTTATAAAATTTTTGAATAAGTGAAAGTTACAAATATTATTGCTCAGGACATTCGTTTTCCTACATCTAAAGAAAATTTAGGTACAGATGCTGTTCATGTTGATTGTGATTATTCCGCTACTTACGTAACTATCGAGACAGATGATAAAAATTTAACAGGTATTGGTCTAACTTTTACTATTGGTAAAGGTAATGATTTATGCTGTAAATCAATAGATTACTTTAAAGAGTTTATTATTGGAAAAGAAATTAAAGAAATTGAAAAAGAAATTTTAATAATTTGGGAAAAAGTTACTAATCATAGTCAATTACGTTGGGTTGGTCCGCAAAAGGGAGTAACTCATATCGCGGCCGCAGCTTTTTTTAATGCTATATGGGATTTAATTTCCAAATATCACAACAAACCTCTATGGCAATATATTATTGACTTAGAAACTAACGATTTACTAGATAAACTATCTTTTTCATATCTTGATGATGTAATCACAAGAGAAGAAGCGGCAGATATTATTAATAAAAATAAAAAAAACTTACCAAAAGATACTACCACATTAAACTCAACAATATTTCCAGCTTATACAACAGCTGTTGGTTGGCTTGGATATTCTGATGATAAAATGTCAAAATTAGCTAAAGAAAATCTAGATAAAGGCTGGACTCATTTTAAAATGAAAGTAGGTCAAGATATAGAGAGAGACATTCATAGATGTAAGTTAATAAGAAGTATAATTGGAAAAGATAAAAAACTTATGGTCGACTCTAACCAGATTTGGAGTGTTAATGAAACTATAAAGAATATTAGTAAATTAAAAGAATTTGACATAATGTTTTATGAAGAACCTACGAACCCTGATGATATTCTTGGTTTCAAAAAAATCAAAGACGCTCACCCCGATATAAAATTAGCAACAGGAGAAATGATACAAAATAAAGTTATGTTTAAACAATTTATTGAAAATAAATCTTTAGATTATTGTCAGATAGATAGTTGTAGAATTGCAAGTATTAATGAGATTTTACCTGTGTTATTAATTGCAAGTAAATTTAATACTCCTGTAATAGCTCACGCTGGAGGCGTTGGATTATGTGAATATGTTCAGCATTTAAATCTAATTAATAAATTTATTATCACAAATAATGATTTATTTTTAAGCGAGTATGCTGAAAGTTGTTCTGAGCATTTTGAAAACCCAGCTATTATAAAAAATGGAGGTTACATAACTCCAAAATTACCAGGTTATTCAGTAAAAATTAAAGAAAACTCTATAAAAGAATTTGATTATAATAGTGGATCATATTGGAATTAATGTGATTTAATATCAAATTAAAAATAACAAAAACTAAAAGAAATAATAATAAAAGGGGTATAAAAATGTCAGTAGCTAGAATAACAACTCTCAACTTGAAATCAAAAGAAGGTGCAGATCAAATTGAAGAGACTTATAAAACGAATGCGCCGAGTGAATTTCCTGAAGCAGAACAATTATTAGAAGTTCGTGTAGATGATACTACTATAATGTTTGTTTCATTATATGTTGATAATGATGCAATGGAAAGAGCTTCTGCTTCAAGAGCAAAACGAATGGATTTAAATAAAGACCTTATTGATTCAGTTGATGGAAAAACTGGTGAAGTAATTTTAAATCATAAAAACTAAAGAAAGGAAAAATATGTCTCTATTAACAAAAATGGATTCTGCTATGGCAACAAAAGATGAAGCAGTAATGAATGAAATTATTCATGATGATTATAAATTTACAATGCATGCTTCAGGTAATGTCTTAGGAAAAGCAGATGTTATTAAATGGGCAATGAGTGGTGATATCAATAAGGATAAAGTAAGAATTCTTTATGAGAATGATGAAATTGGAGTTGAACATTCATTTGTTACGTTTAACGATGGTAATACAGAAGCAGTTATGGCTGTCTACAAATATAAAGATGGTAAAGTTATTTCTTTAGAGACCGGTGCTACAAAGATACCAAAATAATTATATATATTTTGCGAGATTTCATTTAAGATAATTAAATGAGTCTCGCTACTTCATATCTATTCCTAGCAATAGCAGTGATCTTAGGAGTAACTTCAAACAGTTTTGCAAAAAGTGCTGAAGGATTTACCCTGCTCTTTCCAAGTATAATTACAGGAATAACTATTGTGATGTGCATGTACGCACTTTCAATGGTCATGAAAAATATTCCTATGGGGATTACATACGCATCATTTGCAGGATTAACAATTATTGCAACAGTTGTTGTTGGAGTAATTAGATTTAATCAAATACCAAATCTTTACACAATTATTGGCTTAGGATTAATAATTATTGGAGTGTTAATGGTAAATTTACTTAGTAGTTCTAGTTAGTAAGATTGGGTAAAACATGTTTTCCTTTATCATTTAAAGGAATTTCATTTTCATCAACAACATTAGATAAATCTAGTGAAGAATATAAATGAGGAAACATATTTCCATCAGAGGCTTGCTCCCAAAGTAAATGGTCTAATTTTAATGTATCAACCTTAAGTAAAACTAAGTTTTTTTGATTTGAGTAATATTTTTCAAGTGTATCTTCTACCTGTTCTTCACCTGAAAAATGAATATAGCCATCTTCTATATCTTTTGTTGAACCTAAATATACTCCTGATTCTTTAAATTTTTTCCAATCTTCATTATTAATTATTTTATAAATATATTTTAAATTCACAATTACCAAGAAGAGTTGGGACTTTTTAAAAATTCTATCTCCTCTTCAGTAGACTCTCTTCCAAGAATTTCATTTCTATGAGGATATCTATGAAATTTTCTTATAGCTTTTGTATGATCCTGCCAAAATTTTTTAATTTGATTATAATCTTCATGTTCTCTTAAATATTTGTTCAATAAATAGTAAGCCATATCATGGTCAGTTATTTCTTCACTGTGAATAAGAGGTAAAATCATAAAAAATCTCTGAATTTCATTCATGGTTTCAAGATATCCTGCATAAACAGCATCATTTACTATTAATCTTGTCTTATGATCTTGTGCAAAAGCTTTCTTATCATTTCTAAAAATGTTTCTAGAAAATTGATCAAAAAGAATAACTAAAGCTAAAGCGCTCATTGGTTGATCTTGCCAATCATCATAATCATTGTGACTTGCAAGTTCATAGGCTTTTAAAAATCTATCTCTTATTATTTTATCAAAAGCATCTTCTTTTTTAAATCTTTTTTCAGCAGGAGTTTCTTTAAACCAGAAGTCTAAAATTTCTTGTGCTTTTTCTGGAATCATTTTGAAACAGGTCTTAATAATTTTAAAAATTTATTATGTATAATTTTATTTGATGATACTAAAACATTTCCCGCATTGATCGCATCTCTATTATCCCATGTTGAAATGCATCCACCAGCAGCTTTAATTATTGGTATCAATGGATGAATATCCCAAATTTTGTTTGAACATTGAATTACAATATCTACTCTTCCTTCAGCAAGATGAGAATAGCTTAAAGCATCACTACAAGGAAACTGCATCAATTTTAAAATTTGAGGAATCTTCTTTTGTTTGTCAAGAGACAACCAGCCATGAAATGCTGCAGAAACTTTAACACCTTTAAATGTAGCTTTTTTATTTACAGATATTCTTTTTCTTTTTCCATTGTGAACAACATACGCAACTTTATCTGAAAAATTTAAATAATATTTTTTAAGAATTGGAAAATTGGCTAATCCTAAAACGGGATTTCCTTTATAATTTAATGAAATTAAATTACTCCAAGTTGGGTTGCCAATTACATATGATCTTGTGCCATCAATTGGATCTATTATCCACATAAAATCACTCTTTGATTTTTTATGACCAAACTCTTCTCCTATAACCTGATGATCTGGGAATTTTTTTTTTATTTTAGATCTAATAAACTTTTCAAAAGCTTTATCTGATGTAGTTACAGGATCATAACCTTTACCTTTAAACTTATTAGATACTTTAAAGGTTTTGTTTAATTTAGAATAATAAAAACTTGTTAAATCTTTTGCCAACTTATTTAAAAAATTAGCATAAATAGGGTAATTTTTTGAATTAAATTGATTCACATCAAATTCTTACTATTTTATTTATGTTGAATAAAGTTAAATTTTAAATAATTCTTGTTTAAAAGTATGAAAATTGAACTCAACGATAACAAAGTTTATTTTAATAACGGTTCAATAAAAAAAGAAATCCATCCATTCTGGTTAAGAGAAAGAGTTGATGGAGAAGAGTTTTTAGATAAAGGAACGCAACAAAGACTTTTTGATCCAACATCACTCGACAACAAAATATCAATTAATAAAGCTAATATAACTGACAAATTTCTTGAAATAAATTTTAACGATGGGGTCAATTCAAAGTTAGACATAAGCAAACTTGCTCTAGAATTTTCCAATGAGGATACTGTTATAAAGTCTATTCACAAAACAAAATGGGACTCAACTTTAAAAAATATTAAAAACTTTGAATATCAGGACAACTTTTTTGAAAGTAAAGAAATGTACAATTTACTCGTATCTTTCTATAAATATGGATTTGTTATAATTAAAAATATTCCAACAAAAGATAATTTCATTGTTAAATTTGCTAACTCTATAGGAAGTGTAAGAAGAACTAATTTTGGTGAATATTTTGACGTTAAATCTAAATCAGATCCAAATGATTTAGCTTATACATCTTTAGGTCTTTCACCTCACACTGATAATCCATATCGAAATCCTGTTCCATGTATTCAGTTATTGCATTGCATTAAAAACGAAGTGTCTGGTGGATTATCAACATTAGTAGATGGTTTTACTGTTACAGAAGATTTAAAAAATGAAAATCTAGATTTTTATAAAATTTTGTCTGAAATAAAAGTAAGATTTAAATTTATCGACAAAGAAGTTGTTTTAGAAGATTGGTCTGAATTAATAAAACTTAATGATGATAAAACTTTTAAACAAGTAAGATTCAGCCCTAGATTAGATTATGTTCCAATGTTAGAAAAAGGAAAATTAGATATATATTATAGGGCACGTAAAAAATTATCCGAAATGTATAATTCAGATAAATACAGAATTGAATTCAAGCTAGCACCTAAAGATTTAATGATGATGGACAATCATAGATTGCTACATGGAAGAACAGCATACGAAACAAAAGAAGGTAATAGATTTTTACAAGGATGTTATATTGACTTTGATAGTACTGAGGGAAAACTTAGACACTTAAAAAGAAAATTTAATCTTTAAACAAGTTTTCAATTTGAGTATTTGCTTCTTTTATTGATTTTTCATAATCAAGTGCCATTTGATCAGCACTAATTACTTCTACTTTATCGATACCAAAGAAATTCAAAATAAACTTTAACCATGGTGTAAGAAAATCTTCAGAACTATTTAGTTTTGTTCCGCCAGAAGTGATGACTAAATAAGCTTGTTTATTTTTAAGGAGCCCTTCCCTACGTCCATTAGGTTTAAATCTAAAAGTTTCACCAACCCTAGCAGCTAAATCGGACCAAGCTTTTAAAGTTGCAGGAGGACCGTAATTATAAATTGGAGCTGAAATTATGATAATGTCACTTTCTTTTAATTCATTTACAAGCTTTTCTGAAAGATCAAACATTTTTTTATGTTCTTCGGTTTGATCCTTTTTATCAATTTTCATTCCTGACTCAGTTAAACCACTGACAAAAAGCATTTCGTCATCTAGATCTCTATAAATAACCTCATCACCTGGTTTTTTTATCTTATCTAATAATTTTTTTGCTAAAGCTCTTGAAGTTGAGCCTTTTTTTCTAGCACTTGAGTCTATTTGATAGATTTTCATTTAATATTTTTAACCGAAATTTTGCATAAAAGGAAAAATTTTAATCATATAAAATCCAATTACTTGTAATTGATTAGTTAAAATTAAAATACCAGTGATTAAAAGAATAATGCCACCTATTTTAGAAATTAGATTAATATTTTTTTTAAAATTTTTAGAGAATAATAAAAATCTTTGAATTAAATAGCCCGACAAAACAAATGGTATTGCAAGACCCAAAGAATAAAAACTTAACATTATAATTGCTCTAAAGAGTGTCTCTTCCATAGATGCTAAGGCTAAAATAGACCCTAAAATTGGCCCAATACATGGCGTCCATCCAAAACCAAAAGCCAAACCTATTACATATGGAAAAAAAATATTTTGAGATTTTTTTGCTTCAAATCTTTTTTCTAAACTTAAATATCTAATATTAATTAAACCGATTAACTGTAATGAAAAAACTATTATCACAATTCCTGCAATAATTCTTAAAATTTCAGAATTCTGTAGAAGTGTTTGTCCTAAAAAAGATGCTGATGCTCCTAAAATAATAAATACTGTTGAAAATCCAAGACAAAATAAAATTAATGGTAAGAAATTAATTTGTTTAGATTTTAAAAGATCTTGCAAGGATTGTCCTGAAATAAAAGAAACGTATCCAGGTATTAAAGGTAAAACACAAGGAGATAAAAAACTTATAAGTCCAGCCCCAAAAGCTATC
>CACIZU010000020.1 GCA_902591185.1 uncultured Pelagibacteraceae bacterium
TAAGTGGCCGCATTACGGAATTGATATTGCCGCAAAACAAGGGACCATGATTATATCTTCTGGAACTGGAGTAGTAACTATGGCAGAAGATGATCTTTATTATACAGGTGGCACAATTATTATGGATCATGGTCATGGTATTTCAACAATTTACTCTCATCTAGAAAATATTTTAGTTTCTGTTGGAGATCAAATAAACCAAGGAGATATAATTGGAACTGTAGGTTCTACAGGTAGATCAACTGGACCACACCTTGATTTTAGGATTAATTGGTTTCAAACAAGGCTTGATCCACTGTCAGTTATTACAAAATAAATTTCTAAGATTTTTTTATAAATCTGATTTAGCTCTCAAACGTTCATACATTAATCTTGCTTTTACACCAATGTTTAAAAAAGGTTGTGGTGGTAACCTTGTAGGTTTATTTCTTGCTTCAATTATTTCAATTTCTTTTGTAGTTTCATTGCTTGCTTTAATTGCAATTTGTTCTCCAAATAAAGTACCAACACCTATTCCTGAACCATTATAACAACCAGCAACAAAGACATTATCATCTATACATTCAAATATTTGAGAACTATTTCTTGTTCTGGATACTATGCCTGACCATGAAGATTGAATAATGTCATCAGGTAATTGTGGAAATCTTTTTTTAATTCCAATTTTTTGATTAATAGATCTTTTATAAAGATCTGGTTGAGACATTTTAAAAGGATTATGAGCCTCAGCTGTATTTCTTATTAAAATTCTTCTATCTTTAGTCATTCTAATAGTTGCGCCCATTGGTCTAACAGGTAATACTCCCCACTCTTTTGGTTCACCCATAGATCTAAATTCTTCATCTGTTAGAGCTCTAGTCATGCTAGCAGTCAAAGTAACTGGAAAATTATAATTTGCTCTAATTCCTAATGATTTTAAAAAACCATTAGTTGCAAAAATAATTTTATTTGTTTTAATTTTTCCATTTTTAAAATTGCAAGAAATTATGTTTTTATCTTTATTCCATTCTAATAGAGATGAATTTTCATATAACTGAACATTATTTGGCAGCGCATCAATCATCGCTCTAACTAATTTTCCAGGATGTAATAAAATACCACCTTTTGTATAGAGTGCTATATTGTAAAAACTTGTTCCTAATTTTTTTGATAATTCGCTACTTGATAATAAATTATGTTCAAATTCCAATTTTAAAAGTGTGTCTGAAAAATTTGTCAAGATCTTGTGATCCTCTAGTTTAGAGGATGCAAAATATTTTCCACATTCATTCCAATCACAATCAACTTGATACTCTTCAACAAATTTTTTAACGGCTTCTATTCCTAAATCATAAATGTTGGCTTTTTTCTTATAATTTTCTAATTTTTTATTAGAACTAAAACCATCATTTAAAGTTGTGTCAACTAAATAACCTGAATTTCTTCCACTTGCACCTTCTCCTGCTAATTGAGCATCTACTATTATAATTTTTTTATTTGGATGCATTTGTCCTAATTTTCTTGCAGCTGATAAACCGGTATAACCAGCCCCAACTATAAGCCAATCACTATTTTTTATTGATTGTAAAGTTTTTATATTTGTTCTAGGACTTAAATCATTAATCCAGCTACAGCTATTATCGTTTAATATTTGCATGCTAATTAATGTAATCCAACTTAAAATTTTTTTTGTAAAGGTTATATTAAAAATTTATATTTAATTTTTTAATGCTTCATCTGGATCAACATAGTTATGACCAAAAACATCTGCTACTGCTTTATAAGTTACTTCACCTTTATGAACATTTAGTCCAGCTAAAAAGTTTTTATCTTCACTTAGTGCTTTTTGATAACCATTGTTAGCAAGTTTAACTAAGTAAGGTAAGGTTGCTTTATTCAATGCAAAAGTTGAAGTTCTTGGAACTCCGCCCGGCATATTAGCTACACAATAATGGACTACATCATTAACTATATAAGTTGGATTTCCATGAGTTGTTGGTTTACTGGTTTCAACACATCCACCTTGATCAATTGCAACATCAACAATTACCGAACCTCTTTTCATTAATTTTAACATTTTTTTAGTAACTAGTTTTGGTGCTTCAGCACCAGGTATTAAAACTCCACCAATTAATAAATCAGCATCAGCTACCAATTTGTTTAAATCTATTTTATCACTTTGTTCAGGAATAATTTTATCTCCAAAGATTTGAACTAACTGCTTTAATCTTTCTTCAGATTTATCAACTATATGAACTTTTGCTCTCATACCAGTTGCTATTATCGCAGCATTCTCTCCTACAACTCCACCTCCAAGAATTACTACATTTGCAGGCTCACCTCCTGGTGCTCCTCCTAGTAATACCCCTCTACCTTTTTGATTTTTTTCTAAACAATGAGCTCCTGCTTGAACAGACATACGACCCGCAACAGCACTCATAGGTGCAAGCAATGGTAATCTTCCATTATCATCAGTTACTGTTTCATAAGCAATATTAATACTTTTAGATTTAATTAATCTTTCGGTTAATTCTTTTGAAGCAGCCAAATGTAAGTAAGTATAAATAATTTGGTTTTCTCTTATCATGTCTACTTCAACTTTTTGAGGTTCTTTAACTTTAACTATAATTTCTGAATCATTAAAAATATCAGCTGCAGTATTTGCAATTTTAGCTCCAGCATTTGTGTATTGATCATTTTCAAAACCAGCTTCAAAACCTCCATTATTTTCTACAATAACCTCATGCCCTTCTGAAACTAAAGTTTTTACACTTTCGGGAGTTAAACCAATTCTATTTTCTTGAGGTTTGATTTCTTTAGGTACGCCTATCTTCATGAGCCCTCTTCTATTTTATTATCTAAAAACTAATTAGTTTTTTTGGTTTTTTTGATAGTTAGTGATACCTGTTCTAAGTTTATCAATAATCTCATCTATATGTTTTTCTTCACAAATAAATTGTGGAGCAATAATTAAACAATCACCAGTCGCTTTAAAGTTTACACCTGCTTCATAGCAAGCTTTAAAGCATTCGAAACCAGCTTTACCTGGTTTAGTATTTAATTTCATATCAATTCCACCCATCATTCCATATCCTCTAATATTATCTACCGACTCTAAGTCTTGAAGAGAAAATAAGCCTTTCTGGAAATATGGAGCTAATTGTTTAGCTCTATTAAATAAGTCTTCTTTTTCAAAAATATCTTGAACCGCCAAAGCTGCTGCGACAGCAACTGGGATTCCTGAATAAGTATAACCATGAAATAATTCAACTGAACCTTTTGGTGAAGCATCCATGACAATATCATAAATTTCTTCCTTGCAAGCAACAGCACCCATTGGAACAATTCCATTAGTTGTTGCTTTAGCCATAGTTATAATATCTGGAGTTACACCAAATTCTTGAGAAGCAAAAGGTGAACCTGTTCTTCCCCAACCAGTAATCACTTCATCAAAAATTAATAATATTCCATGTTTGTCACATATTTCTCTTAATCTTTGTAAATATCCTTTTGGCGGAACTAAAGTACCTGTTGAACCTGCTATTGGTTCTACTATACAAGCAGAAATATTTTCTCCTCCAAAATTTGCACAAATTCTTTCTAAATCATTTGCTAATTCAGCTCCAGTTTCAGGTTGTCCTGATACAAATTTATGTTCAGGTAAATGAGTATGTCTCATATGAACTACACCTGGCATTAAAATGTTAGCGAATGTTTTTACGTTGTTAATCATGCCACCAACAGAAGTTCCTCCAATGTGCATACCATGATATCCTCTTTCTCTTCCTACAATTCTAAATCTTTCTCCTTGTCCATTAGCTCTATGATAAGCTATTGAAATTTTAATTGCAGTTTCGACTGCACTTGAACCACATATCGTATAAAAAATTCTATTTAAATTTCCCGGTGTATGTTTTGCAATTTTTGTTGCAAGCTCAAATGATCCTCCAAAACCTTGTTGGAATGGTTGTGCATAATCTAACTTTTTTAATTGATTTGTTATAGCGTTAATAATTTCTTCTCTTCCATGTCCTAAAGGATTGCAGAAAAGTCCAGAACTAGCATCAATTTGCTTTTTGCCCTGATGATTTGTTAAATAAACTCCTTTGGCTTCAGTAATTAATCTAGGATTCTCTTTAAAATCTTTATTAGATGTAAATGGCATCCAATGTTCATTTAATGAATTTGGAACTGAAGTTCTATTTTCTGAGCTCATAAATTTTCTCTCTTAGTTTTAAATATTTTTTTTTGTAATTACTAAACTTAAGGCCTCTTTAGACTAAAATAAATATATTAACTAGAATATTATTGATACAACTATAGATTGTATAGAAAGCTTTTTTTTGTTTTACATCACCTTCAAATTGAATTTTAATGTGCGTAATTTAATTAAATTAACTAAGGGGAATAAATGAAAAAAATACTAAGTTTTATTCTTGGTTCAATCGTTGCTCTTAACCTTTCTATTTCAGTTGCTAATTCAGCTGCAAAAGAAGTTAGAGTTGCTTTCTTTCTAGAATGGCCAACGCCAAACCAAGAAGATAAGGTAAAAGGAATATATGAAAAAGCGTTAGGTGTACCAGTAAAATGGACTAACTTTTCAAACGGTGGTGCTATGACTGACGCAATGTTAGCTGGTGATATCGATATTTCTTACTCACAAGGTTTAGTACCTTTTATCAATGCCGTGAAATCTAATGCACCATTGAAACTTGTTGATATTGCTATGGAATACGGAATGGGTGGAACTACATGTGTTACATCTAATGCTTCTGGTATTACAAAAGCAAATGCTTCAGAATTAGAAGGCAAAAAAGTTGCAGTTCCACTAGGAACAATGGCTGAGTATGTTTTTGATGAAAGTATGAAAGTTGTTGGAGCTGACAGAGGTAAAATGGATGTTATTCAAATGGACCCAGAAGAAGGAGCTGCTGCATTAGTAAGTGGTGATGTTGTTATGGCTTGTCTATTTGGTGGTAACTCTATCAAAGCAGCAACAGCAGTTGGATCAAGACTTTTAACTGTTCAAGAAGCTAGAGATGCTGGTATTTTAGGTATTGATATTACATCTGTAACTGACAAGTTCATGAAAGAAAATCCAGGAATGTTAAGAACTTTCATCGAAGTAACTCATGAAGCAAACGCTAGATACGCATCTGGTAAATCAGATATGAACGTAATAGCTAAAGACGCTGAAATGAAACTTGCTGATATGAAAGAAACTATTGGTGGATTTAAATTTCTAACTCCAGCGGAAACTAAACAGTCTATGGAGAGCGGTAATCTTGATGGTTTCCTAAAAGGTATGGGAACTCCAGGAGGAGCAGTAGACACAAGCTTCTTACCTCTATAATTAATAGAGAAAGAAAAATTTAATAGGCGCCAATCTAATAAATTGGTGCCTATTTTTTTAATAAAAATTCTAATATAAAGTTGTTCATATGAGTGATTTGATTTCTCAAGATCTAAACATGATTTTTAAAACTCCAAAAGGAGAAACAGTTCACGCTTTAAAAGATGTAAATTTTACTCTTAAAAAAGGAGAACTTTTAACAGTTCTTGGTCCATCAGGATGTGGAAAAACAACTTTACTTAATATTACCGCTGGATTCTTAAGGCCTACTTCAGGAAAAATTACTCTTAATGAAAAAGAGATAGATGGACCTGGAGTTGAAAGAGGAATGGTTTTTCAACAAGGTGCTTTATTTGAATGGTTAACTGTTGCTGAAAATGTAAACTTTGGACTTCGAATGAAAAAAGAAGACCCTCAAGTTACAGCAAAAAAAGTTGAAGAATGGTTAGACATAGTCGGACTAAAAGGGTTTGGCAATACTCCAACTTATCAATTATCAGGTGGAATGCAGCAGAGAGTAGCTCTTGCCAGATGTTTGATCAATGATCCTGATTTAATTTTAATGGATGAACCATTGGGTGCTCTAGATGCTTTAACTAGAGAAAAGATGCAATCTTTAGTGTTAAAAATTTGGAAAGAAACAGGAAAAACAATTATTTTAATTACTCACTCAGTTGAAGAAGCATTATTACTTGGTGAAAGATTATATGTGATGGCGCCAAGACCGGGTAGAATTCATAAAGAGTATAAGCTTCCTTTTGCAGAAATGGGATTAAAAGAAGATTTAAGAGAAATTAAAAAAAATAAAGAATTTTCATCAAAGAGAGAAGAAATCTTAACCATGATCTGGGATATGGAAGAAGAAATCATGGGGAAAGAAAATTAAATGTTGACTCAATTTCTAACCATTCTTATCTTTGTAGCTATTATTGGATGTATCCTTTACGGTAGACGACTAATCAAAACTGAAAAAGTTGATGCAGTTTTTGGAAATCCAGAAAGAGCAAAAGGTGGTACGCATTGGGTAATTGTTGGAACAAGTGCGATTTTATTAGTTTGGCTTTATTATTCTTGGGATATAGCTAAAGGTTTTTTATCCTAAATCAGCAAATGAATTATGCCAGGTTGCTAAAATAAACGAGTCTTTATTAGGATTAAAATATCAATTCCCTATTGAAGAAAGAGAATTTAAAAGTACTTCAATAATTAAAATTGAGAAAAAAAATCTTCAAAGAGTTACTAATGAAATACAAAATTCTCCAGATTTAAATGATCAACAAAAAACTATTTTGTTTAGCTACATAAATCAAACCAAACAATTAATTCCGTTATTAACTAACGAAAATTTAATGGAAATAAATACAAAACTTCAAATTAAAGAACTTACTGAACAAATTAAACTCCTGAGTTCTGATTTTCAAAAGAAAGATTATCCATTTGAAACAACAGAACAAAAAGCTGAAAGAAAAAAAGCTGTTTCAGAACAAGGTAGCTGGGGTATTATAACGGTAAGAACAGGAACTGGATCGATAGAAAATACAATAGAAGTTCCGATGGTACCTGAGACTAATAAAGGTCTAAAATTCCACGTAGCAGCAGAAGAGCTTAAAATTATTAATGATAAATTTTTTAAATTAAGAAATCACAACCCACAATTCAAAAATTCTATTAAAAAAATAAAAGACGAAATTAAAGCTTATAGAAAAAGTTTAGATGATACAGACGAAGTAGCTTCAACTTTCGCAAAAGATATTGTTAAAATTGCAAGAAGAATTGAATATGCAAGTATTTATCCTCCTGCTGCATTAAATAAAATGAAAACTGCAATTATTGAATTTGATAATGTGCAAAAAGATCAGCAAGGTGGGTTATGGTTAGTTGATTTAATCCTGTTTCCAGCAGGTACAATTGTTTCAAGTGGTACAAGCTGTTCAGAACAAGGTTCAGGAAGATGGTTGCCTAAACCTTCAGACACTTTTAATAAATTTATATTAATGTCAAAACCAAGCGTTGGTTACAAAAATATTCCACTTCTTTGGATAGAGATGATCGATGTTAGCTCTATAGTAGGCTTCATTTTACCTGACTGGATTGCAGATATTTTACCTGGTGAATACCCTATTCATACAAATGAAGGTATTGTTGATCAAAACTTTAAAGGTCAAGTTCTTAAAGTTGTAACTGGTGAATTTAAACTATTTAAAATCCCTGTCCCATACGGGCATATTTGGGACTCTTTTTTAAGGGTATTTTTAGGATTAGTTTTTGGAATATTTATTGGAGTACCTTTAGGATTGTTTATGGGGCTAAATAGATTTGCGAAAGGTTTTTTTGATCCTTTAATAGAATTATACAGACCTGTTCCTCCTTTGGCTTGGGCACCTTTAATCATTTCTGTTTTAGGAATTGATAACACGGGTAAAGTATTTTTATTATTTATGGTTTCGCTATCAATCATGATTATTTCTGCAAGAGCAGGTGCATCTGGAACACAACTTTCAAAAATTCATGCTGCTCACTCATTAGGAGCTTCTAAAAAACAAATTTTAAGATATGTAATTTTCCCTAATTCTCTACCTGAAATTTTAACAGGTATCAGAGTTGCTGTTGGTATGTGTTGGGGAACATTGGTAGCTGCAGAATTTTTAGCAGGTACAACTGGTATAGGTTTTGTTGAAAACGTTGCTAAAAAATACTTTCAATATGAAGTAATTTGGATAACGATTTTTATTATGGGAATGTTGGGTCTTTTATTTGATATAACTTTAAGAAAAATTATAGACAAAACTATTCCTTGGCGTGGAAAAGGTTAATGAAAACGCCACAATTAAAGAAACAAATCATCAAAATTTTTCAAAAATTTGGTCTTAGTAAAGATCATGCTTTAATATCCGCTAATGCTTTAATTAACGCAGAATTAGTAGGAGCATACGGTCATGGCTTATCAAGACTTAAAATGTACTGTGAACGAATTTCAAAGAAGGTAATCAATCCAAAACCAAAAATTAAAATTAAAAAAATATCTCAATCAATTTCACATATAGACGCTAATAATAGTATTGGTTTTGTTGCAGCAGACCTTGGAATAAAAACTGCAATTAAAAATGCTCAAAAAACTGGAATTGGAATGGTTGCTATAAAAAATAGTGGTCACTATGGTTTATCAGGTTATTACGCAGAACAAGCAGTTAAGAAAAATTTAATAACAATGATTTATACAAATGCTCCTCCAGCTGTTGCACCGCATGGTGCTTTAAAAAGTTTATTTGGAACAAATCCTATTTGTTTTGGTACCCCTACTGGTTCTAAAATTCCTTTTATATTAGACACATCAATCTCTGTGATAAACAGAGGCAAAATTAGAGTAGCAGCAAGAAACAAGGAAAAAATTCCTGAAGGTGTTGCTTTAGATAAATTTGGTAAACCAACAGTTGATGCCAAAAAGGCTTTAGAAGGTGTTCAACTTCCAATAGCAGGTTTTAGAGGGTCGGGTCTAGCATGGATGGTTGATATCTTAAGTGGTGTATTAACTGGTGGAAATCATGCTGGACGTGTTAAAGATCCTTTTGATGATTTTTCTGGTCCTCAAAATATTGGTCATTTGTTTATAACTTTTAAGGCAAATTTATTTCAAAAAAATTATAATCAAAGAATTAAAGATAATATTAAAACAATAAAGAAACTTCCAAAAATTAAAGGTGTTAAAGAAATAATCTATCCAGGACAAAACAAATTTATTAGATACAAACAAAATCTTAAAAAAGAAATATTAATAACAGGTATTATTAAAAAAGATTTAGAAGCTTTAAAAAATTTTTAACCAACAATAAAACTTATTAACCCAACAGAAAATAAAATCGAGCAAGCTACTATAGTATTTCTAAATCTATCTTTCTTCCTTGAGTCATGCAGTTTTCTTTTAAGATCGTTGATGCATGTTCTTTTAGTTCTGATATTCTCGATATTTATTTTTTGCTTTAGAACATCAACGTTTACTTTTATTGGGGTCTCAATAACATTAGATGTTCTATTTAAGCTTTCTGTACTCATTGTCGTAAATAACCATGTATTAATAGAATTTTATATAGCTTTATTGTCCAAAATGGGTTGACTCAACACCTTAGTTTGTTCAAATTGGGTTTTTTAAAAAATATGAAATCAATACCAAGTATATCTGAACAAATTGATGAAAAAAAAATTCACACAATTACTAAAAAAAATTTCAGCAAGATTGCACCCTTTTGGTATTTTTTAATTAGCAATTGGTTAATTAGAGCATATAAAAACTATAATGATATCGATAAATTCTTAATTATTATTTATCTAATCAATAAAAACTTTATATTTTTTAGAAAAAACGGCTTAATAATTGATTATGAAACTTTTTATAAAGACAAAATATTAGAAGTTGAAAAAATTAATATTTCTGACATCTCAAAAGATCTTAAAATACCTAAGGAAAGTGTAAGAAGAAAAGTTCTAGAATTGGAAAAAATAAACATAATTAAAAAAACTGGAAAGAAAATATTTGTTAATAGATCAGATGTTTACGCGACACAATCCTTAAATACATTAAAGGATATAGGTAATTTATTACAAGAATTTAGTAAATTATTAAAAAAAGAAAAAATAGGAAAAAAAATTTATGAAACAAGTGAAATTTCATATTCAATTAAAAAAAATTTTTCATTTTGCTGGTATCAATTTTATAAATTCTTATTTATTTTAACTAATAGATTGAGAACTGAATTCAAAGATTTAGAAACTTGTTGTATTGGTTTTGTTGTAGTCATTAGTGCGTCTCATAATAAAAATTTTAGATCAAAAGAATTAAATTTAAAATCATATGGAGAATTAATTATGGGATCTGATGAAATAGGAGTAAATGCAATGTCTATCTCTGAAATAACTGGCATTCCAAGGCCAACCGTTGTTAGAAAGTTAAAATATTTAATAGAAAATAATTTCCTTTCTATAAATGAAAAAAAATTAATAACTCTTAATATAAGAGAAAATTCTAAAAAAAAAGCTACAAAATTACGAAATAAAAATATGCTTAGTTTAAGTAATTTTATTTTTAGAATATTTAATCAAATTAAAATAATTAACTCTAATTAGATTTTCTTAAAATATAAATAAATATAAATCCTGTAATATACATTATTAACGCATATGCTGCTGTTGGAACCATGTAGGCCACGTCGTTAAACATTAAGGTTGCAACAAAAACTGCTAAAGTTCCATTTTGTAAACCACACTCTAAAGATATACACTTTCTTTGCGCCATACCAGTTACAAATTTTTTTGCTATGAAATAGCCTAAAGTCATCATTACAACATTAAGAATTAATACTGCTAAACCGGCTTGAGCAAGATAATTAAAAATATTGTTTCTTTCTTCAATCCATATAGCTGCAAAAACAATTACAAACAATAAACCTGTAATTTTATTTATTAAATTAATTTTAGAAATAATAAAATTTTCTGTAAAACCTCTTATTATCATTCCAAGAATAACTGGGACTGTTACAACTAAAGCCATCTTTAAGGCGATACCAGTCATTGAAATGTCTGATGATATACTGGTAACTCCCAACAAATTTGCTGAAGTCAAAACTATAAAAGGCACCGTAATAATACTTAATAAACTCATAATTGCTGTCAAAGATATTGATAAAGCAACATCTCCATTTGCAAATTTTGTTAAGACATTTGAAGTTACACCTCCGGGTGCTACGGCAATTATCATTAATCCTAAAGCAATTTCTACAGGCAACTTAAGTATTAAAATTAATATGTAGGCTACAATTGGTAAAAGAATTAATTGACAAATAAATCCAACTATAAAATCATTTGGATTTCTTAAAATTCTTGTAAAATCTTTAATTGAAAGACCGAGACCTAAACCCAACATTATAAATGCAAGAGCTATTGGAGCAATCTTTGTAACTATTTCCATACATTTAAAATTATATATCCATTTTAATTATGTTTAAAGAAATTTAGTATAAGAGTCATTCTCAATTAAAATTTCTCTAGTAAGTTTTCTCAAGTCTTCTACCAGTAAATTTGGCTTTTCTAAAGCAGCGAAATGTCCACCATCTTCCATTTCGGTCCATTGTTTAATATTAAATATTCTTTCAACATATGATCTTGGAGGCCATTCAGACATTTCATTTGGAAAAATTGCAATACCAGTTGGGATAACTATTTTTTTAAAATCTTTTGGAAAATATCTTCCGCCTTCTTCTCGTCTTCCAAAATATATCCATGATGCAGTATTGAAAGTGTTAGTTAAAACATAAACCATGATATTTGTTAGCAACACATCTTTTGAATAAACACTTTCAATATTATTATTTTTTAAATCTGACCAACCATGCATTTTTTCAATAATCCATGCAGCAATACCAACAGGACTATCTAACATCGCGTAACTTAACGTCTGAGGTTTAGTTGCTTGTTGAGTTCTATATCCATCTTGAATAATTTGATCATTATCAAATTTTTTTTGCCATTCTTTCTCTTCTTGTGTTTGTGGTCCTTCAGGATGTCTCATTGTTAAACAATTAATATGAATAGCTTTGCAGTTGTTAAAATGATCATAACCCAACCAATTGGCTATAGTTGCGCCCCAGTCGCCTCCTTGGGCAACGTAATGTTTATAGTTTAAATTTTCAGTCATCATTTTATTTAAGATTTCTGCAATTTTTCTTGGGCCAATAGGTTTATTTGGAGCGCCAGAAAAACCAAATCCAGGTAAAGATGGGGCTATAACCGTAAATGCATCTTCTTCATTACCACCAAATTCTTCTGGATGCGCAAGAGGTTTAATAATCTCTAAAAATTCAACAATTGACCCAGGCCAACCGTGCATTATCAGTAATGGCTTAGGGTGTTTACCACTTCCTTTTTCTTCTATGAAATGAATATCAATACCATCAACATTAGTTTTAAAATTTGAAAAACTATTGATTAATTTTTCATTTTTTTTCCAATCAAAATCAGAAATCCAATATTCACAAAGTTCTTTTAAATATTTCTTATTTGTTCCCAATGACCAATCACTGTTATCTTCAACTGAAGACCAGGGATAACACTTTATTTTTGATTTAATGTTAGAAATTTGATCATCTGATACGTTAATTTTAAATTCTTTTATCATTTTGTCTTATTTTGTTATTAATAAATATAAAATCAACTATATACATTTTCAAAATTATTTATAATCATTGTTCATGCTTTCAAATAAAGAAATTATTTGTCCAAATAACCTTTTAGACGTAGCTCATCAAAAAAAAGGTATTAATGCTGCGGTTGTTAATGCTGGAAAGCCATTACCTATGCTTTCTGTTCAAGATGCGGTAAATGAAAATTTAATTGAACCAATTTTTATTGGTGACAAAAAAGAAATTAATAAATGTGCCGATGATTTAAAATGGGATATTTCAAATTACAAAATTATTGATGAACCTGTTGAAAATAATACGGCAAAAATAGCAGCAAAACTTGCAAGTGAAGATAAAGTTAAAATAATTGTTAAAGGTCATATCCATACCGATATATTAATGAAAGAAGTTCTTAAAAGAGAATATAATTTACTAGGCAAAACTAGATTAAGTCATATTTGGCACATGACTATTGAAAAAGATGACAAACCATTAATTATTACTGATGGTGCTCTAAATGTTTTGCCAAATGTTAAAACTAAAATGCATATTCTTAAAAATGTAATTAATTTTTCCAATAGAATTGGAATTACTAGACCAAAAGTTGCTGTTTTATCAGCTACAGAAGAAGTTTTAGAAAGTGTACCAAGTTCTTTAGATGCAGCTGAATTAACTAAAATTGCAAAAGATGAAAATTTAGAAGCAGACGTTTTTGGACCTCTTGCTTTTGACAATAGTATTTCAAAAAAATCAGCTGGAATAAAAGGAATTAAAAATACTGTCGCTGGTGAAGCAGATGTGTTGTTAGTCCCTAGTGTAGAAACTGGAAATGCTTTAGTCAAAATGATGATTTATTTTATGGGTGCCTGTGCTGCAGGAGTTGTGGTTGGTGGAAAAGTACCAGTTGTTATTACAAGTCGTTCTGATGAAGCTCAAGCAAGACTGGCTTCTATTGCTGCGGCAGTAGTTGCTTTAGACTAATTTTAAATATCATTTATAAATTTTATTTTAAAACCATTGAATTAAAACCTTTTATACTCTATTAAGAACATCTTAAAAAAGGATACAATCAATGGCTATACAATATTTAAAAAAATCACCTAAAACTTCATCCACTGATGATACTAAAACAAGAGAAATAGTTGAAAACATTCTTAAAAATATTGAACAAACAAAAGAAGAAGGTTGTAGAGAATATTCAAAAAAATTTGATAAATACGAAGGTGATGTTGTTGTATCCAAAGAAAAAATTGAAGAAATAAAAAAAAACTTAGATCAAAAAACTAAAGATGATATTCAATTCTCTCATGAAAGAGTTAGAAAATTTGCTGAAGCTCAATTAAAGAATTATGGACAAGATTTTGAAGTTGAGTTATCTGAAGGATTGTTTGCTGGACAAAAATTAATTCCTGTTAATACAGCTGGCTGTTACGTACCTGCTGGTAGATATGCACATATAGCTTCAGCTGTAATGAGTGTAACAACTGCAAAAGTTGCAGGTGTAAAAAATATAATTGTAGCCAGTTCACCAAAACCTAATGTAGGTGTTCATCCGTCAATTGTTTATACTGCTGACCTTTGTGGCGCTGACTCAATTTTAAACTTAGGTGGTGTACAAGCTATTGCTGCAATGACTAATGGTTTATTTGGAAATGCTCCAGCTGATATATTGGTTGGTCCGGGTAACCAATTTGTTGCTGAAGCAAAAAGAATTTTATTTGGAAAAGTTGGAATTGATTTATTTGCAGGTCCAACTGAAATAGCTGTTATAGCAGATGATAAAGCTGACGAAGAATTGGTTGCTGTTGATCTAGTCGGTCAAGCAGAACATGGATATAATTCTCCAGCATGGCTTTATACAACAAGTAAAAGAGTTGCTGACTATGTAATTAAAAGAGTTCCAGAGTTAATTGCTGAACTTCCTGATTTACCGAGAGAAAATGCAGATGCTGCATGGAGAGATTATGGTGAAGTTATTTTGTGTGATACCGATGAAGAAATGGCAACTATCAGTGATGAGTACGCGCCTGAGCATTTAGAAGTGCAAACACAAAATTTAGAATGGTTTCATAAAAGATTAAAGAATTATGGATCATTATTCATTGGTGAAGAAACTACTGTCGCTTATGGTGATAAATGTTCTGGTACAAACCATATTTTACCTACAAAAGGTGCAGCAAGATATACCGGTGGTCTTTTTGTCGGAAAATTCATTAAAACTTTGAGTTTTCAAAGAATGTCTAAAGATTCTACAAAATCTGTTGGGGCAGCTTGCGCTAGAATATCAAGATACGAAGGAATGGAAGCTCACGCAAGAACAGGTGATGTTAGACTAAGAAAATATGGGTTTTCAAATTAAATATTTAATTAATAAAATCTTTAATTAATTTATTAAATTTATCTGCCTCTTCTAAATGAACATTGTGAGCACAATCTTTAAATATTTCTAACTTACTATTTTTAATATTTTTATTAAGTGTATCTACTTGATCAAAATTATAAGATGTATCTTTACCTCCCCACACTATAAGTGTTTTGTTCTTTATATTTTTTAAATTATCTATACCAGACCAATTCTTCATTGCTTTAAGTGCATTATCTGCAGTTTCAGATGAAATGTTTCGAACTGCATTTGCACACAAATAATAATTTTTATCCTGGTCTCCTTTTACAAACCATTTTTTAGGAACTCTTGAAAATGAAATATCAGCACCTTCTTCTTTCAGTCTTTTTCTAGTCTCATCAATCGGTTCAAATCTACCAGGTATCTCACCAATAGAGCCTGTTGCAAAACAAATTAATTTATTTATTCTTTCTCCTGCTAGTTTAGCTATTTCTTGAACTATCATGCCACCCATTGAATGACCAAGTAAGTTAAATTTATCGATTTTTTTTTCATCAACAATGTCAATTATAAATTTAGCCATATCATTAATTGAGTCTAAAGATTTCGCTTCATGGCTCTCACCAAACCCAGGTAAGGCAGGTGATATAACTCTGCAAAATTTTGAAAAATAATCTATTTGAAGACTCCACATCTCTGAAGAACCTAAATAACCATGCACTAGTACTAATGGAAAACCATTTCCAGTATCATTTACGTATATTTTGCTCATATAGATTAATTATTATCATTCAATAAATAATAAAATAATGTAATACTCTATCAACTAAAGTAATTAACATAAAAGGATTTTTTATGAATACTTACGAATGCTCAAAATGTGGTATGTCAGTTAATGCCAATTGTGGAAAATGCAATGAACCCTTGGTTAATGATATGCTTAAATTAGAAGATGGAAATGAAGTACAAATATCTAAATGTCCTAACGATCATGGTAAAATAAAATCACCATTATGCTGTGGGCAAGATATGACTTGTAACGTTTAAATTATTTCTAAAAAAATATATAAAGTTAAAAAACTCATAAAAGTAATAATAAAT
>CACIZU010000021.1 GCA_902591185.1 uncultured Pelagibacteraceae bacterium
CAACCCAGATGATAAATACAAAGAAGAAATTATTAAAGATCTAAATGGTATTTGTGATGAATGTAAAAAAGAAGATGAAAGTGTTTCTCAAAATTTAATTCTTACTGGTTTTAAACTATGTAAATCTTGTAGAGTTTCTAAAACGATTTTTCCAATTTAACTAGTTTGACTTATTGGCAGCATATTCATTCTGCTCATTACAAAAGAAATAGATAAAAAAGCTATTATTAAAAATGATAAAAATACTATTCCAAAAGATTTAATATTTGATTTTAAATTAAGTACTTGTTTAGTTGAAATAATTAATCCAGCAAAAATCCAAAATTGAGTTAAAAAAATTATGGGTATCATCATATTAGGTGTTACAGCAAAAAACCTTAGTAAGCCGGGAGCATGAGCAAAACCAACTGCAGTTAAAACTTTTTTAAAAGGAATCTTTGTTTGCTTGTCTGGAAAAAGTTTAACTCCAATTACATAAATAAGGATTGCCCAAACTAACCAGGTCAGAATTGAAGTAAGTCCAGACATAGCAACTGCTGTTTTTACAACTGTATTTGCTGCTACTGCTCCTGCTATTCCATCTAAAATCATTATTAAGCCAGCAAAATATACTGAAGCTTCACCAAAATTTTTATTATCTCTGTAAAGAGATTTATCTAATTTTATTGATTTAAAAATTATATTTAAAAATTCACCAAACATTAATTCTTATTCTTTTTATTTTTTTATGCTTTGTACAAAACTATCAATGGAAATATTATTAAAGCAATCGCAATGATAATGCAAATTACTATTAAAAAGGTTTTAGTTGTTAAGATATTGGGGGAGCTATTTACTCCCCCGAAATAAATTTAGCCTTTTACAACTTCTCTCGTGTTTGCGTTGAAAGACTCTTTGAATGGAATATCCACTACTACTGCATCAACAGGTGTGCCTGGTGTGTCAGAGTATTTTTCTGGTAAATGAACTTTATACTTAGTTCCAACTTTACCTTTTGGAAATCCATTTGAATTTAATGTTCCTTCAAACGGCACATATCCCATCGCTATGTTTTGTTTTTTTTCTGGGTGATACCAAGGAGAAGTAATAAATCCTACTGGATCTCCACCACTCTCTGGTGATACTAGCCAAAAATCAGGCGCATACTCTTCAATAGGTTTTCCACCCAACTCAAGTCCAACTAATTGAAGCTTGTAGGGTTTTTTACCATCTTTGATTTCAGCACCCATTTTCTCTAATGCAGCTTTTCCAACATAGTCGGCTTTCTTATTCCATTCACCTTTACCAGACAATGAAACTTGATAACCAAGGTTACACTGAAATGGATTATGTTGTTGATCCATGTCTTGTCCCCATGAAAGAATTCCCGCTTGAATTCTTCTATGGTGAGCAGGGGCAATAACCATTAAATTATGTTTTTTTCCAGCATCAAGAACAGCATTCCACATATCATCTGCATATAAAGTAGCATTTCTTAAATATATTTCATAACCAGCTTCACCTGAGAAACCTGATTGAGAAATAACACAACTTCTTCCAGCAACCTTAACTTCAGCTAAACCATAGAAAGGCATATTGTCTAAATCAACTTGATCACCAAGCAAATCTTTCATTAGTGCTTTTGATTTGGGTCCTTGAATTTGTACAGGACAAGCATCAATTTCTTCAATAGTGCAATTAAATCTTCCATCAGCATTTACCCCTTGAAGGTACATACCAATATCAGAATCTGATAATGAAAACCAAAATTCATCTTCAGAAATTCTTAGAAGAATTGGATCATTTAAAACTCCACCATACGCGTTACACAAGATTACGTATCTTGCTCTCATTGGAGAGATTTTTGTTGCATCTCGTGTTATAACGTAGTCTGTAAATTTTTCTGCATCCGGACCCTTAACTCTAATTTGTCTTTCAACAGCTACGTTCCACATTGTAACGTGATTTACAATTGCATCATATTCAACCATTGCACCACCATCTTCAGGTTTTACATATCCTCTTGGATGATAAATACGATTGTAAACAGTTGCTCTCCAACAACCTGCCTGCATTGATAAATGCCAATAAGGCGATTTTCTTACCCTTGTTGAAATAAGCATTTCAACTTTTGTTGGTCCACTTTGTCTTAAATTATATGGTACTTCACGATCTGATTGATCTACTGTAGTAACATGTTTTAGCTTAGTATAGTCAAATTCATTAGACATAACTATTCTCCCTCAACCACTTGTTTGTTTCCTTCAAGCCGCCGAATGTATAAATGTGGAAGTTATCAGTATACGATTTAACTTTCCCAATTAAATCATTAGGGTCTTTAGGTTTCAATAAATCTAACGCCTTAGTAAAATTAGATTTAAGAAAGTTAATGGAATTTTTTGCCCCTACAATATTAGCAAATTTTATTAAGCTAGATATTTTCATCGGCCCAGTAATTCCAACATGAACTGGTACGCTTTGTTTAGAAATAAAATCAATAATAGGCTGACTGTCTAATAGCCATTGTGTAACTATATAATCAGCATAAGGCTTTTTATCTATCATTGCTTTTTCTAAATTTTGATGTGGTATATCTGGACTTCCTTCTGGATGACCTGCGATACCAATTTTAATTCCGTCAAAAAAACCTGTTTCTAAAATTTGATATGAACTATCAAACTTACCAATTGGTTCTCTACTACCACCAATAACTAAAGCTTGTTTAACTCCATGATCTTTACATCTTGAAACATAATCTTTTAATTCTTCTTCATTGTTAATTGATCTAGCTGGAAAGTGAGGAACTGGATTAAAACTTTTTTTAACAAGGTCTCCTGACTTATCAGCAGTTTTTTTGTAATCTCCACCAGGCAGCATTGTGACATAAACATCCTTTACAGGAGGTAAAGTTTCAAGGTCAGTGTGCGGACCAATTTCTAATGAAAAATTCATTTTTTCAGATCATTATCCTTTTTAAAAATGCTGTCAAAGAAATTCAGCATGGCTTTCAATGGAAATTTGTTGCCAAAAATTATGTCCATGATAATTTTTTTTGTGGACCAAAATCAAAAAAATAAATCTCTGTCAGAGATCTTGGATATCAAGAAATTGATGAATGTGGATAAACCAATTGAGACTGCAAATGGGCTCCCAAATCAGTGTTACACAAGTGAACAATATTTAGAGCATGAAAGAGATAAGATTTTTTGTGATAAATGGACAGTTGTTGGGGTTGGCAGCTCAATACCTAATGTTGGAGATGTAAAACCTTACAATCTGCTCGGGATTCCTTTGATGATTGTTAGAGATAAAGATCTCAAGATACGAGTATTTCACAATGTTTGCAGTCATAGAGGATTTAAACTTTTGGAAAAGCCATGCACTTTAAAGAATGTAATTAGATGCCCTTATCACTCATGGTCGTATGATTTTAAAGGAAAATTAGTAGCCACACCTCATATTGGAGGCCTCAATATTCATCAAACTGAAAAATTTAACAAGAATCAAAGCAATCTTAAAGAAGTGAGATCTAAAGTTTGGATGGATATTATCTTTGTAAATATTAATTCAAATGAAATTGATTTTGAAAACTATATTAAACCGCTTGAACAAAGATGGTCTAAATTTATTAATCAGGAAGATCAAAAGAAATTAGTTCATTCTAATGACCACGGTTCTTTTAATTTAGAAGTTAATTGTAACTGGAAATTTGCTATAGAAAATTATTGTGAAAGTTATCATTTGCCAACTATTCACCCTGAGCTAAATAAAGTTTCGAATATTAATGATCATTATCATATCCAAGGATTACCAAATCGATTTGCAGGACAAGGAAGTAAAAAATATAAACAACTAATAAAAGGAAATAAAAAATTTGATACATTTAATAATTGGGAAAAAAAATTACTTAAAAACTCTGAATATATAGCTTTATTCCCAAATGTTATGATTGGTTTACATCTTGATCATTTTTATGTGTTTTGGTTAGAGCCACTAGGAATTGATAAGACAAGAGAGCATATGCAAATATATTATGTCAGTAATAAAAGTGCAAATGGAGAGGAGCTTAAAGAATTAAGAAAAGAAAATGCAAGATTTTGGAAAGATGTTATGTTAGAAGATGTGGGTGCAATTGAGGGTATGCAAGCAGGAAGAAGTTCACCGGTTTATAATGGAGGTAACTTTTCTCCAGTAATGGATGCTCCAACTCATCAATTTCATAAATGGGTAGCTAACAATTTAATATAAAATGAAAATAATTTTAATAATGGGATTACCTGGTTCTGGAAAAACAACTCTTGCAGATGAGTTAGGACCTATGCTTAATGCAAAAAGGTTAAATGCAGATGAAGTGAGAAAAGAAGCTAACGATTGGGATTTTTCTGAAGAAGGCAGAAAAAGACAAGCAAAGAGAATGGCAGAGTTTGCAACAAAGTTAAAAGATAGCGGAAATTATGTTGTAGCAGATTTTATTTGTCCAACACCTGAAGCAAGAAATTTATTTCCTGCAGATTTTGTTATTTGGGTGGACACTATAAAAGAAGGAAGATTTGATGATACGAACAAAATGTTTGTTAAACCTGATAAGTATGACTTTCATGTTACTTCACAAGATGCTAAAAATTGGGCACCAAAAATAATAAAAGAGATAAAATAATGACATACGAATGGGATAATAAAAAACCAACCGCACAAATGTTAGGAAGATGGCAACCTTTTCATGATGGTCATTATACTTTATTTAAAGAGATTATAAAAAAAACTGGTCAAGTCTGTATCCAGATAAGAGATGTCCAGGGAGTTGATGATAATCCTTTTGATTTTGAAACAGTAAAAAACAATATTGAAGAAAAACTAAATCCTGAATTTAAAGGTCGATTTAAAGTAATACTCGTGCCAAATATTACTAATATTTGTTATGGGCGTGGAGTTGGATATAAAATTGAAGAAATTGAGCTATCAAAAGAAATTCAAGAAATCTCAGCTACCAAAATAAGAGCAAAGATGAGAGAAGAAGGCAAACTGAAATAAGTCTTAATGACTAGTAATATTAAGATTAAAAAAATTAATAGTGAAATATCATCTATCGTTATTGATGAACAAAAAACTTACAACTCTTTATCATTTAAAAATTTAACAGATTTACTAAAAACTTTTAAAAAACTTGATGCAGACAAAAAAATAAAAGTCATTATTCTAGAAGGCGCAGGTAAAGGATTTAGTGCGGGACATAACTTAAAAGAAGTAAGAGGATTAAAAAAAAAAGAAAAGTTTCAAAAATTATTTAACCTTTGTTCAAAATTAATGCTACAAATTGTTGAAGGAAGAAAACCAATAATTGCCAAAGTTCATGGAGCTGCATTTGCTGCTGGATGCCAATTAGTTGCAAGTTGTGATTTAGCTTACAGTTCTAAAGATACTTTGTTTGCAACACCTGGGGTTAATATTGGTTTGTTTTGTAGTACACCAATGGTTGCGGTCAGTAGAAAAATCAATAGAAAACCAATGATGAAAATGCTGTTAACTGGAGAACCAATTAAAGCAAATTATGCAAAAGAAATCGGATTAATTAATGATTGTTATTCAAAATCTAAATTAAATAGTGAAGTCTTAAAAGTCGCTAAAACAATTGCTTCAAAATCTAACCTTACGATTAAAATTGGAAAACAAGCTTTTTATAAACAACTAGAGATGCCATTAAAAAAAGCTTATGCTTATACAAGTAAAATGATGACAATTAACATGATGGCATTGGATGCCAAAGAAGGAATATCTGCTTTCTTAGAAAAAAGAAAACCAAAGTGGAAAAATAAATAATGAAAAATAAAAAAAATATTTTAATTATTATTTTTATTATTTTAGGAATGTATTTTGCTTTAAGTTTTAATGATCATAATTTAAAAAGAGCAGTAGATGCATGTCTTGCAGGAAGCCAAAAATTATCAGAAGCTAAAATTACAGACTTAGAAGAAGCTAGGAAATTTTGCGAAGATCAGATCAAAAAAAATAAATAATAATTTATGTCTGATGTAAAAGAAATTCTTTCGAAACATAAAACGATTGCGATGATTGGGGTAAGCAAAGATCCAACAAAGCCATCAACTATTGTTATGAAATATATGCAAAAATATGGATATAAAGTTATACCAGTCAATCCAAGAGCTAAAGATGAAAAAATTTTAGGTGAAGATGTGTTTCAAAAAATAACAGATATAAAAGAACCTATTGATATAGTGGATGTTTTTAGACCTTCTAAAGAAGTATACAAGATTGCAGAAGATACAGTTAAAATTGGGGCAAAAGTTTTATGGTTGCAGCTGGGTATAAGAGATGAAAAAGCTAAAAAACTAGTTAAAAAAAATAATATTGGGTATGTTGAAAACAAATGTACTAAAATGGAATATCAAAAACATTTTTTAAAAATAAGACAAGCATTCCCTGTTTTGAGCAATTAAATGAATATTGTAAATTTTACTCCAGTATCAGCATTATCAGGAGGCCTGTTAATAGGGTTTTCCGTAGCAATATTTTTTTTATTTAATGGTAGGTTGGTGGGCATAAGTGGTATTGCTGCTAATGCTTTAACTGAAAAAAATAATAAACTTGACAATATATTATTTTTATTAGGATTAGTTATTGGACCAATTTTTTATCGCTTGTTTATTAAAAACGAAATTAGCATCACAATCTCAAATTCTTTCAGTTTATTGATATTGGCAGGTTTATTAGTTGGAATAGGAACTAGGGTAAGTGGCGGATGCACAAGTGGTCAT
This sequence comes from uncultured Pelagibacteraceae bacterium, assembly GCA_902591185.1. GTDB lineage: Bacteria > Pseudomonadota > Alphaproteobacteria > Pelagibacterales > Pelagibacteraceae > Pelagibacter. The sequence continues at coordinate 6,753 of CACIZU010000021.1, forward strand.
GGAATAAGTGGAATTGGAAGATTTTCATTAAGATCAATTGTAGCCACTATAACCTTTATGATTGTAGGAATAATAACGGTATTTATAAAAAATTTTATATGAACAGATTGGTTTCTTTAATTTCTGGTGTTATCTTTGGAGCTGGATTAGTTATATCTGAAATGATTAATCCTGACAAAGTATTAGGCTTTTTGGATTTGTTTGGAAATTGGGATCCCTCATTAGCATTTGTTATGATTGGTGCTTTAGTAGTATCTTCGCCATTATTTCATATTATTAAAAATAAAGAAAAACCATTATCTGCAGAAAAGTTTAATTATTCAAACAGCAAAAATATTAATAATCGTCTTATTATAGGATCAGTATTATTTGGAACAGGATGGGGATTGAGTGGATTATGTCCAGGACCAGCTATAACATCACTTGCACTTTTAAATATTTATTCAGCTACATTTGTTGTGGCAATGTTTGTAGGTTTTTATTTAGTTAAATTTTTTAACTTAGATAATCGAATTTAAGAAATAACAAATTAATAGAAATTTATAAATTTTAGGATAAATAAAATAATATGAGAATTTTTTTTTTAGTTTATGGGCATTATAATAATAAATCATTTAATGCTGCAATAATATTTAATGTTTTAATTTTTTTGTTAATCTCAATTTCTATCTCTAAAGCAGAACTGTTAAAACCTAATAGTGGAATTAAGCCTGTGGAAGTTGTCAAAATTCAATTAACAGGACTTCAAAAAAATGACTCTAATTATAAAGATAGTGGTATTGAGCAAACATGGAACTTTGCACACCCGAACAACAAGAAAGTGACAGGACCCTTAGATAACTTTAAAAGGATGCTTAAGGGAGACACATACCAGATGATGATTAATCATTTAAGTCACACGATTATACAGCTTGGAATTAGTGACAAATGGGCACAATTTGAAGTAGTTATTTTAGATAAGAATAAAATTTATCATAAGTTCAATTGGCAAGTCGAAAAGTATACTCTAGAGGGAACGTTAAAGGATTGTTGGTTGACCACAATGGTCTCAAATCCAATCCCGCTTGGTAGTTCAATTTAATTATCCAAAGATACAATTTTGTTTCGTTATTTCAAAAAATTTAGTAGGAATTGCAGATGAAAACAAAAACTAAAGTTGTAGTAGTCGGTGGTGGAGTAGTAGGAGTTAGTGCTCTTTATCATTTAGCAAAAAAAGGTTGGTCAGATGTTGTTCTTGTAGAACGTAAAGAATTAACTTCAGGTTCAACTTGGCATGCAGCAGGACTATTGCCATTATTTAACATGAGCTATTCTGTTGGACAACTTCATAAATATGCGGTTGATCTTTATAAAAAACTAGAAGAAGAAACAGGAAAGAATGTTGGCTTTAGTATTGTATCAAATATTCGTTTAGCAAGCACCAAAGATAGAATGGATGAATACCATCAATATGCAGGAGTTGCTCAAACAATTGGTGTGGATGTTAAATTTTTAACTCCAGAACAAGTAAAAGAAATTTGGCCTTTATGTCATACAGATGATTTAGTTGGAGCAATCCAACACCCAGAAGATGGTTATATTCAACCAGCTGATTTAACACAAGCAATGGCAACTGGTGCAAGAAATATGGGAGCTGAAATTTATAGAAATACAACTGTATTATCAATGAAACAAACTAAAGATGGTTGGGTTGTTGAAACAGACAAAGGATCAATCGAATGTGAACATATTATTTCTTGCTCAGGAAATTTTGCAAGACAAACAGGAAAAATGGTTGGCTTGGATATTCCAGTCATTCCAGTTGAACATCAATATATCGTTACAGAACCACATCCTGAAATTCAAAAAAGAAAAAAAGAAGGCTTACCAGAAATGGGGGTTCTTAGAGATAGTGATAGTAGATGGTATATGAGAGAAGAAGCAGGTGGATTAATTTTAGGACCATATGAAGATGGAGCTCCCGCATGTTATGTTAATGGTCCATCAAAAGACTCAGAGTATGAATTATTTCAAGAAGATTTAGATAGACTAGCGCCACATATTGAAGGTGCTATTCACCGAGTTCCAGCTTTTGGAGAAGTAGGTGTGAAAAAAGTTTATAATGGTGCAATTTGTTATACGCCTGATGGAAATCCAATAGTTGGACCTGCTTGGGGATTAAAAAATTTTTGGATTAATGAAGGACACAGTTTTGGAATAACTGCAGCAGGTGGAGCAGGTTGGCAATTAGCTGAATGGATTGTAGATGGCGAACCAACTATTGATATGCTTGGAGTTGAACCAAGACGTTATGGTAATTATGTAACCAAATCATATTTAAAAGCTAAAAATGAAGAGGCCTATAGTCACGTATTTATTACTCATTATCCAGATGAAGAAAGACCAGCTGCAAGACCATTACGAACTTCACCATGTTACGAAAGAATGAAAGATTTAGGAGCAGTTTTTGGTCAAAAATTTGGTTGGGAAAGACCTAACTTTTTTGCAACAGATGGAATGGAACAAAAAGATGATTGGTCATTTAGAAGATCTAAGTGGTTTGAAGCAACTAAAAAAGAATGCCAAAATGTAAAAGAAAACGTTGGTCTTTTAGATATGACTGCTTTTGCAAAATGTAGAATTAAAGGACCAAAAGCTGAAGAGTTCTTAGATCATTTAGTTGCAAATAAACTACCAAAAAAAATTGGTAGAATTGGGTTATGTCACGCTTTAAATACTAAAGGTGGAGTTCATTCAGAGTTTACAATAATGAGAGAGGCCGAAGATAGTTTTTATTTAGTTTCAGCTGGTGCGAATTTAAGATTAGATCATGATTGGATTAAAAAATGGATGCCAGAAGAAGGTGTTATATTTGAAGATCTAACTAATAGTACTGGAGTACTTGTGGTTGCTGGTCCAAAATCTAGAGAGTTGTTGGAAAAAATTTCAACAGATGATTTTTCAAATGAAAATTTTAAATGGTTAACTGCTAAAGATGTGAATGTTGGTTATGCTCCAGTTAATGCGATGAGAGTAAACTTTGTAGGAGAATTAGGTTGGGAATTACATCATCCTATTGAATATCAAAATCATATTTTTGATAAATTAATGGAAGCTGGTAAAAATTTCGGAATTAAACCTTTTGGGATAAGAGCCATGAATAGTTTGAGATTAGAAAAATCTTATAAACTAGTTGGCACAGAACTTTCAATTGAATATTCGCCTTACGAATCAGGTTTAGATAGATTTGTTCACCCAAATAAAGGTAATTTTATTGGCTTAGAAGCTCTTAATAAATGGAGAGAAAAAGGATTTGATAATAAGTTAGTAACTTTAGAAGTTCATAATACAAAAGATGCCGATGTTTTGGGAAATAATCCAATTTATAAGGATAATAAAGTTGTTGGTAGAGCAACAGGTGGTGAGTTTGGTTTTAGGTTGGATAAATCAATAGCACTTGCAATGGTTAAGCCAGAGCATGCAAATGTAGGCGATAAATTACAAGTTGATATTTTAGGTGAAATGTATGAGGCTACTGTTTTAGATGAGAGTCCGTACGATTCTGAAAATAATTTATTGAGAGCTTAATGAAAATTTTAGTCGCTGTTAAAAGAGTAATTGATTACAACGTTCAGATAAGAGTGAAAGAAGATGGTTCTGGAGTTGTTACTGACAATGTAAAAATGTCAACAAACCCACCAGATGATAATGCTATTGAAGAAGCTGTAAAGATTAAAGAATCTGGTAAAGCAACAGAGGTAGTTGCCGTAACAATTGGTGAGGAAAAGGCTCAAGAGACAGTAAGAAAAGCATTAGCAGTTGGTGCTGATAGAGGAATTCATATCAAAGCAGATGGTGTAATTGAACCATTAGCAGTTTCAAAGATTTTACAAAAAATTGTAGATAAAGAAAAACCTGATCTAGTATTTATGGGTAAACAAGCAATTGATGATGACTGTAATCAAACAGGACAAATGTTAAGCGCTCTACTAAATTGGCCACAAGCAACATTTGCTTCAAAAATAAATGTTAAAGAAGGAAAGCTTGAAGTTATTAGAGAAATAGATGAAGGGTTAGAAACGATTGAAATCAATACACCGGCTATTGTTACATGTGATTTAAGATTAAATGAACCAAGATATGCTTCATTACCAAACATAATGAAAGCAAAGAAAAAACCAATTGAGCAATTAAATGCATCTGATTTGGGTATTGATATAACACCAAAAATACAACAGATAAAAGTTGAAGAACCACCTAAACGTAAGGCAGGAATTAAAGTTTCAAGTGTTGCTGAGTTAGTTCAAAAATTAAAAAATGAGGCAAAAGTTATATAATGTCAGTATTGTTGATTGCGGAACACAATAATAAAGAGTTAAAAGCATTTACTTTAAATGCTGTTACTGCAGCCTCTCAAATGGATAGTGATGTCCATGCATTGGTTATCGGAAATAATTGTGCAGAAGCAGCAAAAGCTGCATCAGAGTTACCTTTAGTTAAAAAAGTAATTTGTGTAGAAGCTGCACATTATGCAAATTTTATTGCAGAAAACTTTGCACCAGTTGTAATTAAACTTGCAGATAATTATTCACATATTGTTTGTTCGGCAAACACATTTGGAAAAAATTTAATGCCAAGAATAGCAGCAAAATTAGATACATCTCAAGTAAGTGATATAATTAAAGTTGAGTCAGCAGATACATTTATTAGACCAATTTATGCAGGTAATGCTTTTGCAACAGTAAAGAGTACAGATACAAAGAAATGTATAACAATTAGACCAACATCTTTTGATGTATGTGAAAGTTCAGGTGGATCTGCACCAATAGAGAATGCTGATGCTGGAGAAGAGTTTTCTTTAACTAAATTTGTTAAGAGAGAAGAAATTAAATCAGACAGACCAGAACTTGGAACTGCAAGAGTAGTTGTGTCTGGTGGAAGAGGGATGCAAAATGGAGACAATTTTAAATTAATTAGTGCAATTGCAGATAAGTTAAATGCAGCAATCGGAGCATCTAGAGCGGCTGTTGATGCTGGATATATTAGTAACGATCATCAAGTAGGTCAAACAGGCAAAGTAGTAGTTCCAGATCTTTATATTGCAGTTGGTATCTCTGGAGCAATTCAGCATTTAGCTGGGATGAAAGAAAGTAAAGTGATTGTTGCAATTAATAAAGATGGTGAAGCACCAATTTTTAGTGTTGCAGATTATGGATTAGAAGCGGATTTATTTGAGGCTCTTCCACAGTTACTAGAGGAATTGAATAAATTAAACACTATACAAAAATAATTCTTGAAGATAAAAATATCACATGGGTAGAGAGTCGATGGAGTACGATGTGGTAATAGTTGGAGGAGGTCCTTCAGGTTTAGCAACAGCTATTAAATTAAAACAATTAGACTCAAAATTAAATATTTGCTTGCTTGAAAAAGCTTCTGAGATTGGAGCTCACATTCTTAGTGGTAATGTTTTTGAAACAAGAGCATTAGATGAACTTTTACCAAACTGGAAAGAGCTTAATTCACCCATTAAAACAAAAGTATCAAAAGAAAAATTTTTATTTTTAGGAAAAAATAGATCATTAAGTTGGCCAACATGGTTACTTCCAAAAGTTCAACAAAATCATAATAATTATATTATTAGTTTAGCAAACTTATGTAGATGGCTTGGTGAACAAGCAGAAGTATTAGGAGTTGAAATTTTTCCAGGATTTCCAGCAAGTGAAATTTTATATAATGATGAAGGTTCAGTTAAAGGAGTTGCAACTCAAGACATGGGAATAGATAAAGAAGGAAATCAAAAAGATAGTTTTGAACCAGGTATAGAGTTATTAGGTAAAGTTACCGTATTTGCTGAAGGATGTAGAGGTCATTTAGGAAAACAATTAATTGAAAAATTTAAACTTTCAGAAGGTAAAGATCCTCAACAATATGGAATTGGCTTCAAGGAAATTTGGGAAATAGAAGATAAAAATCATGAAGAAGGAATGGTAACGCATACTGCTGGATGGCCGTTAGATAACAACACTTATGGTGGAAGTTTTATGTATCATGCAGAAAATAAACAAGTTTTTTTAGGTTATGTAATAGGTTTAGATTACAAAAACCCTCATCTTTCTCCATATGATGAGTTTCAAAGATTTAAAACTCATCCAGCTATTAGAAAGATAATTTCTGGAGGAAAAAGAATTTCATATGGTGCTAGAGCTTTAATTGAAGGTGGACTTCAAAGTCTCCCAAAAATGTACATGCCAGGAGCCTTATTGGTAGGTTGTGATGCTGGAACTTTAAATATGCCAAAAATAAAAGGATCTCATACAGCGATGAAAAGTGGAATGATCGCTGCGGAAACTATTATTGAAAAAATTAAGGAAAATAAAAGTTTATCTGGTTATGAGGAAAAATTTAAAAATAGTTGGGCTTATAAAGAACTTCATGCTGCACGTAATGTTAAACCCAGTTTTAGTTGGGGTTTAATTCTCGGCATAATATTTACTGGAATTGATCAAATTTTATTTAAAGGAAAACTACCTTTTACCTTAAAGCATAAACATGCTGATCATGAAACTTTAAAGTCTGCTAATGAAATGCCAAAAATAGATTATCCAAAATATGATAATGTTATAACATTTGATAAAACAAGTTCAGTTTATCTAACAGGCACAAATCATGCTGATAATCAGCCAGTACATTTAAAACTTAAAGATCCCGATTTACCAATTAGTTATACATTAGAAAAATTTGACGAACCTGCTCAAAGATATTGTCCTGCAGGAGTTTATGAAGTCCAAAAAGAAAATGATGTAAATAAATTCGTAATTAATTCTCAAAACTGCATTCACTGTAAAACTTGTGATATTAAAGAACCTTCCCAAAACATTACTTGGGTAACACCTGAAGGTAGTGGTGGTCCTAAATATGGAAATATGTAGATTAAGATAAATCTATTGCAAATTTTTTTAAAGTTTCAATAGGTAAATGTTTAAGAGTATTTTCGTGTGTTCTTTTTAAAAATACCGGACAACCTTTTTCAGCTTCAACTGCTTTTGCATACCAGCTAGCACAAACGCACCAACCATCACCATCTTTTAAACCAGGAAATCCGAATTCAGGATGAGGTGTTATTAGATCATTACCAGCTTCTTTTAACCATTCTAAAAATTCAGTTGTAACTTTTGCGCAAACTGTATGTACACCATGATCATTTTCATCTGTGTTACAACATCCATCTCTATACCATCCAGTTAAAGGATTGTTTGAACATTCTTCTAGGTCTTCACCCAGAACATTCTTTTGTTTATCAGTCATTTAAATTTTGGTTGGATTTGGTTGTCCTTTATAAACTTCTTCTGGATCAAATTTTTTTTCTTTTTCAAGAAATTTCATTTCAATTTTTCTTCCATTATCTATTGGTCCCATGGGGATAGATCTATAAAAGCATGATCTATATCCAACATGACAACTTGCTCCATCTCCAATATCAACAGTTAACCAAATAGAATCTTGATCATCATCAATTCTGATTTCGACTACTTTTTGAGTAAACCCACTTGTCTTACCTTTGTGCCAAATAGCTTTTCTGGATCTACTAAAATAATGAGCTTCTTTAGTTTCAATTGTTTTCTTTAAAGCTTCTACATTCATATATCCATGCATTAATACATCTTTTGTCTTAGAACACATTGTAATCACTGGTATTAAACCATCATTATCAAATCTAGGAGAAAGTAGATTTCCTTCCTCAATTTCTTCAACATTTTCTCTTTTTTTGAACATATGAGGTGATTATGTAGCATATATATGAATATATTAAATATTTTTAAAATTAAGTAATTACTGTATAAAAAGGCGCTATGAAATTAGTAAAAGACAATGTTAGTAAAGTTATAGAGACTAAAAAAGTTTCAGATAAGGAAGCTGAAGAAGCATTTAAAACTATATTAGCTTGGATGGGGGAAGACCCTGGACGAGAAGGTTTGTTAGAAACGCCAAAAAGAGTAGTCAAAGCATACAAAGAATATTTTAGTGGGTATAAAGAAGA
>CACIZU010000022.1 GCA_902591185.1 uncultured Pelagibacteraceae bacterium
GTTGTTAACGAAGCTTATGCAGATGTTTTAAAAGAATATCCAAATGATAAAAAACATTTTTATGTAGTCATGGGTGATGATGGAAGATGTGAATATGGTCATGGTCTGGATGAGAAATCAGGATTTAACGATTGTGAAAAACACAGAAAAGAAAATGATATAAATGGTGAATGTAAACTTTTTGCCATAGGTAAAGAAATAATATTAAAGATTGATCCTGATCTATTAATTGACAGTGATGCAAAGAATAATATTTTTAGTGATGCAAAGAATAATATTTTTGCTGCATATCTGACAGATTTAAAAACAAAATCAACTAAGCGAATAGGTAGAATACCAGTATCTAAAAATCGTGGCCTTATGTACAGTCCTGTTTCTTTTCATGAAGTGTACATGCTTGATAATAATACAATCCCAAGTAAATGTGATGAATATTCATCATCTATTGTTACTTTTACAAATGCTAGAGCCAATGGTAAAAAATTATCACCAAATATTTATAATCAAAATAATTATTCAAAGTGTAAGGACATAAGTGGTTATAAGTATATTCCAGATGGATTTATGAGCTGGGTGCATCTTCAATAATTTTTTTTAATAACCTAGTTTTTTATCAATTTGGTTTAATAATTTTTTATTTTCTATAAACAGTTTTAGATTTTTTACAAATATATCAAGAGTTAATTGAACATAATTTCCATTATCATCAGATGATACATGAGGAGTAATGATTAAATTTGGTGTATCCCAAAGTTTTGAAGATTTATCAAGAGGTTCGTGTGTAAAAACATCAAGTATTGCACCTGCTATTTCATTATTATTTAGCTTTTTACACAATACTTCATAATCCATAACTGATTGTCTTCCAACATTCACTATTCCACAAGTAGGTTTAAGCATATTGAGTTTTTCTTCACTGATAAGGTTTTTTGTTTCTGGAGTTTCTGGAACTGCTAAATATAAAAAATCAGCACTAGGCAAAACACTATCAATATTATCTATTGTGATTATTTTGTTACAGCCCTCTACTTTTTTTCCTCTTTTGTTTACTCCAATAACATTTGCTCCTAATAATTTAATATGTTTTGCCATTGAAGATCCTAACGCACCTGTTCCAACGACTACCACTGTTTTTCCTGCAATAGGGTTGCTAAAAAGAGATATAAACTCTTTCTTTTTTTGGTTAGTAACAATTTTAGTCATATGATTTTGCAACATTAAAATTGCCATCAATCCATACTCACCAGCTTTTTTAGCATGCACACCGCTACTATTTGTTAAAACCAAATCATCAAACATCCAATCTAAAGGTAACAAATGCTCTACTCCTGCTGAAACAACATGTATCCATTTTAAATTTGGTGAAATTTTTTTAAGATCTTTTGTAGGAAAGTTCCAAGCTAATAAAATATCTGAATTTGACATTGATTTTTCAAAATTGTCTTCATCCCAATCCACAAATATTTCTAATTTTTCTTTTATTTCCGGATAGTTTTTAAGAGCTTCATTTAAATGTTCTTTAGTAATTGTAAAATTTTTTTCTCCTTCAGCATCGGTAGGAAATGAACCTGGTGCCCAATGATTATTTTTAATGTGAATTTTGATTTTCTTATCTCCAGTCAAAACTTCCTCTTTCTTCCATTTTATGAAGGTTTTTTATAATATTATTATCACGTTCTTTTAGTGGCATATCTTCTAAATCAAACTGCATATTCATTACTGATAGACAGATTGATCTAACATATTCTTTATCATTATTACTCTTTTTTGGCGCTCTTAATACCGTATCTTGTCCGTTAGTTCTGACTACTTCTCCTTTATTTTTTTGTGGTTGAGGTGGATCATTACCATTTTCTAATTCTTTTATTAGCTTTCTTATTCTTCGTCTATAAATCATTACACCTTTATCAGTTGGCATTAAATGTTCACCTTTATGACTGCTAATTGATCCCATACTTTCTACAGCTTCCGCATCACCAGGATTTTTTTGTTTTTCTTCTTTTGTTCTATTTGAAGTTTCACCAGCCTCAATTCTTTCAAATCCTTCTTGATTATTATATTCAATAGGATCTCCTCTTTCACCAAAATTAGCCCAAGCTAATGCAACACAATGATGATCATCAATAGGCACAACCCACCTTGTAAAAGAACTTCTTCCAAAGTATTTACTTTTTGTGCCATCAGCAGCAAAAGCAGCACCAGCTTGAGTAAAATTTGGTAATATCAATTCATTTACTCTGACCCAGACATTATCGTTAATTCTTCTAGTATTACATCCAAGATATTGAATTCCTCTTTCATAAAATTCTATTTCCCCAACTTCTGCAAAACCATCGGAGAATTGAATTCCAGAGCTTTGTCCATGTAAAAAAGAAGTGTGAAGAGGATCCATAATTGCGTCAAGCACTTGTATCCAGTTACAATTGTAATCTATACGGTAAGGACTAGAAATATTACCAGGTATTTCAAATGAGTCGTAATGTGGAAATTCAGGTACTTTATCCATTGGTCCAAGATATGAAAATACTAAACCATTAAATTCTATTACAGGATATGCTCCAAGTTTAAAGGTTTCTCTTAATTTTTTAGCTTGTTTTGATTCTGGATCTTCACCAGGCGTTTCTAGTATTTCACCATTAGTGGAAAAAAGCCAACCATGATAACAACATCTAATACCTTCATCTTCAGTTTTGCCATAGGCCATTGATGCTCTTCTATGAGGACAAGCTTTATGAACTAAACCAATATTTCCTTTTGTAGTTTTGAATATGACTAAATCTTCACCTAATATACGAATTTCCTTTGGAATTTTACTTACCTCAGAAGTTAAAGCAACAGGATGCCAATAACGTCTTAGATATTCTCCACATGGTGTTTTGGGATTTGTTCTAGCTAAGCCTTCATCAATCTTTGGTATCTTTGACTGTTTATAGCCTCTAAAATCTTCTTGTCTAAAATTATTGTTACTCATTCAAAAGCACTCTTAAAATATTATATTGTAAATCTTAATATTCTAAAATAGGGTTTTCAATATAAATAACTTATTTTTCTACTAGTCCATGTCTAAAGAAAAAAATTTAGTAAAAATTAAAAAATCAAAAAACTCTAATACTATATTTGGTTTGCCGGCAAAATCTTATGTTGATGAAGATTTTTGGAAAAAAGAATGTGAAACAGTTTTATCTAATGGTTGGTTATTTGTAGGTTTTGCTCATGAGCTTAAAAATCCTGGAGATGTAATTCCACTTTTTATAGCAAATAAACCTATACTTCTATTACGAAATAATAAAAATGAGATAACTGCTTTTCATAACGTCTGTAGCCATCGGTGTTTAAAGCTTGTTGATGAAAAAAAAAATGTTGGAAAAATAATTCGCTGTCCTTATCATTCATGGAGTTATGATCTAGAAGGAAAATTAAAAGCAGCACCACATGTAGGCGGAACTAATCAACACAAACCTAAAGGATTTAATTTTTCTGACCATGGATTGAAACCAATTAAAATTCATATTTGGCATGATTGGGTCTTTATTAATTTTAATGGCAAAGCAAAAAAATTTGAGCAATACGCTAAACCACTTATTAAAAAATTTGAAGATATTGACTTAACAAAATTAAGATATGCGGCAACCCTAGATTTTGGAAAAATAAATACTAATTGGAAATTTCTAATTGAAAACTTTATAGAGCCTTACCATGTTCAATTTGTTCATAAAACTACTACTAACCAGCCTTTAAAAGATCATTATACGGTTGTTGATGGCATATGTTATGGAAGCGGTGTTAAAGTTGATGAAGAAGATTCTAAGAATAATACTGCTTTGTCTGTAACTTCTCGATACTTATCTCTTTTTCCAAATTTTATAATTGGCACATACTATCCTAATCAAATTGGAGTTTACTTAAATGTACCAATAAGCCCAGGTATAACTTTACAAAAAAGAATAATTTATACTACTGATGGCAAAGATATGAGTGAAGAGGAAATTAAGATGGTAAAAAATATATGGTGGAGTGTTCATAAAGAAGATCACGAAATGTGCGAAAGACTTCAAGAAGGCAGACATTCTCCCGCATCTAATGAAGGTGGTCTTTTATCTCCTGTTTGGGAAAAAGGTGTTCAAGCATTTCAAAAACTTATAGTTGATGCTACAATGAAATCTTCTAAATCATTAAAAAGGAAAAAAAATGTCTAAAGAAATTAATCTAGAGGGATACAGACTTGCTCACACTATGATAAGAGTTAAAGATTTAGAAGCATCTTTTAACTTTTATTGTAAAACTCTGGGAATGAAAGTTTTAAGAAAAACAGATTATCCAGAAGGAAAATTCACAAATGCATTTATTGGATATGGTCTTGAGACTGAGTCTCCTTGTCTTGAACTAACTTGTAATTGGGATCAAAAAGAAGACTATGATAAAGGAAATGGCTGGGGGCATGTTTGTATTGAAACTCCGGATGTTTATAAGGCTTGTGAAGATCTTGAAAAATTAGGTGTAAATATAACTCGAAAACCAGGACCAATGAAACATGGAACTAGAGTAATCGCATTCTGTGAAGATCCTGATGGGTATAAAGTTGAATTAAACGAACCAATAAAAGTATAAATCGAAAGGAAATAAGAATGTCAAAAAAACCTCAACTATATAAGTTTAAAGATATAGAAAATAGGCTTCATACTTTAGAGCCAGGTAAAAGTTATATTAAACCATTTGTAACCAGCAAAGTCAGTAATACGATGTGTGGAGGGTTAAATTTTTTAAATAAAGTTTCAGTACCATGGGATTTAACTTGTGATGAAATTATTTACTGTATGGAGGGAACTTTCAGACTAACATGCGATGGACAGTCTTACATCTGTAACCCTGGAGACGTTCTTTATATACCTAAAGATAATCATATAGCATATGAGTGTGATGAGAAATGTGTAATATTTTATGCTGCTTATCCTCATGACTGGAAACAACAAGCGGGTATAACATTTGTTCCTGGAATAGATCCTGAAGATATGCCACAATAATAAAGATTTAAGGAGATCAATATGAGTAAAAAAGAACAAATTTATTATGAAAATTTTAAAGATGCCGTTAAACGAAATAGTAAAAAATTACCGTCTGTTCATAAAAAATTAAAAAATGCTGGTGTAAAATATGTTTTATCGAGCTGGATTGATCTTCATGGTATCCCAAAAACAAAACCAGTTCCAATGTCAGATTTTGAACCTTTGTGTTTAGGAAAAGGACCTCAATTTGCAGTCCACTCAATCTCTTTTGTTCCAGAGCTTACACCCGCCGACTCTGATCAGGTAATGCTACCAGATTTAGATTCTGTTTATATTTGTCCATGGGATACATCTACAGCAATTATTTTTGCAGATCTTTTTTGGGAAGATAAACCTTATAATGTTTGTCCAAGACAGGCTTTAAAACGTAATATGCAAAAAGCTCAAGATGCAGGATATGAGGGTATGGCCGGGGTAGAACCTGAATTTATTGCTATGAAATATGATGAAAATGGTCAACCTATTAAAGCTATTGATACCGATCCTATAAAAGGAATTAGACCGAGACGTCAGGCTTTTGGTTATGACGTTGAGCATTCATTAGACTCAATGAATTTTTTAAAAGAGTTAATAGATATTCTTAATGGACTAGGATGGAAGCTTCATGACGTAGTTGCTGAAGGTGCTTATTCACAATTTGAATTAGATTTTCATTACACAAATCTTTTGGAGATGGCTGATAGATTAGTTTTTCTTCGTATTCTTCTTAAAGAAGTCGCAAAAAAACACAATATGTTTATTACATTTATGCCAAAACCAACGATAGGTGATTGGAGATCAGGAGCTCACATAAACTTTTCAATGGTTGATAAAAATGGAAAAAACATTTTTGATGGTGGAAACAAATGGTCTAAAGAATCTTTGTTTGCTGTTGGTGGGCTTATGAAACATGCAGAAGCATTAACTTCAATTACTTGCTCAACCGTAAATTCATATAACGGATTGGTACCAAGAGTAGGTGGGTTTGAAGGAGGCACAGTTACTTGGGCTCCAACAAATATTACTTATGGACATAATAATAGATCTGCTCAGTTTAGATTACCACAAAATAGATATTGTATTGAAAATAGAGCTGCAGATATGACAATGAATGTATATTTAGCTTTTTCAATGACACTTTCAGCTGCTGTAGAGGGAATTAAAAAGAAAATCCATCCAGGTAAACCAACTGATCAAGATCTTTATAATATGACTGATAGTGAATTTAAAAAACTTGGAATTAAAAGACTTCCAAGAAATTTACTAATGGCCTTAGAAGCACTCAAAAAAGATAATTTTTCTGATGAAGTAATAGGAACTGTTATGAAAAAATCTTTACTTGCTTATAAGAATGATGAGTGGGAAAGATATCATCAAGCAGTTACTGATTGGGAAGTAAAAGAATACCTAAGACTTTATTAATTAATGGTGAATTATGAGAAGTTTAAATTAGGAAACGTTAAGCTTTTATCGGGTAAAATTTTAAATTCTGCAGAACTAGCATATAAAACTTACGGTAAATTAAATAAAAGTGGATCTAATGTTATTGTTCTTCCAACTTTTTATACAGGAAGCCACATAAGAAATGAGGGATTTATAGGAAAAAATAGAGCTATAAATCCAAATAAATATTTTATTGTATCTATAAATATGTTTGGAAATGGTTTTTCGTCATCGCCAAATAATTCTATAAAAAATCAATTTGGTTCAAAATTTCCAACATTAACATTATGGGATAACATTTACTGTCAACACAAACTCATTACAGAAAAACTAAAAATAAAAAAAATAGCACTAGTAACGGGTTGGTCAATGGCTGGTTGTCAGTCTTATCAATGGGCAGCACAATATCCAAAAATGGTGAAAGCTATTCTTCCTTTCTGTGCTTCATCTAAAACATCAATCCATAATCATGTATTTTTAGAAGGAGTTAAAGCTGCACTTACAGCTGATAAAAATTGGAATAAAGGTAATTATAAAAAACAACCAATCGAAGGTTTAAAAGCTTTTGGACGTGTTTATGCAGGTTGGGCTTTTTCTCAAAATTTTTATAGAGAAAAATTATATAAAAAACTTGGTTATAAAAATTCAGAAGAATTATTAAAAGATTGGGCGAATGATCATGCTAAAAATTGGGACGCAAATAATTTATTGTCAAAGCTAAAAACATGGCAACTAAATGATATAAGTAAAGGACCAATTTACAATAATAATTATATCAAAGCACTTAAATCAATTAGAGCAAAAACAATTTTGATGCCTTGTAATCAAGATCTTTACTTTAGAACTGAAGATAACAAATATGAAAAAAAATTTATTCCTCATTCATCATTAAGACCAATTGACTCATCATTTGGACATTGTGCAGCAAATCCTGGAAATGACAAAAATTTTGAAAAAAAACTAGATAAAAACATTAAAGAACTATTAAATTAAAATGACAAAAATTAATAAAGTGGCAGTAATAGGTACTGGTGTAATTGGTGCTGGTTGGATTATTAGATGTTTGGCTCATAATAAAATAGTCTATGCATACGATAAGGATCTTAAATTAAAAAAAAATTTAATTGCTGAGATTAAAAGAACTTGGCCATATGTAAAAAAACTTTTTAATAAAAAATCACTTAACCTTAAAAATTTTAAATATTTTACTTCTATTGAGGAAGCTTTAAGAAATGCAGATTTTGTTCAAGAATGTGCAAGTGAAAATTATGCTTTAAAAACTAAGTTGATGAGCAGGATTGGAAAATACGCTAAACCAAATGCAATTATTTCATCAAGTTCCTCGGGACTATTACCAACAAAAATTTATTCTAAATGTAAAAATCCTGAAAGAGCAATGATTGGACATCCTTTTAATCCAGTTTATTTATTACCAGCTGTTGAAATTGTGCCTGGAAAAAAAACATCAAAAAAATATTTAAACAAATCAAAAAATTTTTATAAATCAATATCTATGAATCCAATAATGGTTAAACATGAATTACCTGGATATTTGTCTGATAGATTACAGGAGGCTTTATGGAGAGAGGGACTTCACATAATTAATGAAGGACATGCTACTACCAAAGATTTGGATAGAGCAATTGAAGATGGACCAGGATTAAGATGGTCATTAATGGGAACTTTTTTAACTTTTCATTTAGCAGGAGGAAAAGCTGGAATGAGACATATGTTAGAACAATTTGGGCCAGCTTTGAAACTACCTTGGACAAAATTAAAAGCTCCAAAATTATCAAATAAATTAATTAATAGATTAGTTGAAGGAACTAAAAAACAATCCAAAGGAAAATCAGTTACCAAGATTTCAAATTTTAGAGATGAATATCTTGTTGAACTTCAAAAGCTTCGAAAAAAATACGAAAAGAAATTAAGGTAAATTAATCATTTCTTTCTGTATGGCCGTCCACAGAAATTACTTGTCCTGAAACCTTGCTTGAGTCATCTGAGATTAGAAAAGAACACATTTTGCCAATATCTTCTTCTAAGATCCATTGTTTCATTGAACTCATAGAAACAAAATCTTTTTCAATAGTTTTTATTGAAATTTTAGTAAATTTTGCTTTATCTCTTATAACTCTTTTCATTCTATCACCCTTAATTGTACCCGGGCACACAGCATTAACTCTTATGTTAAATTTACCAAGCTCCATTGCTAATGTTTTTGTAACACCAATGATTGCCCATTTGCTTGCGGCATAAGGAGATCGTAAAGGAAAACCAAGTATTCCAGCAGTTGATGAGATGTTTACTATTGATCCATTTTTAGATTTTTTAAGTAGAGGAATGGCTTTTTTTGAAAAATAAAAATGACTATTTACATCTATATGTAAAGTATTTTCCCAATCTTTTGACTTTAATTTTTCAAGAGATCCAGTTGGACCAGCTATTCCAACATTATTAATTAAAGCATCAATTTTTTTAGTTTTCTTTTTTACTTTTTCAAAAAAATCAGAAACTTGATATTCATTTGAAGCATCACAAAGATAAGCAAATAACCTTTTATTTTTTAATGGATGTTTATTTAATTTATTAAGAGATTTACTGTTTATATCACAAAGATATACATAAGCTCCTCTAGCAAGACAAACTTTTGCTGTCGCCAAACCTATTCCAGAAGCACCTGCAGAAATAATAATTTTTTTATTTTTTAAAATTTTAGACATATAAATTTTTTAACAAGATACTCATTAAATAAATTAGTTTCTAGAAGAAACTATTGATTTATATTTTTCTTGCAGTTCTTTTTGTTTTGCAATAGTGGCTGAGTTTAATTCATCAGAAACCGCAGGTATATCAATACCAAAATTATTATAATTGTCGATACCTCTTACGCATACTGCGGTATCTGTATTGTTTTTCATCTGTTTTACATGAGTTGCTATATATTGAATGTTAAATCCTATTCTTCGGTCATTACTTTTGTTTGGCATAGAAGAATGAATTGTCCATCCATGGTGAAATGAAGCTTCTCCTGGTTTAAGTGAACACAAAGTTTTTTTATTTTCATCAAATTCTTGCACGCATTGGTTTTGAAAAAGTACATTGTTTTCATCTTCTATTGTTTTATGTTCTTTTTTTCCTTCTAAATGACTTTTTGGTATCATATACATTGCTCCACTAATTTCGTCTGCATTTGATAGTGCCAGCCAAACTGAAATCTGATCATCATGGCTAAAACCCCAATAAGTTAAATCTTGATGCCAACTTACAAACTCAGGTGTTTGTGGTTCCTTTATTATGTAAGTGGTATTATGGAGCAATATATTTGGACCTATCACTTTTTCTACGATATCTAAAATATTTTTATGCGCAGCAAGTTCATAAGCAGATTTTAAAATTGTATGTATTTTTGATTGGTAATGCATATTACCTAAAATTTTTTCAGTATTTTCTAATATATCTCTATGTCTTTTTGCTTCTTCGGATGAAATTATTCTTACAGGAGATATAAAACCATTTTCATTGTAATCTTTTTTAATATCTACAATATTATGTAAATTTTTTTTCATAATTATTGGATGTAATTATGATTTTGTTAATGAAGATTGTAGCTCTTTGCTAGTTATGTATCCTTTAATATTTCCTTTTTTATCAACCACTTCACAATTCGCATTAGTACAAACTACCTGAGGTAAAAATTCTTCTAAAAATTGATCTTCTTCAACCTTAATCAAATTAGATTTGTCCATTCCATTTGTTTTATTAGGAGGTATCATGATAATTTTAGCTTTAATTACTCTTGCTCTGTTTACGTCTTTAACAAAAGCTTTTACATAATCATCTGCTGGGTTCATTATGATATCGATAGGGGTTCCAACTTGAACTAATCTTCCACCATTTAATATCCCTATATGATCCCCTAATCTTAATGATTCATCTAAATCATGAGTAATAAACACTATTGTTTTTTTTAATTCACTTTGTAAATCTATTAATTGTTTTTGCATATCGCTTCGTATTAATGGGTCAAGTGCAGAAAATGCTTCATCCATTAACATAATATCAGTATTAGTTGCAAGAGCCCTAGCTAAACCAACTCTTTGTTGCATTCCTCCAGATAATTGATTTGGATATTGATGTTCGAAACCATTTAAACCTACTGCTTCAATTTTTTCCATAGCAACTTTGTTTCTTTCCTCTGGCTTTTGTCCTTGTACTTCAAGTCCATAACCTACATTTTGTAAAACTGTTTTATGAGGAAATAATCCAAATCTTTGAAAAACCATACTCATTTTATGCCTTCTAAATTCAATTAGATTTTTTTTATCTAAATCCATTACATTGGTACCCTCCACCATTATTTCACCTGAAGTAGGATCGATTAGACGATTTATGTGACGTATTAGTGTAGACTTACCTGAGCCTGACAATCCCATGCATACAAATGTTTCTCCTTCTTCAATAGTTATTGAAACATTATCAAGACCTACTGTATGACCTGTTTTTTCTAAAATTTCTTCTTTACTAGCGCCATCTTGAACCATTGGAAGAACTTTTGAGGGACTATCTCCAAATATTTTATAAACATTTTTAACTTCTATTTTTGACATTTATTATTCTATATTTTTTTCTTTTGTTGAGTTCTTTCTTGAATTTTCTCTCCATAAGATTGTGTAATTCTATCGAAAATTATTGCTAACAATACAATTGCAATACCAGCTTCAGTAGCCATACCCACATTAAGCTGTTGTAGTCCAAGCAAAACCTCATCACCAATACCCCTAGTTCCGATCATTGATGCGATAACAACCATAGCCAATGACATCATGGTGCATTGGTTTATTCCTTGCATTATATTAGGTAAAGCCAAAGGAATTTGAACACCCCAGAGTGTTTGTTTTTTACTCGCTCCAAAAGCTTCTGAAGCCTCAATTACTTCTTTATCAACTAGTCTTATACCAAGATCAGTTAATCTAATAAGTGGAGGAACAGCATAAACAAAAATTGCGATTATTGCTGGTACAGCACCCAATCCAAATAATAAAATACCTGGAATTAAATAACAAAAGCTAGGAATTGTTTGCATTAAATCAAGTATAGGCAATAAAGCACTTCTTACTTTTTTATTTCTAGCCATTGCAATTCCAATTGGTATTCCAACAACTATACAAAGAAGCATACCTATAACTACAATACATGTGGTCATAATACATTTATCCCAATATCTTGGACTTAAAAAACCTAGAAAAAATGTACAAAAAGCAACCATTACAGTAGTGTTAGTTTTTCTTCCACTTGCAAAATAAGTAATAAAAATAACCAATGCTATAACAATTGGCCAAGGCAAACCAACTATAGAATTTTTCATTGTAGTGTATAGTCCTAATAAAAAGTTATTTATTCCTTCAAAAAACAATCCATATTTTATAATTAACCAATCAAAACCAGAATTAAGAGGTTGCATTAATGGAAAATCAAGCCATTTAGGCCAGTTTATCAGCCAAGAAAAGTCATTAAATATATCTGTAAAATTTTCAGGTTTGTATCTAGGTTTGGCTGAACGATAGCTGATTATAATAAAAAATATAAAAACTACTGAGTAAATAAAAGGTTTTAAAAATTTTTTATATTTTTGCATTTTTAATTCTTTAAAAACTAAGAGCCCTAAAAAAAGGGCTCTTAGTTAATTAATTTATTTCTATTACAAATTAAAGCGAAGCTTTAACTTTGCTAGCAACGTCACTTGGTACCCAACTTTCCCACATGTTATTACTAGATAAGAAGTTTTTAGCTGTTGCTTCCATGTCTCCACCAGATTCATCCATATAGAAAGCTAAAGATTTGTTCACATCCGCTGTCGGTATAGAATAATTTTTGATGAAGTCTATAATTGGTTTATTTGCAGCATTATTTGCAAATTTAGTTGAAGCAGCTTTAGTTAAAGACATATTAACATATTCGCATGCGCAAGTATCTTTATATACATCTGGACCATTTGCTTTAATATCTTCAACAACTTTAGTCATTTCATCCCAGCAAGCTTGATCATAAGCTGGCTCTTCCAATTTAACTAAATCTACTTTGCCCATCAAACCTGTTGGTGTCCAATAGTATGAAAATACTGGTTTTCCTTTTTTAAATCCACCAGCAATTGCTGCATCTAATGCTCCACCTGAACCTGGATCAAAGTTAGTGTAGTATTTATCTAGACCGTAAACTTTGTGTTTCACTAAGTTAATAGTGTAGCAAGTCCATCCAGAAATACAGCTTGTCATTCTTCCTTTTCCAGGTGCTTCTGGATCAGCAAATAATTTTGCTATCTCTGGTTTTTTCATATCCTCAACAGATTTTAAACCATATTTGTCAGCAGTTGGTTTATCTACATAAAATCCTTGAGTAGATGAGGGAGTATTAACACCAAGTTCTACTATAGTTCCTTTAGCTAGATTATCTTCTATCAATTGAAC
>CACIZU010000023.1 GCA_902591185.1 uncultured Pelagibacteraceae bacterium
AAAAAAAATAATTCTGTTCTATTGGTTGTTGCTCTTAGAAATCCAACTAAATCTTTTAATAACACAGTTCTTGTTGATATTATTAAATTTGAAGAAACAAATTTATTTTTTATTAAAGAGTTTAATGAAATCTTTGTTTTAATTGACTCAAGTTCAAGAGTCCTTTTTTGAAATATTATTTTTGTTCCTATTGTTTTTGCATTAATTTTAAAATTTAATGGGTCTAATGTTAATTTTATTTTTTTTAATTGAATATCTAATTGATTATTATTTTGTGAAATTTTATCTTTAATCTTTCCATTAAACTTTTCAGTTTCTATACCAATCAAACTCAAATAAATTATAATTACAGCCACAATTCCCAATGCAATTAAAAGATATTTTATAATATTTTTTTTCATTTAATTTGATAAAGGGATTGTTCTAAAAAATCATCAATTTCACCATCTAAAACTTTATCTGGACTAGTGCTTTCAAAGTTTGTTCTATTATCTTTTACAAGTCTGTATGGTTGCAAAACATATGACCTTATTTGATGACCCCATCCAATTTCAGATTTTGATGCCTCTGTATTTTGATCTATTTGTTCTTTTTTTTTCATTTCATAATCATACAATCTTGCTTTTAACATGTTCATGCATGTTTCTTTATTTTTATGTTGTGATCTTTCATTTTGACATTGAACTACAATTTTAGAAGGAATATGTGTTATTCTTACGGCACTGTCTGTTGTGTTAACATGCTGACCGCCTGCTCCACTAGAACGATATGTATCAATTCTTAAATCTTTTTCTACAATTTCAATATTAATATTTTCATCTACTACTGGATATATCCAAATACTTGCAAAACTTGTATGTCTTCTAGCTCCTGAGTCAAATGGAGATATTCTAACTAACCTATGTATGCCCGATTCTTTTTTAAGCCAACCAAATACATAATCTCCTTCTATTTTAATTGTTGAAGATTTTATTCCAGCTTCATCGCCTTTATGTTCACTAATTAATTTTGAATTAAATTTTTTTTGATCTGCCCATTTTAAATACATTCTTCTCAACATTTCAGCCCAATCTTGACTTTCTGTGCCGCCAGCACCAGCATGAATTTCTATATAACAATCAAGTGAATCTGCTTCACTAGATAAAAAACATTTAACTTCATTTTTTTTAACTAAAACTCTAAGATTTTTTATATTTTGTAATACTTCTTTTTGAACTATGTGGTTATCTTCCTCTAAAGCCAGATCACTTAAATCATTTAAATCATTAAGTTTTTTAATTGAATCATTATAGGTATTTAATAAATCCTCATACAATTTTTTCTCTTTAATTATATTTTTAGAATTATTTTTATCTTGCCAAAAGTTGGCATCTAACATTTTGTTATTTAATTTTTCAAGTTTTGAATAGATATTATTTTTTTCAAAGATACTCCTTAACTCTTTGATTAATCTTTTCTATTTCTTCTTTGTAATTTTGATATTTATTATCCATTAATAAAACTTTAATATATTATTATTATCTAATCTATCAGTATTTGAATAAAGTACTTTGCCATCATTTACGTTTTGCTCTTTATAAACTTCTATTATTGTATTTTTTGATGTAAATTGAGCTTTTTGACCTGTGATTGGGTCTACTACCATCATCACTGTTCCTTTTGCAGCTTTAAATGGTCTAGCTTCAGATTTTTTAACTGCCTTTTTTATAAATTCTTTAAAAATTGGTAATGCAGTTTTAGACCCTGTTTCATATCTTCCTAGTGATATAGGATTATCTGAACCTACATAAACTCCGATTAATAAATTAGATGTAAAACCAACAAACCATGTATCTGTATTTTTGTTTGTTGTGCCTGTTTTTCCAGCTATGTTTAATTTGAGGTCTCTTAATTTTTTAGCTGTTCCTCTTTGAACAACTCCTTCAAGTATAGATGTCATTTGGTAAGCTGTTTGAGGTGAAAACACTTCTTTATAATTGTTTTTAATAGTTGGGTAATCTTTTCCTAAATAAGAAATTTGATCACAATTTATACATTTTCTTTTATCATTATTAGAAATAGTCTTTCCTTCACTATCTTGAATTCGATCTATTAATATTGGGTCAACAAGTTTACCTCCGTTTATAAATACTGAATAAGCAGAAGTAAGTTTTAATAAAGTTGTCTCAGCGGATCCTAATGAAATTGACAAAAGTTCTTCAGGATTCTCATAAATACCTAAATTTTTTGAAAAATTTATTATTTTTGCAAGACCTAAATCTTGAGCTATTCTTACTGTCATCAGATTTCTTGATTTTTCAAGACCGACTCTCAGAGTTGAAAGGCCATAAAACTTTTTTCCATAATTTTCAGGCTTCCACATTTTCAAATCATCTCCTTGGTCTAGAACTATAGGAGCGTCCAAAATTAAAGACGAAGGAGTATAATTATTTTCTAAAGCTAAAGCATAAACAAATGGTTTAAAAGCCGAACCTGGTTGTCTTAGAGCTTGTGTTGCTCTATTAAACTCGCTTTTTTTAAAACTAAAACCACCACTTAAAGCTAGAACTCTACCAGTATATGGATCCATGACAACTATACCTCCATTTACTTTAGGTAATTGTTTTAAGCTATAATTACTACCTTCAATTTTTTTGACATAAATTATGTCTCCAATTTTTAATAATTTATTAAATTCTTTTTTTGTCCAAGAGATATCTTTATATTCAATTTTTCCATTAAATTTATCATCTGTTTCAATTTCAGCTGAAAATTTATTCAATTTCTTAACTATAGCTAATTGCCAATTAATAGAATTTTCTAAATTAAATTTTTTCAAATCATCTTTCCAGTTTTCAGAATAATTTTTATTGGTTAACGCTCCTCTCCAACCTTTTCTTTTGTCGTAAGAAACAAGACCTTCTCTAAGTGTTTGAGTTGCAATTTTTTGTAGTTTTAAATTAATTGGAATGTTTATATTCAAACCTTGCTTATAAACTTTGTCATATGTAAAATTTTCAACAACACTTTTCCTCACATCTTCAATGTAATATTGAGCATCTTCTAGATAAACTTTTTCTGATTTATTTAAGTAAATTTTTTTATTTTGAAGTTTTTGATATAATTTTAAGTTAATGTACTTATTATCAAATAAATTTTTTAAAACTAAATTTCTTCTAAATTTTGCTAGTTTAATATTTCTGTAAGGATTATATTTGCTTGGAGCTTTAGGAAGAGCTGCTAACAAAGCAGCTTCATCATAGTTTAAATCTTTAATTGATTTATCAAAATATTCCAAACTAGCTGCTGCTACACCATACGCTCCACTACCAAGATAAATCTGATTTAGATATAATTCTAAAATTCTTTGTTTTGAAAGCGCTCTTTCTATTCTGAATGCTAAAATTGCTTCTTTGATTTTTCTATTTAAGCTTACTTCATTGGTTAACAAAAAGTTTTTCGCAACTTGCTGTGTTATTGTTGAAGCTCCCTCAAGTCTTTTTGATAAAATTACATTTGAAATATTATTAACTGTTGCCCTTAAAACACCTTTTGCATCAACTCCAGGATGTGAAAAAAAATTTTTATCTTCGGCTGATAAGAATGAATTAATTACATTTTTTGGAATTGAATTATATGGTACAAATATTCTTTTTTCTTTAGAGAAGTCAGCAACCAATTTACCATTTCCAGAATACACTTTGCTTGAAACTGGTGGTTTATAATTTTTAAGAAATTTGTAATCTGGAATTTTATTTGAATATGTCCACAAGACACCAAATATCAAAATAGCCAATAATAAGAGGATAGATAATGAAATAATTAATATATTTTTAAAAAACTTATTCATTTTATTTCCATTATATCCTGTAATTTGTTAAAGATAAGGCACTAGAATTAAACAAAATTTTATAAACATTAAAAACATTAAATGAATCAATCAATCAAATTATTATGGAAAAAAATTTATACATCGATGCATCGCATCCTAATGAAACCAGAGTTGTTCTTAAATCAGGTGACAATATTGAAGATTACGAATACGAAGGTTTAAGAAATAACTTAATCAAAAATAACATATATCTTGGAAAAGTAAGTAGAATAGAACCTTCTCTTCAATCAGCCTTTATAGATTTTGGAAGAGAAAGACATGGTTTCTTATCGTTTAACGATATTCAATCAGATTATTATCAAATACCAAAAGCTGATTTAGAAAAAATAAAAGAACAAGAAGAAAAAGCTAGAGAAGAACTTTCTAGAAAAGTTGAGGCTAAAGAAAATGAAAATATTGCAGCAGGCAGACTTGAAATAGATGACCCTATTGAAATTGAAAAAGAACTTCCTGAAGAAGTTGAAGATAAAGAAAATGAAAATATTGCAGCAGGCAAACTTGAAATAGATGACCCTATTGAAATTGAAAAAGAACTTTCTGAAGAAGTTGATATCAAAGAAAGATTAAATGAAGATAAAGAAAAAAAGAAAGAAATTAAATTTAGATTTAAGAGATACAAGATACAAGAAGTTATAAAACCAAATCAAGTTATACTTGTACAAGTTATTAAAGATGAAAGAGGTCAAAAAGGTGCTGCTCTAAGTACGTTTATTTCAATTGCTGGAAAATATATCGTGCTAATGCCAAACACTCCAAAAGGCGGAGGCATATCTAGAAAAATATTTAATCCTGCTGATAGAAAAAAAATTCGAACTATTTTAAACGAAATTGAAATTCCAAAAGAAATGGGACTAATAGTTAGAACTGCTGGTAGTAATAAAACTAAAAATGAGATTGCTAATGACCTAAATACGCTCATAAAAACATGGGGCCAAATTAAAAATACAGCAATTAATTCTATAGCTCCGTCTTTAATTCATCAGGAAAGTGAAATTATAAAAAGAACTTTAAGAGATATGTATGATGATAATACTAAAAATATTGTTGTTGAAGGTAACGAAGGTTACAAAAAAGCACAAACCTTTATGAAAACAATAATGCCTTCAAATGTTAAAAAAGTAAAAAAATATCGAGGCAAGACACCACTATTTATAGAAGAAAACATTGAACAGAAACTAAATCAAATATTTGACTCTGAAATTAAATTAAAATCAGGAGGATATTTGGTTATTAACCCAACAGAAGCTTTAGTATCAATTGATATTAACTCTGGAAGTTCAATCAAAGGTAAAAATGTTGAAAGTACAGCACTTGATACTAATATTGAGGCAGCAGAAGAAATAGCTAGGCAAATAAAAATTAGAGATTTATCAGGTTTAATTATAATTGATTTTATCGATATGCTTAGTTATGGAAATAGACGATTAGTTGAAAGAAAACTAAAAGAAAAATGTAGAGCAGATAGGGCAAGAATCCAAATAGGAAGAATCAGTAATTTTGGTCTTTTGGAAATGTCTAGACAAAGATTAAGAGAAAGTGCAATCAAATGGAAAGTAACACTTACAGATGAGTCTTTTGCTCAAAAATTACTTAAAACTGTTGAATTAAAAGCTATAATAAATAAAGCTAAGCATGTTGAATTAAGAGTATGTGAAAAAATATCTGACTTCTTAAAAGAAAATTTTATTAATGATTTAACTTATTTTGAAAAGAAAAATAAAATAAAGATAGACATTATTAGTGATCCCAAACTTATAATACCTGAATACACAATTAATCTTCAAAACAAATCAAAAAAAACAATAGAATTAATTGAGTACTTTGAAAAATTAAAAAATCTAGAGTTGCAAATTAAAGAAGATAAGACTTCAGAAAAAAAAGATGTTAAAAAATTTCATAAAAAATCTTTTAAAAAAAAACCTTACTTTAAAAAAAAATTTATTAAAAAAAAAGCTGTTATTTAATAATTCCTATTTTTGGTGAAGATGCATTTCCATATATATATTTATCAATACGTCCTGCTAAAAAAGATTGTCTACCAGCAATTACAGCATTTTTAAAAGATATGGCCATAGAAAAAGGTTTTTTAGCTTTTGCTATAGCTGTGTTGACTAAAACTCCATCACATCCTAATTCCATTGCGATTGTTGCATCAGATGCTTGGCCCAAACCTGCATCAATAATCAAAGGTAACTTTGTTTGTTTTCTAATGATTTGAATATTTACTTTATTTTGAATGCCAAGACCTGAGCCAATAGGTGCGGCCAATGGCATTATGGCATCGGCACCAGAATTTTCTAATCGTTTAGCCATTAGCGGATCATCATTACAATAAACCATAACTTTAAAACCTTCTTTAGCTAAAACCTCTGTGGACTTTAAAGTTTCAATCATATCTGGAAATAAATTTTGTTTATCTCCTAAAACTTCTAATTTAACCAATTTCCACCCTCCTATTTCTCTAGCCAATCTAAGAGTCCTCAAAGCTTCTTTTGAATTAAAACATCCAGCTGTATTTGGTAAATATGTAATTTTCTTTGGATTAATATAATCCATAAGAAGTGGTTTTTTTTTATCTGTTATATTAACTCTTCTGACTGCAACAGTTACAATTTCTGCTCCTGAAAGTTTAATTGCTTTTGCGCACTCAGACATACTCTTGTATTTTCCTGTGCCAACAATCAATCTAGAATTAAATTTTTTTTTTGCGATAATTAATTTATCACTTTTCACTTAACCACCTCCAATAAAATGAACTATTTCAATTTTATCATTTTTTTTTAAATTTATATTACTAATATTTTTTTTATCTATTATTTCTTGATTAAGTTCAATTGCTACTTTTTTCAAAGGAATTTTAAGATTTTTTACTAAATCTGATACACTATAATTATCGGATATAGATTTAACTTTACCATTCACTCTAATTTTTATTTTTTTTATTTTTTTCATCGTATATAAGTGTTGAATGAATAATAAAATTATTATTATTAATGGTCCAAATCTTAATCTATTAGGTGAAAGAGAACAATCACAATATGGATCGACAACTTTTAAAGAATTAAAAGAAAATTGCTTAAAAAAATCAAATGAGATTGGAATTGAATTGGAATTTACCCAATCAAATGTTGAAGGAGAACTAGTAAATTTAATCCAAGATGCTAGAAAAAAATATGACGGTATGATAATCAATGCTGCGGGATTTACTCACACATCTGTTGCGATTAGAGATGCTCTAGATTTGTTTAAAAAACCAATAATTGAACTACATATTTCAAATATTTATAAAAGAGAAGAATTTAGACATAAATCGCTAATTAGTGATATAGCAACAGGCGGAATTTTTGGTTTAGGGGCAGAAGGTTATATTTTGGCCATAATTTCAATACAAAAGATTTTAAAAAATGAAAATTGATAAAAGTATTATTAAAGAATTAAGCGATTATTTAAAAGAATTTAATCTCACAGAAATTGAAATTACTGAAAAAGATACTAAAATTAAAGTATCAAAAAATAATATATCTATCAGTAATCAACCGACAATCACATCGCCATCTGTTAACACTCAAAATAAAAATGTCTCAACAAAAGTAAATATCAAATCAGGAACAGAAATCACTTCACCAATTATTGGCACTGCTTATCACTCACCAGAACCTGGCGCAAAAAAATTTGTTGAAGTAGGAAAAAAAATTAAAAAGGGTGATACCATAATGATTGTTGAAGCAATGAAAACCATGAACCATGTTCCTTCTACCGCCGATGGTGTTGTAAAAGAAATTTGTGTTGAAGATGGTCATCCTGTTGAGTTTGGTCAAACTATTATTATTCTAGAATAAAATAATGTTTAAAAAGATTTTAATTGCAAACCGTGGGGAAATTGCGGTTAGAATTATAAGAGCTTGTAAAGAATGGGGAATCCCAACAGTAGCTGTTCACTCTGACGTAGATAGAGAAAGTATGCATGTGAGAATGGCAGATGAAAGTGTTTGTATAGGATCTCACCAACCTGCAAATAGCTATTTAAACATACCAAACTTAATGTCTGCGATTGAACTTACAAATGCAGACGCTGTACATCCTGGATATGGATTTTTGTCTGAAAATGCAAGTTTTGCCAAAATACTTGAAGAAAATAAAATAAGTTTTATTGGTGCATCTTCAAAACATATTGAAATGATGGGTGATAAAATCCAAGCTAAAAGAATAGCAAAAGAAAATGGGTTACCTGTAATAGAAGGTTCTGAGAGTGGTGTTACTGATATAGCTCAAGCTAAAGATTTATGCAAAAAAATTGGATTTCCAGTTTTAATTAAAGCTTCAGGTGGTGGTGGTGGAAAAGGAATGAAAATTGTTCACAAAGAAGAAGAGTTTGAAACTTTATTTTCTACTGCTAAATCGGAAGCACAAAAATATTTTGGAAATGATGAGGTTTATATTGAAAAATTTTTCCAAAACCCAAGACATATTGAAGTTCAAATTTTAGCAGCTAAAAACAGGGTTGTTCACCTCCATGAAAGAGATTGTTCTGTTCAAAGAAGACATCAAAAATTAATTGAAGAAACGCCAAGTCCAGTTCTTAACGATGAAATAAGAAAAGATTTATTTGAAAGAACAGTAAAAATGGTGGCTAAAATAGGCTATATGGGTGCTGGAACTGTAGAGTTTATTTATGAAGATAAAAAATTTTACTTTTTAGAAATGAACACAAGAGTTCAAGTTGAACATCCTGTGACCGAAATGGTGACAGGAATTGATATTATTAAAGAACAAATTTACATTGCTTTTTCTGGAGAAACAGCACTTAATCAAAGTGATATAAATCCAAGAGGTCATGCAATTGAATGTAGAATTAATGCTGAGGATGCTAGTAAAAATTTTCAACCATCTCCAGGAACAATTAGTATGTGTCATCAGCCATCAGGCTTTAGAACAAGAGTAGATGGAGCCATATTTCAAGGCTACAAAGTAACACCTTATTATGACAGTATGGTTTGTAAATTAATTTGCCATGGAAGGAATAGAACTGAAGCAATTCAAAGAATGAACAGATCTCTAGATGAATTCGTTATTGAGGGGATTACAACAACTATTCCTCTTCATAAAAAACTATTAAGCCACAAAAAATTTATTAATTCTGACTTTAACGTTAGTTGGCTTGATAAAGACACTATTGTTTAATAGCAATTTACAAGCCAAACATCATATACGGGATGATCAAAAGGAGTTATTGAAGGACTTGAAGAAAACATCCAACCATTAAACACAAATACTTCATCATTGTTATTATCAGTTAAATCTTTAACTTGTATATAGGCAGTAATTTCAGGATTATCATCAAATTCTGAATTTTTACATTTTAAACTTCTTATAGATAGATCTTTAAATGTAATTAACTCTCCATTTTTCAACTTAACTAAAGTATTTTTAGAGCTTATTTTGTCTAATATCTTTAAATCTGTAAAGGCACCTTCTTTATTATCTTGGGAAATTGAACTGTTAAATAAAAAAAAATAAACCAAAAAACTAAAAAGAAATAAATTTTTTTTACTCTTTCCAGCTAGAATATCTTTTTTTAATACCATCTTTATTTTTGTTTGGATAATAAGCCTCTTCTGTACCAGTCAAATTCGATTGGTGAGGTTTTTGCCAATCATATTTTTCAAGATTATGAGTTTTTTCAATTTTGTTAGGCGTAAAATGTATCCAAGAATACCATTCAACTGGTATTTTTGATGCATCAATAGAGTCTGCATAGATAACCCACCTTTTTCCATTTTTACTTTCATAATATTTATTACCTAGCTGATCATTGCCAACAAGCTTTCCAAAAAAAATAGTTTTTAATCTTGTGCCAAAAGTATCTTTATTCCACCAAATGAAAATTTTTTTTAAAAATGTCAACATAAAATATTTTTATTTATTCAATTAAAAATTGTATAATTTAAATTAGACTAAAATATGAATTTGTATATAAATAAAATGATTCAATATTCAAATTAAAATTTAAATTGAGGTTTAATGGCAAAATATTTAGTTGAGACTTATTACACATGTACTTTTAAAGTTAATCATTATTTGGATGATATTAATGAAACTGAGTTAAAAAACCTTGAAAAAAGAGATGATGGTAAATTTGAGGTTTTAGATGTTAAATTGGACAATCGAAAAACTAAAAGTCTTGACCCGAGTAACAATAAAGTTATTGAAGGTAAAAAAGTTAAGGTTTTTTCAGAAGCAAGCCAAACAACATTGCAAAATAAAGAAAATATCATTGCCAATTTAAATAAGACTTCTGAAAGAGGTGGAAGAAGATTTGGTATGCCAGATAGAAGAAAAGGTTATATCCAAAAAGCAACTATTGGAGATCATAAAGTCTATCTACATACTGGAGAATATGAAGATGGTAAAATAGGAGAAATTTTTATTGATACAAGTAAAGAAGGTGAATTGGTAAAAGCTTTAATGAATAATTTTGCAATCGCTGTATCTCTTGGTCTTCAATATGGTGTTCCTCTAGATGAATTTATTAGTGCCTTTGTTGGCACAAAATTTGAACCTTCTGGAAAAGTACAAGGTAACGATAGAATATTAAGTGCAAGTTCGATATTAGATTATATTTTTAGAGAATTGGCAATTTCATATCAAAATAGAGAAGATTTAGCACATACACCATCAATTGGAGGTAATGATGCTAATTCAACTGATGAACAAGGATCTGAGGATCAAAACCAATTATTAAAAATTGTAAAAGATATAACAAGCAAAGGCTTCGTAAGAAATAACTACAAAAAAAATCTAGTAGATCTCTCAGATGTTAAAATAAGTTTAAAAGGCAAAAAATAATTTTATTTTTTAGTTTTTAAAGTGAGATTAAGCTCTTTTAATTGTTCCTCTGTAACGTTTGAAGGAGCTTTCATCATTAAATCTTGTGCGTTTTGATTCATTGGAAACATAGTAACTTCTCTAATATTCTTTTCATTTGCCAATAACATTATAATTCTATCGATTCCAGGAGCAATTCCTCCATGAGGTGGAGCTCCAAAGCTTAAAGCATTAATCATACCACTAAATTTTTCATCAACTTGTCTCTTATTATAACCAGCAATTGAAAATAATTTGTACATAAGTTCAGGTTTATGATTCCTTATCGCTCCAGAAGAAAGCTCTATACCATTACAAACAATATCATATTGATAAGCTAATATATCTAAAGGATTTTCAAAATCTTTTTCACTTAAATTACCTTGTGGCATAGAAAAAGGATTGTGACTAAATTTAATTTTATTGGTTGTCTCATCTTTTTCAAACATCGGATAGTCAACAATCCAACAAAATGCAAAAATTTTATCATCAATTAAATCTAAATCTTGAGCTATTTTATCTCTAGCTAAAGCAGTAATTTTCTCCAAATCGCTTTGTTTACCGCAAGCCATAAAAATACTATCGCCAACTTCTGAATTTGTTATTTTCATTATTTCCAACAGAGCTTTCTTTGAGAAAAATTTCCCTATAGGTCCTTTTGCAGAAAGATCACCATTTTCCTCCAAAGTAAAATACGCTAATCCTGAAGCACCTTGATCTTTCGCCCATTTATCAATGTTATCAAAAAAACTTCTTGGCTTATCTTTTGTATTCTTGGCTGATATACATCTAACTTTGGAACCAGATTTTACAAGTTTCTTAAAAATTTCAAACGATACATCGTCGCGTGTAAAAATCTCTGTTATATCTTCTATGATTAGAGGGTTTCTTAAATCAGGTTTATCAGTTCCATATTTTAACATTGCATTTGCATATGAAATCTTTGGAAATTGATCATAAATTAATTTCTTATTTGAAAATTTTTTAAAAGTATTAACTAATAAAGTTTCAACTACATTAAAAACATCTTCTTGCTCAACAAAAGACATCTCTAAGTCTAATTGATAAAATTCTCCTGGGCTTCTATCTGCTCTCGCATCCTCATCCCTAAAACATGGAGCTATTTGAAAATATTTATCAAAACCAGAAACCATAATTAGTTGTTTAAATTGTTGAGGAGCCTGAGGTAACGCATAAAATTTACCAGGGTTTAATCTACTTGGAACAAGAAAATCTCTTGCACCTTCTGGGCTAGATGAAGTTAATATTGGCGTTTGAAATTCTAAAAAACCGAATTTCATCATCTCGTTTCTGATATGTGAAATTACTTTTGATCTTAAAATTATATTTTCATGAATTTTTTTTCTTCTTAAATCTAGAAATCTATATTTTAATCTAATATCTTCTGCGTATTCCTGATCACTAAAGACAGGCATTGGTAATTCTTTACATATACCTAAAGTTTCAAATTTATCTATAGCAACTTCTATTTCTCCCGTGTCAATATCTTTATTAATTGTTTCATCCGAACGATTAACAACCTTTCCCTCTATTTTAATAACAGTTTCTAACTGAGTTTTTTCTAGTTCTAAAAAATTTTTATTTTCTTTATCTATAATACACTGAGTAATTCCATAATTATCTCGAAGATCAATAAACAAAATATTACCATGATCTCGTTTTTTATTGATCCATCCCGATATAGAAATTGTTTTATCTAAATCTTCTTTTCTTAATTCGTTACAATTATGAGTCCTATATTTATTCAATTATTCTCCAAAACCTCTTTAATAATTTTAAAATCGATTGGCTTTTTTCTTTTTAAACTAATTTTGTCGATTTTATATATAAAATCAAAAATTTTGCCATAGGATCTATCAATTCTTTTAATAATAAAATCTATCAGTTTTTTATCTATAGATATTTGACGATCAGATAGATTTTTCAATATTAATGCAAACATAAGGTCATCCTCGGGTTTTTCTATAACTGATAAGAGAAAATTTTTAGATCTAGAATTTAAATCATCTAATTTAAATAAAAAATCAACAATAGGTTTTTTTGATGTAATAATTAAATATTTGTTATCCTGTTCAATAATATTTAATAATGTAAAGAATAAATTTTCATTAATTTTTTCATCAAGATTTTCAAT
>CACIZU010000024.1 GCA_902591185.1 uncultured Pelagibacteraceae bacterium
ACGGATTACTTCAATGTTAATCTTAGCGCTCTTCTATGTAATGTACTTAATTTCTTGGAGAATTTATGAAAATGAAGAGAAAGTTTTTAAGATCAGTACTATTGTTACAATCTTCGGTATTATCAATGTTCCTATTATTAAATACTCTGTTGATTGGTGGAATACACTTCATCAACCAGCATCAATTAATATTTTGTCAAAAAGCTCAATCCATTCTTCAATGCTTTTCCCTTTATTGATAATGACTGCGGCATTTGCTCTCTTTTCATTGCTAATTTTCTTAATGAAATATAATACAGAAATGATAAAAATTAAAAATAAAGGCCTCGATAGATTATGATTAATGAATTACTTTTTATGAATGGATACGAAATATACGTGTTATCTGCTTTTAGCTTTACTCTTTTAAGTTTTACGGCTCTATATTTAGTTACAAAAATTCAACTTGTTAAAGAAAAAAATAAATTTGTTGCTAAATTTGGATCTCTTAACACAGAGAAAGCTAATGCTGCAAAATTACAAAGAATCAATAAAGAAATTTTAGCTAACACCACAAACAATTAACTTTTGAACCATGTATGGTCGTAAAGTTAAATTAAGATTTTTATTTGTAGTTATAATTTTAATAACTTTAATTTTATCAGTTTTTTTGGTTTTAAAATCACTTGAAGAAAATGTAATATACTTTCAGTCACCCTCTGAAATTAATGCTTTAACAGAAATAGATAAAAAAAAAATTAGAGTTGGTGGAATGGTTAAAAAAAACTCTATTTCTATAAACGCTAAAGAGATTAAATTTATAATTACTGATTTCAAAAATGAAATAAATGTTATTTATACAGGCGCCGTTCCAAATCTTTTTGAAGAAGAAAAGGGTGTGGTTGCAGAAGGATTTTTAAAAGACAGAAATTTCTTTTTTGCTACTAAAATTTTAGCAAAACATGATGAAAATTATATGCCGCCAGAAGTA
Organism: uncultured Pelagibacteraceae bacterium; assembly: GCA_902591185.1. GTDB lineage: Bacteria > Pseudomonadota > Alphaproteobacteria > Pelagibacterales > Pelagibacteraceae > Pelagibacter. Next base: position 971 of record CACIZU010000024.1, read on the forward strand.
AAAAAAGCAATAGAGGAGAACTAAATTGCTATACAGTGTTATTGGATATTATTCATTAATTTTAGGATTATGTTTTGGTTTAATTATAATTTATTTTTCAGTAAAAAATTTTCAAAATTATCAATTATTAGATAATAAGATTTTATCATTTACATTTTTGCAATTTTTTTTTGTAGTAATTAGTTTTTTATGCCTAATTTTATCTTTTGTGTTATCAGACTTTAGTAACGAAACTGTTTTTAATAATTCTCACACAACTAAACCACTTTTTTATAAAATTGCTGGTACCTGGGGAAATCATGAGGGAAGTCTTTTACTTTGGTTATTTGTATTAACATTATTTATTTTGATATTTTTATTAAGAAGCAAAAAACAACCAACTAAGTATAAAATTTTAACTTTAGTATTTCAGCAAATGATAATAATTGGTTTTTTTGTTTTTTTAATCAAGACATCAAATCCATTTAATTTCCTTTATCCAACTCCAGAAGAAGGGTTAGGACTAAATCCAATATTACAAGATCCTGCTTTAGCAATTCATCCGCCAATTTTGTATTTAGGTTATGTTGGTACATCAATTATTTTTTCATCAGCGTTAGCAGCAACGTCACTCAATATAATTAATAAAAGTTGGGCCTCACATATAAAAAAATGGGTTTTAATTTCATGGATTTTTTTAACACTCGGAATTTTATTAGGATCAATCTGGGCTTATTATGAGTTGGGCTGGGGAGGTTTTTGGTTTTGGGATCCTGTTGAAAATGTTTCATTAATGCCATGGTTAGCATTAACAACACTTTTGCACTGTATTTTAGTTTTAGAAAAAAAACTAATTTTGACTTCATGGGTGATAATTTTATCTATAGCAACATTTACACTAAGTATGTGTGGCACATTTTTAGTTAGATCTGGAATTCTTAACTCTGTACATACTTTTGCAAATGACCCAGAAAGAGGATTATTTATTCTAATCTTTTTATTTTGTTTAATTTTTCTTTCATTATTAATTTTTTTCTTTTTTCACAAAAATAATAAAAATAATTTCACAAGTCTCTTTTGGTTAAGTAAAGAAACTTCAATAATAGTTAATAATTGGTTTATGATGTATTTTTTGTCTGTGGTTTTAATTGGTACAGTTTATCCAATATTTTTAGATGTTTTATCATCACAGAAGATATCAGTGGGGCCACCATTTTATCATAAATTGATAATCCCATTTTTAATCCCTTTTTTATTAATGATGGCAGTTGGTCCGAAATTAAAATGGATAAAGTCTAATTTAAAAGATAAATTTTATTTAATTATCTTGTTAGCAATTTCTATTTTATTATCTTTTCTAATTGTTAAAAATTTTGATACTAAATTTCTTTTGAATACAATCTTAATTTCGAGCTCTATGTATTTATTTTTTATAACTCTAAGAGATTTTTTTATTAAGATACATAATAATATTTCTCAAAATATTGCTCATTTTGGATTTAGTTTATTAATTTTGAGTATTTTATTTAATAATTTATTTTCAACCGAAATTATAGCCAATTTAAAAGTTGGAGAAACTTTCCAATCTGAAAATACCAAAATAGTTTTTGAGAGTATTAATCAAGAAAAAGAAAAAAATTATCAATCAATTATTGGTAATTTTAGTATTCATAATTCAAAAGGAAAGATAGAAAATATGTTGCCAGAGTTACGAATTTATAATCAGCCAAATATTGTTACTAGTGAAGCAGATATTAAAACAACATTAATGTCAGATAAATTTATAGTTATTAATTTAGTTCAAAATCAGGATTATTTTAATATTAGGTATCAAGTTAAACCATTCATGATTTGGATTTGGTTGTCAGTAGTATTAATTAGTTTTGGTGGTTTAATGAGCTTTATAAAAAAGGAACATGAAAAATAAATTTTTTCCAATTTTTATAATTTTTGTTTTTATATCTATTTTTATAATTTTTTATAAAGGTTTGCAGGATACAAATTTTTATACTCCAGAAACAAAGGTTAATAATGAAATACCTTCATTTTCAGCTGAGTTATTTTATTCAAACAAAATAGTAAATTCATCAGAAATTTTTGAGTTAAACAAATTTTACTTATTAAATATTTGGTCTTCGTGGTGTATGCCCTGTAGGCAAGAACATTCTTTATTGATGGACTTAACTAAAAATAAAAATATTGAAGTAATTGGCATAAATTACAAAGATACTAAAATTAATGCTAAGAATTTTTTAAATGAACTTGGAAATCCTTATAAAAAGATAATTTTTGATAAAGATGGTACTAAAGCTATCGAATGGGGAGCATACGGTGTACCAGAGTCTTTTTTAATTTATAATAATAAAGTTAAAAAAAAATATATTGGACCTCTTAACAATAAAATAATCAAAGAAATTCGATTTACTGTAAAATGAAAATATTAAAACTATTCTTAATCATTTTTTTTATTTTTTCTTTTAACCATCTAAAAGCAAATAATGAAATTATAAAAAATAAAATTACAAAAAATTTGCGTTGTTTAATCTGTCAAGGACAATCTGTTTATGACTCAGACTCTGAGTTTGCAAATAGTTTAAAAGTATTAGTAGATAAAAAATTAAATGAAGGCTTTTCAGAAAAACAAATTTATAGTTATTTTAAAGATAAATATGGAGAATGGATTTTGTATGACCCCAAATTTAATAAAAACACGTATATACTTTGGTTATTACCAATATTGATATTTTTAATTGGAGGTGCAATAATCTCTAAAAGTTTTATAATTAAAAAAAAATAATATATCAAAAATGATTTTAAAAAATTTTTGCTTAAGTCTTTTTTTAGTATTTTATGCATTTTCATTAAATGCTGAAGAGTTAAAAGCTAGCGATCAAAATACCGAGTTTAATCTTTATACTGGTATGTTTGACTTTAGTGATGATGGAAAGAGATCCACATTGGTTGGTATTCAGCATCAAAATGAAAGTCTTAATAGGGATACTTTTTTAGGAAATCTTTCACCAGTTACAGGGGCATTAATTACATCGGATAACGCAAGCTATATTTATACAGGAGTACAGGCTCAATATAAAATTGGAGCTTTAAATATTACTCCAAGTTTTACTCCAGGATTGTATCATGAAGGAGATGGTAAGGATCTTGGACATATGCTCGAGTTTAAAAGTGAAGTTCAATTATCACTTGACTTATCGCAAAGTAGTGAATTAGGTTTTTCTTATAATCATATATCTAATGCTAGTTTAGGAGATAAAAATCCTGGAGCAAATAGTTATATGTTTAATTTCTTGAAAAACTTTTAATAACAACATTTATGAATATAAATGATTGTTATAATTTTGATGATTTTAGAAAATTAGCCAAAAAAAAATTACCTTCACCAATTTTTCATTATATAGATGGAGCTGCTGACGATGAAATTACTTATGATCGAAATACTAATTCTTTTAATGATGTCGATTTAGTTCCAAATGTTTTAAGAGGTGTTGAAAATGTAGATTTATCTACAACTATATTTGGAAAAAAATTAGATTTACCTTTTTATCTTGCACCCACGGCTTTGCAGAGATTGTTTCATTATGATGGAGAAAGAGCTGTTGGAAAAGCAGCTCAAAAATTCAATACAATGTTTGGTGTATCCGCACTTGCTACGGTTAGTGTAGAGGAAATTGCTTCATTAGTAAACACACCAAAAATGTTTCAATTTTATTTTCATAAAGATAGAGGATTAAATGATGCTGTAATGGAAAGAGTTAAGGCTGCAAAATTTGATGTTATGGCGTTAACTGTTGATACGATTACTGGAGGAAATAGAGAGAGAGATTTAAGGACTGGATTTACATCACCTCCAAAGCTTACATTGTCTAGTCTTTTTAGTTTTGCTTCAAAACCAATGTGGGGAATTAACTATTTAACTAAAGGAAAATTTGAGTTACCACATTTACAAGATCATGTTAGTGAGGGAACTAGCACAGCAACCTCAATAGGTAATTATTTTTCTAGCATGTTAGATCAATCAATGAATTGGAAAGATGCTGAAAAACTTTGTTCTCAATGGGGAGGACACTTTGCATTAAAAGGTGTAATGAGTGTTGATGATGCAAAGAGAGCAGTTGATATTGGTTGTACTGGTATAATGATTTCTAACCATGGAGGTAGACAATTAGATGGATCTAGAGCACCATTTGATCAGCTAGCTGAAATTGTTGATGCTGTTGGTGATAAGCTTGATATTATCTGTGAGGGTGGAATTCATAGAGGAACTCATATGCTTAAAGCTTTATCTTTGGGGGCAAAAGCATGCTCTGGTGGAAGACTTTATCTTTATGCTTTAGCTGCTGCTGGACAGGCCGGTGTTGAAAGAGCTATAAATCAATATCGTCTTGAGTTGGAGCGAGACATGAAGCTTATGGGTTGCACAAAGATTAGTGAGTTAAATAGAAATAATTTAAGATTTAGAAATAAATGAATATAAAAGATTGCTATAATTTTAATGATTTTAGAAAACTAGCAAAAAAAAAATTACCATCTCCAATATTTCATTACATAGATGGTGGAGCTGATGATGAGGTAACTCTAAACAGGAATACTGAAGCATTTAATGACTGTGATCTTGTTCCAGGCATTTTAAATAGTGTTGGTGAGCCTGATTTATCAGCAACCGTTTTTGGAACAAAAATAAGTATGCCGCTATTTTTATCCCCTACGGCTATGCAAAGTTTATATCATCCTGATGGAGACAAAGCTTCAGCAAGAGCTGCGGAAAAGTATGGAACAATTTATAGTATGTCTACAATGGCTTCCTTTTCTATTGAAGAAGTTTCAAATATATCAAGTGGGCCTAAAATTTTTCAATTATATATACATAAAGATCAATCAATTACTGACGATTTAATTGATCGTTGTAAGTCTACTAATTTTAATGGCATGTGTATTACAGTTGATACAATTGTTGCGGGAAATAGAGAAAGAGATCATCGTACAGGATTTACAACTCCACCAAAATTTAATTTAGAAAGTCTTTTAAGTTTTGCGATGAGACCTAAGTGGGTGTTTAATTATTTTACACATAAAAAATTTGAATTAGCAAATTTAAAAGAAAAAACAGATAAAGGTACAAATATTGCTAAGTCAGTTATGGAATATATTAACGAACAATATGATCCAGCAATGAATTGGAAAGATGCTGAGTATTGTATTAAAAAATGGAATGGTCCTATGGCTCTAAAAGGAGTCATGTCAGTTGAAGACGCAAAAAGAGCAATAGATATTGGATGTACAGCAATAATGATTTCTAATCATGGAGGTAGACAGCTAGATGGATCTAGATCACCATTTGATCAAGTTAAAGCTATTAAAGATGCAGTTGGTGATAAACTGGAAATCATTCTTGATGGCGGAGTTAGAAGAGGAACTCATGTTTTAAAGGCTCTTGCGGCAGGAGCTACAGCTTGTAGTTTTGGGAAAGCTTTTTTATTTAGTTTAGGAGCTGGAGGACAACAGGGAGTTGAAAGACTACTTGAAAACATGCACTCAGAAATAAGAAGAAACATGATATTATTGGGTTGTAAAAATTTGAATGAACTTGATCATTCAAAAATAATTTATAGAAAATAAAATAATGAAATTTGCAAAAAATCTTGAAAGATTGGGAACAGAGTCTGCTTTTGCAATATTAGCTGAAGCAAAAAAAATTGAAGCAACTGGAAAAAAAATGATAAATCTAGGTATAGGCCAACCAGATTTTAAGACTCCAACACATGTAATGGAAGCTGCAAAAAAAGCAATAGATGACGGTCATCATGGATATGTTGTATCAAATGGAATACCAGAATGTAGAGAAGCAGTTTGTAGAAAAATAAAAAAACTTTATGGAGCAGATATTCATTCAGATAGAATTATAATAACACCTGGAGGAAAACCCACAATGTACTTTGCTATTTCAATGTTTGGAGAGCCAGGTGCAGAAATTATTTATCCTGACCCAGGGTTTCCTGTTTATGAATCAATGATAAATTATACTGGTGCCAAAGCAGTGCCTTATAGTATTTTGGATAATAAGGATTTAAAATTTGATCCAGAAAAAATTTTATCTTTAATAAATGAAAAAACAAGAATGTTGGTTATAATTAATCCTAATAATCCTACAGGAAGTTTTGTTGAAAAATCAGCAATAGATTATTTAGCAAATGGGTTAAAAAAATATCCAAACTTAATTATTTTTAGTGATGAAATTTATAGTAGACAAATTTTTGATGGTAAAGAAATGCCATCTTTTTTTAATTATCCTGAACTTAAGGATAGATTAATTGTTTTAGATGGGTGGAGCAAAACATATGCAATGACAGGATGGAGATTAGGTTGGAGTTATTGGCCCAAAGAATGTATTGAACATATTGTTAAATTGCTAATCAACAGCGTATCATGTGTAAATGCACCTACTCAATACGCAGGTATTGCAGCATTAGATGGATCAGATGAATCAATAAATTTAATGATGAAAGAATTTACTGAACGAAGAAATTTAATTCACAAATTATTGAATGAATTACCAGGAGTAGAATGTAGTTTGCCAGGTGGAGCTTTTTACGCATTTCCTAAAATTAAAGGTACTGGGATGACAGGAGCAGAATTTGCAAAAAAATGTATGTATGAGGCTGGTGTTGCAATTGTTCCTGGTACAGCATTTGGAAATACAGCTCAGGACTATGTTAGATTTAGTTATGCGGCCTCAAGAGAGAATATTTCCGAAGCCTTAGAAAATATTAAAAAAATGTTAGGTTAATTTAAGTATATTTTTCTTAATTAGTTTTTATAATATTAATATATAAAATGGATGATTCACTTAAAGAAAAACTAACTGATATTTTAAAAGATAGAATTTCTATATCAGAAGGCACAAGAGCAAATTATGCAAGAGGTGAGGATGCATATGAACCAGTATTATCTCAAGCAGTAGTTTTTCCTGAATCAAATGAAGAAGTTTCAAAAATCCTTAAATTATGTAACGAGAACAAAGTTCCAGTAGTTCCATTTGGAACTGGCACGTCATTAGAAGGCCATGCTGTTGGTAATGAAAAAGGTATTACAATTTCTTTAGAAAAAATGAATAAAGTTTTAAGTGTTAACGCTGCTGATTTTGACTGCAGAGTTCAAGCAAATGTAACTAGAAAACAGTTGAATGAATATTTAAGGGAAGATGGAGTCTTTTTTCCAATAGATCCTGGTGCGGATGCTGCACTAGGAGGCATGGCCGCATGTTCTGCTTCAGGAACCATGGCAGTTAAATATGGAACTATGCGGACCGTTGTTACTGGATTAACAGTTGTATTACCAAATGGAGAAATAATAAAAACTGGCACTAGAGCAAAAAAATCTTCAGCAGGCTATAATTTAACAAATTTATTTATAGGTTCTGAAGGAACATTAGGAATTATAACTGAGGTACATTTAAGACTTTCTCCGATACCAGAAAGTATAATGAGTGCTGTTTGTCATTTTCCAGATTTAGAATCAGCAGTTTTAACAGCCCAGGAAGTTATTCAATATGGAATTCCTATTGCAAGAATAGAAATGCTTAATAAAGATCAAATGGAAATAAGCATCAAATATTCAAAGTTAGATAAAGCAGAACCATTACCAACTCTTTTTTTTGAATTTCATGGAAGTGAACCATCTAATAAAGAGTCAATTAATATTGTTGAAGAATTATCAAAAAATAACGGTGGTAGTGATTTTAAATGGGCAGAGTCTCTCGAGGAAAGAAATAAATTATGGAAAGCAAGACATGAAATTTATTATGCGGTTAAATCGCAAGGAACAAATGTTAAAATATATGCAACAGATGTTTGTGTTCCGATTTCAAAACTTGTTGAATGTATTAAATTTTCTGAAAATGAAATTCAGCAACATGGTTTAAAAGCACCAATGGTTGGTCATGTAGGAGATGGAAACTTTCATGTAACAGTTATTTATGATCCTTCAAAAGAAGGTGAATATGAAATAATTAGAAATTTTAGTGATAAACTAATTGATAAAGCTTTAGAATTAGAAGGAACAATTACTGGAGAGCATGGAATTGGACTACAGAAAAAGAAATACTTATTAAGAGAACATGCAGATAATTTACCTGTGATGAAAGCAATTAAAAGAAGTTTAGATGTAAATAATATTATGAACCCAGGCAAGGTTTTTGATTTAAACTAATCAAAAAAATCATATGAAACCATTTACAGGTTATTTAATTTTAGCTTTAGGAATTACCACCGGTATTGCTGCTAATAGTTTTGCTAAAATCTCAGATGGTTTTTCAAAATTATCCCCAACAATAGCTTGCTTATTATTAATGACCGTTACTATGTTTTCACTTGCTAAAGCAATGTCTGTAATCCCTGTGGCTTTTAGTTATTCCACATATAGTGGATTAACCGTTGCAGGAGTAGTATTATTTGGAATTCTAAAATATAATCAGGTACCCAATGCTTATGGTTTCATCGGAATTTGTTTAATTGTAATAGGTGTCTTTATGGTTAATTACTTAGGTCAAGCAAGTTAAACATATTAGCTGATAAAAAATTAATATAATTTCAATTTCAATTTCAGATTGTATTTATTGTTGATTTAGATCAAATCTTTTACGTTATTATTTAATTGAGACAAATTAACTATGACTCAAGAAGCATAATATGTTTAAATCTTAATTAGTTAATTAACTTAAAGAGGAGAAGAATATGATTAAAGAAAAAAAATCATTGAAGGGAAAATTACCTTCAAGACGTAAGTTCTTTAAAGCTGCTGCTGCAACAGGTGTTGCTGCGGTTGCTGCATCATCTTTAGCTGCTCCAGCTGTTGCTGCTGAAAGAGTAGAAGCTGCAATGGTAGCTACTTGGCCAAGGGATTTTCCAGGTCTAGGTACAGGTGCACAAAGATTTGCAAAAAGACTAAGTGATATGAGTGATGGACGTATACAAGTTACTTATTATGCTTCTGGAGAAAGAGTAAAAGCATTTGACTCATTTGATGAAGTTGCATCAGGTAACTCGCAAATGTATCATGCTGCAGATTACTACTGGGTAAAAAAACACCCAGCTTTTGGATATTTTACAGCATGTCCATTTGGTTTTACTTATTCAGAAATAAACGCTTGGATACACCATGGTGGAGGACAAGAGCTTTGGGACGAATTGTGTGATGATTATGGAACTCAAAGTTTTATTGCTGGTAACACAGGAGTTCAAATGGGTGGTTGGTTTAATAAAAAGATTAGATCAGCTAATGATTTTAAAGGTTTAAAAATGCGTATGCCAGGATTAGGAGGACAAGTTCTTGGAAAACTTGGAGGTTCTCCAATTTCACTTCCTGGTGGACAAATTTATGAAAACCTTGTTTCAGGAGCAATTGATGCAACTGAATGGGTAGGTCCTTGGAATGACGAAGCTATGAAGTTCCATGAAGCTGCGAAATACTATTACTATCCTGGTATGCACGAACCTGGTTCAATGTTAGCATGTGGTGTTAACAAGTCATGGTTTACAAGCTTAACAAAATCAGATCAAATGACAATTAAGACTGCGTGTGCTTGGGCAGACGAGATTACAATGGCTGAGTATAATGCTAAAAATGGTGCTGCATTAGCTCGTCTAGTAAATGATCATGGTGTTAAACTTGAGAAATTTAATGATAAAGTTTATGACGCTTTTGCTAAAGGTGCTGCTGAAGTTTACGATGAAGTTCAGCAACACAGCGACCTTGCAGCTAGAACGCATGCAGCTTTTGTTAAAGCGCGTAAAGAAATTGGTGCTTGGACTAACTTGTCTGACTCACCATATATTCAACAAAGAAATAGAGCTTTAGGTATTTAATAATACTTAAAAGTTATATTGAAATTTGATATAAGGGCCCTTTATTAAGGGCCCTTTTTTTTGAGGAGATTTTATTAGATAGAGTTTTTTATTTTATGGTTACAAAAAATAATTTATCGACATTGATTAGGATGTTTAGTTATTCAATATTGGCTATTACTTTTGTTTTTTTAATCAATAATGTTTTAACAATTTGGTTTGATTGGCCTGGAATTAAACAGTTATTTTCACAATATGGTTTATTTGGATTTAAAAAATTAAGCAAACCTTTAGAAGGATCAGTACTAACTTTTTCTTTTATACAATTATTTTTTTATTTTATTTCAGTATTATTAGTAATTTTTTATGTATTTAAATCTATTAACCGAACTTTAGAATCTGATGCAGAAATTCTTACTAAATTTACAGCTTATATTATTAGATCTTCTTTTTGGGCAGTTTTGATCGTTGGAATTGCAGATGCAATAGTTTCATTTATGGTTGTTGAAAAATTAACTGGTCCAATCTTTGGTGAATATTTGAGAGTAAAATTAGTTATTCCAAACTTTAGAATTACTTATGTTCATTTTCCTTTAATATTAATTTCATTTATCATTGGATATTTTACAAGATCAGTAGGTTTTATTTGGTTAGCAATTTTAGTTGTTGGTAGTGAATTTACAATTGTTTTATCCAGATTTATATTTGAGTATGAGCAAGCTTTTCAAGGAGATCTAGTTCGTTTTTGGTATTCAGCTCTTTATCTTTTCGCAAGTGCATATGCTTTAATGCACGAAGGTCATGTTCGAGTTGATGTTTTATACACTGGTTTTAGTGAACGAAAAAAAGCTTGGACAAACTCCATAGGATCATTGGTACTAGGTATTCCGCTTTGTCTTATTGTTATTTTTTTAGGAATGAGTGGTAAAGCGAGTATTATTAATGGTCCCGTTACTGCTTTTGAAATTACACAGCAAGGCTCTAATGGATTATATTTGCTTTAT
>CACIZU010000025.1 GCA_902591185.1 uncultured Pelagibacteraceae bacterium
AAAAAAGAAAAAAGCAGTTAAGAAAAAATCAAATAAAAAGAAAAAAGCAGTTAAGAAAAAACCAACCAAAAAGAAAAAAGAAGTTAAGAAAAAGCCAACAAAAAAGAAAAAAGTAGTTAAGAAAAAGCCAACAAAAAAGAAAAAAGTAGTTAAGAAAAAGCCACCTAAAAAGAAAAAAGTAGTCAAGAAAAAGCCACCTAAAAAGAAAATAAATAAGAAGAAAAATGTTCAAAAGAAAAAGCAACAAAACAATAAAAAGAAAGCTAAAAATAAAAGAAATAAGGGAAATTAACCTTAAAACTTAATCAAGTTTTATTTTCAACATTACAAAATCACTATATGTAAATCTTTAAGGTAAACAATCTTAGTTTAGAATTTCTTTATATTTTTCAATAATATTAGACCAATAAAATTTAGAGACAGTATCTTTAGCATTTTTTCCGTATTCTAAATATTTTTTATTTTCTAACATTGAATTGATAGATGAATAAATATCATCCAAATTATTTCCATCACAAATTAATCCAGTCTTTTCATGTTCAATTGCATCAGCTGCACCACCATCTTTTCCACCAATAGATGGAATTCCATATTGTCCAGCTTCAACATAGGCAATACCAAATCCCTCAACAGATTTTTTATGAATAACTGAGGGCATGACAAATATATTTGATTTAGCAACTAAAGCGTTTTTTAATTCATTACTAATATCTCTGAAGAACATAACTTGTGCCTCTAAATCTAGCTCTTTTACAAGTTTTTTAATATTTTCTTCTTCATCACCATAACCGACACAAATGTAAACAACATCTGGATGAATTTGTTTTAGATTTCTTAAAGCCATAACAACTTTTTCATGGTTTTTTCTTTTATCAAATCTTGAAACGGTAATTAATCTTGGTGTTTTTACTTTAAGAAGGCTTTCAACTTTATCTAATGATTTCTTATCTAATTCATCAGCAGGATCTATTCCTGGATTAATTACAATAATTTTGTTTTCATTTACCCCACAATTAATTGCTAATTTTTTTGTAAACTCAGAATTAGCAATTATTTTTTCAACATTATTTAAAACATTTAAAATACGTTTGTTTAAACTTGTTCCACGAGGATGATTAATTTCTTTACTATGAATTAAGCAATATTTCTTTTTATTTGATTTTATAAGCTCTATGCTTTTCCAGTGATCAGCAATAATTCCTTCTATTTTATTTTCTTTAATACATTCATTAATTAATTGAGCTTTTCTATATTTTCTAAGCAGTTTAATTCCACCAACTCTTTCAATAGAAAATGATGCCTGTTCATCAAAAGTTTTATGATTTTCTATATAATCTGCAAAAACTTTTATCATGAAGTTTTTAGAAAGTTCTCTTGAAAGACCCCACACCAAGCTTTGCATGCCACCAAGTTCAGGCGGAAAAGATCTAGTTACAATTAAATACATTAATCATACTTCCATTTTATACCACATCCAGCACTAGGGATTTGATCTTTAGGACCTGTTCCTGTTTCATAAATTTGTTTCATTGCTTTTAATAGATCGCTTTCATTATCTCTAACAGGTATTAGATTTTTTAATTCTCTCATTCGTCCTCTATATTGAAGCTCTAAATTTTTATTATAGCCAAAAAAATCTGGTGTGCATGTTGCATCGTAAGCTTTAGCTACTTTTTGAGTTTCATCAATTAAATAAGGAAAATTAAAATTATTATTTTTTGAAAATTTTATCATGTTCTCAAAAGAGTCTTCAGGATAATTATCAGAGTCATTAGAACAAATTGCAACTGAATTAATTCCTAGTTTTTTTAATTCTTCACAATCGTGTACAATATCTTTAGTGACAGCTTTTACATAAGGACAATGATTACAAATAAACATAATTAAAGTTCCATTTTCTCCTTTGATGTCATTTAGTGAAATAATTTTGTTATCAGTTGATTTTAATTCGAATGGTAATGCTTTTTTACCAAAATCACATATTGGAGTTTGAATTGGCATACTGTAAGAATATATAAATTATGTTTTATGATTTAAAAGATAAAAAACCAAAAAACTCTGGCGAAAATTGGGTAGCGCCAAATGCAAATATAATAGGTGATGTCACATTAGAGAAAAACACCAGTATTTGGTTTAATGCAGTTTTACGCGGAGATATTGAAAATATCCATATTGGTGAAGGATCAAATATTCAAGATGGAAGCGTTTTACATACTGATCCAGGTTTTCCATTAAAAGTTGGTAAAGATGTAACTGTTGGACATCTTGTTATGCTTCATGGATGTACGATAGGAGATAATAGTTTAATTGGAATTGGTGCAGTTATACTTAATAATGCTAAGATTGGAAAAAATTGTATTATTGGTGCAAAATCATTAATTACAGAAAATAAAGTTATTCCTGACAATTCTTTAGTAGTTGGATCTCCAGGAAAAGTTATTAGAGAAGTAACAGATGAAGAAAAAAAATCAGTATTAGAAAATACTAGGCATTATCAAGATAACTGGAAAAAATATTCAAAATCAATTTTTTAAAAGTAAAAGGTTATATTGGAAGATTTATGCTTAAAGCCATTTAGGGTAAGGTAATCCTTTTTCTTCAAGGAACTTTTTATTAAACATTTTTGTTGAGTATTTGTCACTTCGATCACATAAAATTGTAACAATAGTTTTTCCAGGTCCTAATTGTTTACCTAACCTAATTGCACCTGCAATATTAATTCCACAACTTGTACCAAGGCTTAAGCCTTCATTAAATATTAGGTCATAGAGAATTGGAAGTGCTTCATGATCATCGATCGAATAAGCGTCATCAATTTTTGCATTTTCAAAGTTTTTAGTAATTCTACTTGAGCCAATTCCTTCAGTAATTGAGCCACCTTCAGATTTTAATTCACCATTCTTTATATAATTATATAGTGCTGACCCTTTAGGATCTGATAAATAAATTTTTATATCTTTGTTCTTTTCTTTAAGAGCATTACTCACTCCTGAAATAGTTCCACCAGTTCCAGATGAACAAATAAATCCATCAATTTTACCTTCTGTCTGACTCCAAATTTCTTGTCCAGTTCCTTCATAGTGTCCTTTAGCATTTGCAGTATTGTCAAATTGATTAGCCCAGATAACACCATTATTATTTAATGGTCTTAACTCATCAGCTAGTCTTGCTGCAATTTTTACAAAATTATTATCATCTTTATAAGGCTTTGGTGCAACCAATCTAAGTTCAGCGCCCAAGTTTCTTAGTAAATCTTTTTTTTCTTGAGTTTGGTTATTATTCATTACAATAATAGTTTTGTAACCTAAAGAATTTCCCAAAAGCCCTAAACCAATTCCAGTATTACCAGCTGTTCCTTCAACAACAGTTCCACCTTTTGAAATTAATTTTTTTTCCTGCGCATCTTTAATTAGTGCAAGCGCCGCTCTATCTTTAACTGAACCACCTGGATTTAAAAATTCTGCTTTACCATAAATATTGCAACCAGTAATTTCTGATGCTGCTTTTAATTTTATTAAGGGAGTATTGCCAATCCCAGAAATAAAATCGTTTTGAATAATTTTCATTAATCTGATTTTGTATCACTATCCGATGTAATACCATAAGGCTTGAATTCATTATCAGCTACACCTACATTTTTTGCAGGTATTCCAACCATCACTGCTTTTTCCGGAACATCTTTTGTAATAACTGCATTAGCTCCAATTTTTGCACATCTCCCAACTCGAACAGGACCAAGAACTTGTGCACCAGATCCTATCACAACTTCATCTTCAATTGTTGGGTGCCTCTTTACATTACGTTGATTATTTGAATTAATACTTGGAGCAATTCCGCCCAATGTTGCCATATGATAAATGGTAACATTGTCACCAATTTCTGAAGTTTCACCAATTACTACTCCCATACCATGATCAATAAATAGATTTTTACCAATCTTTGCATCAGGATGAATTTCAATACCAGTTAAGAATCTTGAAAATTGAGAAATTATTCTTGCGATTAAATTAAATTTAGCAACACTAAAAAAATTTGCTATTCTATGAAAAAAAACAGCTTTCACACCAGGATAAGTTAAAATCAAACTTAGTTTAGATTTAGCAGCAGGATCTCGATCAATTATAGATTGTAAAAAATTACTCATATTATTTTGATAGTTGAAATTAAAGTGAAGTTTATATAGTCATTATAATTTAAATTTAAAGAGGAGAATTATGTATAGAAATACTAACTGTTTTCACCTAGCAGTTCCTTGTGGTGATTTAGAGATTGCAAAAAAATTTTACAGTGAAACATTAGGCTGCAGATTAGATAATTCTGCTCAAGAATGGGCTGATGTTGATTTTTGGGGAAATGAATTAACTCTTCATGCAAGTCAGCATAAATTGGATAACGAAAGGCATGATGTTGATATGGGTAATGTTTCTGTCCCTCATTTTGGCGTGCATCTTTCAAGAAAAGATTTTGACGCTCTTAAAAAAAGATTAAAAGAGAATGGTACTAAATATTACGATGAGCCTTATCTAAGATTTAAAGGAACCAAGTATGAACAGGAAACCTTCTTTGTAAAAGATCCTAATGAAAATGTTTTAGAGATTAAAACTTTAACTGCTAACCCTGATTAATTTTAATTTAAATTATACTTTATCCTTCAATATTTTTACAGCTTAGTTTAAATTAATTTTTTCGAAAAGATTTATCAAATTGTTGTTTTCTAAAATATTTTCGGTATTCAGAAGGTGTTTTATTATAAATTTTCTTGAATGAATTAATAAATACTGAATTGTAGTTAAATCCAGCAATGCTTGATATTTCATTAATTTTGCGATCATCATAAAAAAGAATGTTTCTAGCAAATTTTATTCTTAAATTAACGTAATATTTAATTGGAGATATTTTATACAATTTATAAAATTTACGCTCTAATGTTCTCAAAGATATATTAAGTTTTTTTGCTATCTGATTTATTTTGATTGGTGTTTCAATATTTTTTTCCATTATTAAAATTGATTTTTGGCATATATTATCCGTTGGCAAATTATATGACTCACTTTTTTGCTTTGTTAATTTTTCTCTGGGTCTGTAAATTAAAGCATGTGCAATTTCGTCAGAATAATCTTTACCTTTTATTTTTTTAACACACTCTAGTATTAAATCTAAAGTAGATATTCCACCTGCAGCAAACATTAGTCCATTAGCATTTATAGTATAAATATTCTCTACAACTTTGATGTCTGGATATCTTTCTATAAAATTACTTTTAGTTTCCCAATGAGTACAAACAACTGTATCTTTATTAATTAAACCAGATTCAGCAATTAAAAAAGCTCCAGTATCAACTGCAATTATTTTAGATAAATTTTTATGCGCTATTCTTAATGTAGAAAATAATTTTTTTGATTTTTTTTGTACAGGTAAATTACCACCTATAACAATTATAAAATCTGGATTTTTAATAGCTTCTAATCCACCATCAGCTTTCCACCATTGTCCGTTGCTTGATCTAATTTTTTTTGCATCGATTGTTATAAGCTTACTTTTAAAAATTTCATTAATTCTGTATTGATTAGTTATTCTTAGCGCTTCCTGTATTAAGACCAGCGAGTTAGATGGAAATTCTGGTTGGAGAATAATATCAAATGAAAAAGTTTTTTTTTTCATAATATTAATTGATTAAAAAGTTAATTATTAACGACATAATTTTATTCATTTATGATAATATCATAGAATTAAAGAGGTATTTAAACAATTTTTTTTTATAAATAATGATAATTTGTCGTTTTAAATAGTTTATTTTCTAAAAATTATTGAGACACTATTAAAAATAATAACAGATAGGGGACAATATGATTAAACTTATAAATAATATCTGCAAAATTGCAGTTATTTTTTTATTAACGGCTTCAACTTCATTTGCCGCAGATAAGGTTAAATTAAGATTGAATTGGATGTATTACGGATCACATGCAGGCTTTGCATTAGGATTTGTTGATGGAACATATGCTAAGCATGGTATTGATTTGGACATTAGATCAGGGAATGGATCAAGTTCAGCACACAGATTAGTGGCTAACAAAGACAGTGATTTTTCTTATGGTTCATGCGGAGCTATGACAGATCTTGTGTCTAAAGGAGCACCATTAAAGTCAATTGGTGTAATTGATGCTATGGGAACGGAAGCAGTTCTAGTAAGACCTGATGCGGGAGTTAAGACAATTCAAGATTTAAAAGGAAAAAAAATATTAACAACAGCTAATGCTGGGGTAAATACTTTTTTCCCAATTGTTTTAAAAAATGCTGGCCTTAAGGAATCAGATGTTAATATAACAGTTGTTCCAGACGGTGCTCTTGTATCAAGCTACTTACAAGCTAGCGGTGGTTCTGTAGGAATTTTAGGTGGATTAGATGATAAACCAGCTGAAATCAAAGCCAACGGTGGTGCTCAACCAGTAGCTTTTCCTTACTCTGATTTTGGAGTAAATCAAGTTGGATACTGTATAGGTGCTCATAATGATACTATTAAAAATAATGCTGATGTAGCAAAAAGATTTATGAAAGCTACAATTGAATCTTATGCTAAAGCAGAAAAAAATCCAGATGCTGCAGTAGATGCAATCGCTGATATTGTCGGTGGTTCAATGGCTGAAGATGCTGGTAAAGCTCAATCAAGAGAAGTTTTAGATGTAACTTTAGGAATATTATATTCTGGAGCTAACAAGAAAAAAGTTCTTGGTCTAAATGTTCCTTCTGATTGGGATAGTATGGTTAAATTGATGAAAGAATATAATGACTTAGACAAAAATGCTAAGGCATCTGACTTTTATACAAATAAATTTGTAAATTAATTAACACATTAAATCACTAGCCGAGTATAAATAATACTCGGCTAGTTTTAAATTTTTATAAATGAAAAATTTCATAGAAGTAACAGAATTAAAAAAAGTATTTGGAAATGGTGAAGACGAAGTTCATGCTTTTGGACCTGCAACTATAAATATTAATTCTGGAGAGTTTGTTTCAGTTTTAGGACCATCTGGATGTGGAAAATCAACTCTAATGCTTATGGTTGCTGGGTTGTTAGATTCAACAAGTGGAAAAGTAGAATTTGAAAACAAACTTGTAAATGGACCAAAGACAGATATTGGAATAATGTTTCAAGATAATACCCTTGTTCCTTGGAGAACTGTTAAAGGTAACATTGAACTGCAATTAGAGTTAAGAGGGCTCAATCTTAAAGATTATCAAGAACAAATTAATAACATTTTAAAGTCTGTAAATTTAGAGGATTTTGCAGATAGATTTCCCAATGAATTATCGGGAGGTATGCAACAAAGAGCTGCTTTTTGTCAAGCAATGATACATGACCCAAAAATAATTTTACTTGATGAGCCTCTAGGTAAGTTAGACGCAATGACTAGAGAAAAAATTAGAGCTGATTTTCAAAAATTATGGATGGTTAAAAAACCAACAGTTATATTTGTTACTCATTCTATAGAGGAAGCAGTACAGTTATCTAACAGGGTTATTTTGATTACTCCAAGACCTGGTATAATTGATAGAGAGATAAAAATAGACCTTCCATATCCAAGAGATTTAAAGGTTAAACGATCACCTAAATTTACTGAATACGTCAATTCAATACAAGAAGTTTTCCATAAATACGGAGTAATTTAGAAAGTAATATTGAAAGATGAAAAAATTTATTAAATGGATTTTTAGTGGATGGATGTTAATTTTATTTTTTGTAGGTTTTTTTTTATTTTGGGAATATTCTATACCTTTATTTGATATACCAAGGTATATTTTACCATCTCCATCAGAAATTGTTTCAAAAGGCTCTGCTGATCTAGATAAACTAGTTTATTATACAGGTGTAACTGCTCTAGAGACTGTACTTGGATATATTATTGCTTTAATTTTAGGTTTAGGTTTTGGAATAGCTATTTCTTTTTCATCTATATTAAGAAGAACTTTATATCCTTTTTTTGTTAGTATTGAGATGACACCCAAAATAGCTTTTGCGCCACTATTTATATCTTGGTTTGGTTTTGGATTAATGCCCAAAGTAATTATTGTAGTCTTAGTTTGTTTTTTTCCAATAGTATTAAATGCAATTTTAGCATTTAATTCACTAAGCAATGAACTTACTTTGTTTTATCAATCTACTGGCGCAAGTAGATTGAAAACTTTTTTTTCAATTCGCTTACCAGCTGCTTTACCTCAATGTTTTGTTGGTTTTAAATATGCTGCAATTAATGCAACAGTAGGAGCAACTATAGCAGAATTTATTGGATCAGATAAAGGACTTGGTTTTTATATCTCTATTGTAACAGGAAATATGAGACCAGATTTAGCTTTTGCAGGAATATTTTTCTTAACCGTTCTAGGCTTAACAGTATTTGGCTTTGTTACAATGATGGAAAAAATATTAATACCTTGGCATATATCAATGAAAAGAATTAATAAATAAGGAATATATTATGGATTATGAAAATTTAAAAAAAAAACTAGAAGGTTGTTATGTAACTGTTCCAACTCCTTTTAAGGATATAAAAAATTTACCCCTTAACTTTGATGCACTTAAAGAATATGTAGAGTTTTTATTGGGCAATGGTTTAAATGAGGAGAATTGTACATTACTTTTTGGTGGTGCCGCTGGTGATTTTTCAGCTATGAGTTTTGATGAGAGGTTATCTTTAGCTAAAGAAAGTGCAAAAATAGTAAATGGAAGAACTCCAATTGCTTTGGGAGGTCAAACAACCAATACTCAAGAATTAGAAAAACTTGCAAATGTAGCTAAAGATTTTGGGTATAATTTCCTTCAAGTCTCCTGTCCTTTTTACTTCAAACACACAGAAGATGATTTTATTGAATATGTAAGAGCCGCATCAAGTGCAGCGGAAGGTGGGCTAGGTATTATTTTATATAATACTTTTTGGACTTCAACTAGCGTTTCCAACCAACTTATTGAAAAAATAAAAGATGTTCCAAATATCGTTGGATTAAAATGGGCAACACCACGAACTGATGCAATGGAATTTGAAGATGTGACTTCAACTTATTCTAGCAGGTTTACAATAATCGATAATAATTTATTTTTTCCTTACTCAGCAATGAAACCATTAAATGCAAAAGCCTTTGAAGTTCATATGTGTAACTTTTGGCCAGAATGGGGAGCAAAATTAATTAATGAAGTTAAAAAGAAAAACTTTGAAGAAATTGCTAGAATGATGGTTGAAGAAGCTATGCCTTTCTATAAACTTTGGGTAGAAATAGAAACTAACTATACTTCTGGCGATGGATATTTAGATAAACTTTGCATGGAATTAGTAGGCCTTCCTTCAAGCAGATGTAGACCACCAACAAGAGATATGCGAGAAAAATATAGACAAAAGACACTTGATTACATGAAGAAAATTAAAGTTCCTCATTTAAAGTTTTAATGAGCAAAATTGAAAATATAAGAACAATTTTACTAAGTGCAGAATATGGTGATGAAAAACACCCAGAAATTTTAGAGTGCTTTCCTAACGGACCAAAAAGAACTATTGGATTAGTTGAAGTGACATTAGAAAATGGAGTAAAAGGTTATGGCGAAGGTTACTTAGGAGTTTTTGCACCACAAGTTTTTAAATCCATTGTTGAACTTTGTGCACCATACCTAATCGGAAAAGATGGGTTTAATATTTTAAGAAGATATAAAGATTTATGTAGTATTTGTGATTATTGGTCACTGCAAGGGGCAGCTAGACACACTACAAGTGCAATTGAAATAGCTTTAGTTGATGCAAAATCTAAAACTCAAAAATGTCCTGCATATAAATTATTTGGAAATAGTACAAAAGAAAAAATAGAGGTCTATGGAAGTGGAGGAATTTGTGACACAAAAGAACACTTTATTGAAGAACTAGAACTTTTAAAAAAACTAGGAATAAAAAAATATAAAATTAGAGCAGTTCCAAGTGATATAAATAAAACTGCCTGGGTACTTAAAGAAGCTAGAAAATATGAAATAGATGTAGGCATTGATATGTGTCAAAATCTTGCAGATCCACCAATAGATGCAGACGATGTAATAAATTATATTAAATACGTAAAAAATATTTCTAAAGAAAAAATCTTATTTTTAGAAGAAGCTGTTGGACCGACGGATATAAAAGGATTTAAAAAATTAAAAGAAACACTCAATATAGATATTTGTGGCGGTGAAGTTATAACCACCCCTTTAGAAATGATAGAAAGGATAAATTTAGATATTTATAATTTTGTTCAACCAGATGCATCAGTTATTGGAGGAATGCATGCGGTGAAAGAAGTGTTTGAAAATGCAAAAACAAAACCTGTTGTACACGCTTGGGGAGGACCGGTGGCAATTATGGCAAATTATCAAGTTGCATTTGGATGTAATGGAAACTTAGTTGAATTTCCAATGATACCATACAAACTAGAACCAATAATGTTTGGTGATCAAAGAGTTATTGAAGATGGTAATCTTTTAAGGCCTGAAAATCCAGGGATAGGCATTACTATGAATGATAAAATCGAAAAAGATTTTTCATTTAACAAAGAGTCGGTTTATTCATGTGTTGTTGTTGATAGAGGTCAACCAAAGGACTCTTTTTGGAAAGAATAAGCATAAAAAGATGATTTTAAAACAAAGTAGACTCAACAACAATAATCATCAACATAAAAATTTATGAACATCTATATTGCATGTGAGCTAGATAATTCAGAAAAAAAAATTATTAAAAATAATTTAAAAAAACACAATTTATATTTTTCCAACCTTAGATTTAAAAAAATTGCTGATAATAATTTTCTTAAATGCGAGATTGTATTTGGAAATATTCCACCTGATTGGATAAAGCAAAGTAGCAAAATAAAGTGGCTTCAATTGGAGTCAACTGGTTTTGCTGAATATTCAAATGTTAAAAAAAATTTTTTAAATAAACATGTAGTTATTACTAATTTAAAAAGTTTTTTTGCACATCAAGTAGCTCAAACAGTAATGGCTGGAATTTTTTCTTTTTATAGAGGTTTGGATATTTTTACTTTGTTAAAAAAAAGGAAAAAATGGATCGGAGATCCAATTAGAGCTAAATTAGAAATATTAAATGATAAAAATATTTTATTTTTTGGTAAAGGATCAATAAACCAGGAAATAGCAAAATATATAAAAGTATTTAATTGTAAATATTCATTTATTGACTCAAATTCAAAAAAAAGTTTTTTCATTAAAAAGGTAAAAAAA
>CACIZU010000026.1 GCA_902591185.1 uncultured Pelagibacteraceae bacterium
GGTTACAGAGCTTGTGATGCTTGGCCATTGATAAATGATGGAAATCCTCATCCAGAAGTGAATTATGAGAATTATGATAAAAATATAATTATAGGTAAAAAAGCTATAAAACCAAGATTAACTAAAGTTCCAACAATAATTCCTTTACCTAAAAAAAAACATTTTATTTCAATTTATCAGTTACAAAAAAATTAGTTATAATTGTAAGTTCAATTATCTTGTAAAATAATACATAATAAGAAAAAAAAATGAAAAAACTTTTAGGGATCGTTGTTCTGGGTTTATTGTGGTGCAATATTTTAATTGCAGACGAATATCCTAATTCATGGAAAATGGATATTTTTTGTAAACAAGGTAAATGGCAATGGTACGAGTCTGTTTTTGTTGTAAATGTTGAAAACAATGAGTTTTCCCTAGGACCTTTTAAAAGATGGAGCAAAAAAAATATTGTATTTAAGGGAAAAATTGAAAATGATAAAATAAATATTACTGAAAAATTAACTTTTAAAAATGGTAATAAAGAAACAATTAAATATTCGGGTGAATTTATTAATGATAACGAAGCAACTTTAAAAGGAAGGACTTCATGGGATCCTCCTTGGAAATGTAATGGAAAGTTTTTTAAAGTAGATCGTCCTCCACATTTTACTCCTTTAAAATATTTAAGTGAAGCAACTGAAGAGATAATAAAATTTACAAGTTATAATCCAGGTATACCATTAACAATTATAAATGGATCTTACGTAAATTCTCCTGTTGAAGTTTCAGGAAAATTAATACTTCCTAAAGAAGGTGATAATTTACCAGTAGTAGTTACTGTTCATAGTAGTGGAGGTCCAAGTGAGTTTAATGATGTAGCTCAATCATGGCGTAATGATTTTAAAAATCAATTATTAAAAAACAATATTGGAATTTTTGAAATTGATAATTTTACTGCTAGAGGTGCAAAAGAAACTGCATCAAATCAAGGAAAAGTTTCTATAAATGCAGGAGAGCTAGATGCTTTAGTTGCATATAAAATATTAGATAAACATCCAAGAGTTAATGCAAAAAAATTAGGTATTACAGGTCTATCACGAGGAGGAAATGCTGCAAATATGGCAGTTGAGAAAAAATTTTCGGATGTAGTTCTTGGAAAAGAAAATTATTATCTAGCTTCTTTACCCATGGCCTCAGATTGTTTTAATATAGCGTTTGAAAATCCAACTCCAACTCCAGCAAAAATATTATTTTTACTTGGGGGTGCTGATGATTATACTCTTGCAAAATTTTGTGTTGCTTATGCAGAAAAAATGAAAAAAGCTGGAGGAGACGTTGAAGTCATTGTAAAAGAAGGTTGGCATCATGATTTTTATAATGATGGACCAGCGGTCAGTTGTCCAAAATGTGTACATTTTAATAAATGTGAAATTCATGCTCCACAAGGATGGATGATGAATGATGAAGGATTTATCTCAGAAAGCCAATATGATGTTTTCCAAAAAGCCTTTAAAATGGATTTAAAAAAATGGAGAAAAAAATTTGAGAAAGCTTCTACTAAACCAGGAGCTAGCAATAAATTATACAGAAAATTATATATTAAATTGTACAAAAAATGCGGTGAAAGAGGAACAACAGTTGGAGGTGATCATGGAAAAGAAACTGTTGATATTGCCGTACCATTTTTTGTTAACGCTTTAAAATAATAAAAAACTTTTAAGGATCGTGATACAGTGTTTAATGAGGAATAATTTTCTATGGAAGAAATATCTAAAACTTTAACTCAAAATATTGATACGCTTTGGGTTATAAATTGTGCAATCCTAGTCTTTATAATGCAAGCTGGATTTATGTGCATGGAAAGTGGCCTATCAAGACATAAAAACAGTATAAATGTAGCATTAAAGAATGCTGCGGACTTTGGTGTTTCAGTTGTTATGTTTTGGATATTTGGTTTTGGTCTCATGTTTGGTACTTCTTATAAAGGAATTATTGGTACAGATTTATTTTTTTTTAAAACTGATATTTCCATGTACCAAACTTATTTTGTTTTTCAGGCAATGTTCGTTGCTACTGCAGCCACTATAATATCCGGAGCTGTTGCCGAAAGGATGAAGTTTGCTGGATACTTAATAGTTACTATTATAGCTACCTCTATTATTTATCCAATAATAGGCCACTGGGCATGGTCTTCAAGTTATCTTTCTAAACTTTATGAAACAGACAAAATGCTCAAAGTAGGGTGGTTGACTGAAATGGGATTTGTTGATTTTGCAGGAAGCACCATTGTTCATTCAGTAGGAGGATGGATTGCTCTATCAGGAGTTTTAATTTTGGGTCCGAGAATTGGAAAATATTCTTCAGCAAACAAAGGTAAATTTACGGGATCAAGTTTTCCAATAGCAATATTAGGTACATTAATTTTATGGTTTGGATGGTTTGGTTTTAATGGTGGTAGCAATGGAGCAATGGATGAAACTGTACCTTTAATTTTAATAAATACATTTCTTGCTGCAGCTTTTGGATTGTTAACTGGATTATTTATTTCTTATATAACCAAAAAAAAACCTGATCCAATGTATGTAGTTTTAGGCCCATTAGCAGGGTTAGTTGCTATTACAGCTTCTTGTAATTCTGTAGATTCTGTTGAAGCAATTATAATTGGAATGGTTGGTTGTTTTGTAGCAATTATAACTTCTGAATTACTAGAAAAATTAGAGATTGACGATGTGGTTGGAGCAATACCAGTTCATTTAGCTGCAGGAATTTGGGGAACTTTAGCTGTAGCAATATTTTCTGACTTAGAAATTCTTGGAACAGGACTTTCAAGAATAGAACAATTTAAAATTCAAGTAACTGGAATATTTGCAGTTGGAATTTTCTCATTTATAATTTCATATTTTTTTCTAAAAATTATCAACAATTTTTATCCATTAAGAGTTGACCCCATTCATGAAGAGTTAGGCTTAAATATTGCAGAACATGGAGCAGTTTCAGTAGAACATGATTTAATTTCAGTTTTAGACAAACAATCTGTAAGCGGAGATCTTAAAATTAGAGGCCCACAAGACCCTTTTACTGCAGGAGGAGTTATTGGGCTTTATTATAATAAAATGATGAATAAACTTGAAACCAGTGAATCCGAAAAAAATAAATGGAGAAAAAGAGTCGCTAGAGAAATTGATTTGGCTGTAAAAGTTCAGGAAAACTTTATACCTAAAAGAAATTTAGCAAATTATCCCTTAAAAGGAATAAATATTCCTGCAAGAGAGGTATCAGGAGATTTTTTTAGTTTTTATCCACATAATGAATTAATTTATTTTATAATTGCAGATGTTGCAGGCAAGGGCATTCATGCAGGCATGGTCATGGCAAAAGCTTCTACTTTATTCGAAGTTTTAGCTCAAGATAAAGTAGATTTAGATGAAATGACTTTCTATATGAATAATGATTTGTTTAATACAAAATCTGGCGGAATGTTTGTCACAGGAATTGTGGGAAAATATAATATAATTTCCGAAGAAGTGAGTTGGGTTAATGCAGGTCATCAACCAGCTTTAATTAGAGACTCGAAAGGATTTTTTAAAGATTTTGAGTCCAAATCACCTCCTTTAGGAGTTATAAAACAAAAAAATAAATTAGCATATTTTTTAAACAAAGAAAAATTGAATGGAAAAAGGTTTTATACGTTTACAGATGGATTATCTGAAAGTTTGAATCTAAATTTAGAAGAGTTAGGAATTGAAGGTGCAAAAGAGATAATTAATAATAATTATAATTCTAATTTAGAAGTTGAATTAAACAGCGTCTCAAAAGAAGTTATAAATAATTCAAAAAAAAATGTACTTGTTGATGATTTAACAATGCTTGTTATTGGAAAATGAAAAAACTTTTAGGGATCGTGGTTCATGGTTGTTTTAAATGAAACAATGTATGAAATAACTGCAAATTTAATATTAATTGTTCATTTAATATTTATTCTTTTTGTAGTATTTGGCGCATTGTTATTTTTTACTTCAACAAAGATTATTTTTATACATATCCCTGCCATTATTTGGGGATCCTATATCGAATTAACTAATTCCATATGTCCTCTGACTTATCTTGAAAATTGGCTTTTACAAAAAGCTAATCTAACGACATATTCTGAAGGTTTTATTCAAAATTACTTAGTACCAATTGTTTA
This sequence comes from uncultured Pelagibacteraceae bacterium, assembly GCA_902591185.1. GTDB lineage: Bacteria > Pseudomonadota > Alphaproteobacteria > Pelagibacterales > Pelagibacteraceae > Pelagibacter. The sequence goes on from CACIZU010000026.1 coordinate 4,166, forward strand.
TCCGATAAACCTAAATACAGATATACAAATATATCTAGGAATAACCCTAATAATCATAAATATAGTTATTTATGCCTTTATATTTAGTAAATTGAAAAAAAATTTTAAATGAAAAAACTTTTAGGGATCGTGGTTCTGGGTTTGTTGTGTTGTGGCACTGCTAATGCAAAGGATGAATCAGTTTCAGGAAATGAAATGATGAAGACACTTGGTACAGAAAAAAATTATGTATACAAGTACTCTTTCTATAACAAAATTAATTTTTTAAAAAAAGATCCAACAACTTTTAAAAAACTTACATTTAAAGGAGAAAAAATTATTAACAATGTTTCAAAAGTGGAAAAATATAGTGACGTTAGTTTTGGAAAAACAAAAACATTTAAATCATTTAAATTTTTAGCAGAATATGAAGACAATATTACATTAGAACTATTTATTGAACATAATATTGCTAATGCAGGAGATAATAAGATTTGCGATTGGGTTGTTAATGATGCATATCCAGATATTTTAAAAGAATTTCCAAAAGATAAAAAATATTTTTATGTAGTTAAAGGTGATGATGGAAGATGTGAATATGGTCATGGTCAGGATAAAAAATCAGGATTTAGCGATTGTGAAAAAATTAGAAAAGCAGAAGGCATAAATGGTAAATGTAAACTTTTTGCTATAGGTAAAAAAATAATTTTAGAAAAAAAAGATAAAAAGTTGAAAAAAGCAGAAAAGGAAGCGGAAAAAGCAGCTTTATATTATTCCCACATGTTTGGTCAATTGCCCCATTTTTTAAAAATTTACACTAAAAAATTGTACATACATAAAGATATAGGTAAGGATGATGGCACTTGGTGGACGATACATGGTTTGCCAGAAATACATATTAACGAATCAAACTGTGATGCTCAACGAAAAAGAAAATTTAAAATTTATTATTCTCATTGCACCAAGGTCATGATTCATGAATCGGCACATATTTTTGAACAAAATACTAAATTAATCTCACGATCAAAATGGAATAAAGCAAAGAAGCTAGATAAAAATTTATATTGTTCAAAGTATAGTAAGTTTGATTTTCATGAAGATTTCGCTGAGTCAGTAACATGTTGGATGGGAGTAAGATATCTATCAAACAAAATGAAGAAAAGTAACGTCAAAAAAATTGAACAATACATCCCAAACCGTCTTAAATTTTTAGATGAAATGAATTTTAATATGCATCCCTATAAATGAAAAAACTTTTAGGGATCATAGTTCTGGGTTTGTTGTGGTGCAATGTTGGTATTGCTGAAAAAAATGTTAAAGCGCCAGTAAAACTGCCTAAAGACATTGTCAAAGGATATAAAACCTGGAGTTCTAATTGTACTTTCGCTGGCACAGGAAAATGCATGGTGCCAGATTATGCTTTTCAAATTGTAAATAAATCCGATGGTCATCCTGTAAGATTAGGGAAAAAATCTATAAGATTTGAATTAAGAAGCGGTGATTGTCATCAAAAAAAACCAACTTCATATAACGATTGTAAAGCAGATCCTCCAGCAGAAAGGCATGAGCTAGGACAAGAATATGATAAAATTGCTTTAAGTGGAGAGACTTGGCATACTTATTCCTTGTTTATACCTGAAGATACACCTCAAATTAATTCAGAATGGATAACTATGGGCCAGTTCCATAATTTAGATTACCATAAGCCACCTGTAAATTTAGATTTGGTTGGAAAAAATTTTGAAATAGTTACAAGATTTCTTTGCATACATCCAAAAAGATTTAATAAAAGATGTTATTCTAATGATCCAGAGAATGTACGAAAAATAATAATTAGAAAAGATCAATTATTTGGCAAGTGGAATGATTTTATTTTTCATAGCAAATGGTCAACCAAGGTTGACAAAGGATTTTTCAAGGCATGGGTAAATGGAAAATTAGTTTATCATTTTGAGGGAAGAACCAAAGCACCTAAAGACGGAAGTATGTTTAAGTTTGGAATTTACAGAGGTGCAGCACCTAAAGGTACTAAAGATAGTACTCATGTAGTGTATTATGATGAAATTCGTTATGTAAAAAAATCTTGTAAAAAACTTAAATTAAAAGATCTTGGATATACCTGTAAAGAACTTGAAAATCAGAAATTAGAAAAAATACATACGATAAAATGAAAAAACTTTTAGGGATCGTGGTTCTAAGTTTGTTAAAGAAAAGAAAAAATAGTTTATGAATGTGTTTATAATTTTATCAATACTTATAATTGTTATTGGAGTTCTTCTTTTAGTAGCTACTCCATCAGTATTATTTAAATTGAATTGGAAAGAAAAAACAGGAAAAGAAAAAATCCTAATGTTCATGTTTTACAGTATTTTGGTTTATATAATAAATATCATTTATTGGATTATAAAATGAAAAAGTTTTTAGGGATCATGGTTCTGGGTTTGTTGTGGTTTGGTAATGCTAATGCAGAAAATATAAATATTGGAACTGCTACAAGTTGTGATTCAGATACTATTGTTCTTCCTGATAAAGTTAAAAAAGCTTTAATGAAAACAGAAATGACTCAGTGTGCGATGCCCTTTGGAGTTTTAATTGCTGCTGATAAAAATATGAACAAAAAATATGTCAATTTACTTGCTTCTATTGTTGCCGAGTTTTTAGATCAAAATAGAGATGGTATTCCTGACGATCCTAAACTTCATAAAATTTTAAAAAATTGGAAAAAAGCATGGCTTGCGATGCCTACCAATCCAAAAAAATGGGAAAGAAAACAAGTATCAAAGCTTAGCAGACATCTTGGTGATGATATAATTGCGCCAGCTTGGTGGATGGATAGTGGAAATGAAAAACAAATAAAGGCAATGTTAGTCGAAGAAGCATTTCATTTGATTACTCAATTTGGACTGAGTAAAGCTTATCCAAAAAAGTTTGGCGTAGAAAATTGGAAATCAACAATAGCTAAAGAAACAAAAATGGCTGCTTGTAAATGGTGGCAACATCCAGAGAACTCTTGTCCAAATAGTCCAAAACGACTTAAGGGAAGTTGTAAAGAAGCAAATTGTGATGTCACTGAATTTTTTCAACAAGTTGTTATATTAAGAGCAGGCATGAAACCAGGTTGGTATGGTATAGGATTTCCCAAGAATAAAAAAAAATTAGAAAAATTACTTAGCAATGAAATGAAAGAATTGCTTGATGACAATCGATATCATATTATTAATAAACCACTACAGTTTAATTATTATAAATGAAAAAACTTTTAGGGATCTTGGTTCTGGGTTTGTTCTGGATCAATACTTCATACGCAGTGAGTTTGCCTAAAGATGTAGCTTCAGGAAGTAAATTTAAAAAAAGTCTTACAGGAAGTTATTATAAAAAATATGGAATGCAAGTCGTAGATAAAAAAGATGGTCATCCTGTGCGTGCAGGAAAAAAATCAATAAGGTTTGAAGTTAGAGCGGGTGATTGCGGAAAAGATAAAGATGGAGGATGGAACGATTGCGACAAGGATAGAGAAAGACATGAGCTTAGTGGAAAATATAGAGTTAGCAAAGGAGAAAGATGGTATGCTTGGTCTATATATCTGCCAAGTGACTTTATAAATGTTCATCCCACCTCAACCATGTTGGCACAATTTCATCAAGAAAGAAAACATGTCATATGGATGTTTAAAAATAAACGAGGAGGTTATTGGCTTGAGAATTATGTCCCCAAATATAATGTAGAGAATATTAAAATATTAACTAAAGAACAAATGTTAGGAAAATGGAATGATATTTTGGTTAATGTAAACTGGTCACATGAAGACGATGGTTTTTTTAAAGTTTGGGCTAATAATAAATTGGTTTATGATTTTAAAGGAAAAACAAAGTCTAAAGGAGTCAAAACATATTTTAAATTTGGAATTTATAGAAGCTGGATAAGCAAATGGTATGAGAGAGTAAAGTACAGCTCAGAAGAAAAATACGCTAAATACAAGGGAAAAGAAATACCAACTCAAATAGTATATTTTGATGAAGTAAGAGCCGGCAAGAAAAAACAAGATGTAATTAAGAATTTAAAATGAAAAAACTTTTAGGGATCGTGGTTCTTGGTTTGTTGTGGTGCAATGCAAGCTTTAAAAAAAATGAAATCTAAAAAACTAATTTCTTTTTTTTCAATATTATCTTTTATTGTTCCATTCATTACTATAACTATTTGTTATTATATTTTAATTAATAATACTTCTCTAAATACGTTTCCATTCATTGATGGTAGAATTTCTATAAGCTATTTAGGAAGACAAGATTTAACTATTGAAATTTTTAAAACAGGAATGCTTTTATTTGTTTTAATTTCTTTTTTTTTCTATTTTTATATTTCAAATTTTTTTCAAAAAAATAAATTCGAAAATAAATTGAAAATATATGGGATTATTGCAAATTTTTTTTTATTAATTTATATTTTTACACTAGGAAACAATCTAGAATTTTATAAAATTTTAAGAAAAGTAGGAATTGTGCTATACATTATTACTATGTATATCAATCATATTTACACAATTAAATTACTAAAAAAGAATAAAAAATTTCGGTTCAATAATTTATCTTTAAACATTCTTATTACAATTATTATAATCATGACTGGTTTGATAATAGTAGGTTCTCCTTGGATAATCTCATCATTTGAATATTCAGATCAAATGAAAAATATTGTTGAATGGAATTATTTTTTATTAATGATTTCATTTTATATGCCGGTATCATTATTATTTTACAAATTAGGAAACTTTCGGCAATTGCAATGAAAAAACTTTTAGGAATCGTGGTTCTGGGTTTGTTGGTTACCTTTAATGTTGAAGCAGCCAGTTATTTATTTAAAGATAATATTTATACAGATTGTGATATTCTTAACAAGAAAGATCCAACTGCTTTTCAAAACATATCTTTTATAAAAGAAAAGAAAATAAAATGGTGGGACAGGAGAAAAGCAACATCAAGTGGTTGGGAACAAAGTTCTTTTAAAGCTTTTATTTTTAAAGCGAAATTTAAAAAAGGTAAAGACGTTACCATTAGAGTAAATTCTGAATTTAAAACTAAAGAAAAGGCTGAAGAGCAAGCTTTAAAATATGGGAAAATAGCTGGACAGTTACCAAATTTTTTAAGAAAAAATCTTAAAACTATTACTGTACATAAAGGAAATAAAGATTGGGGAGGAGGAAATAAAGATATTCTTATTCATATAGGCATAAAGTATGGAGTATGTGAAGAGGAAGTAATGATGCATGAGAGTGGCCATACTTCCCTTGATTGGAATATGGGAGGATCTGTTAAATCGTCTAAATGGAAAAAAGCAGCAAAAGCAGATAATAAATTTATTTCAAAATATGCAAAAGAATATACCGAAAGAGAAGATGTTGCCGAAACAATTAATTGGTGGATTGCTGTAAGATGCAAACCAGGCACAATTTCTGAATCAAACTATAAAAAAATTTTAGATGGAATACCTAATCGTCTAAAATATTTAGATGAACAAAACTACGATACTTATCCATTGGCATGTAAATAAATGAAAAAACTTTTAGGGATTGCGGTTCAGGTTTTGTATCTTAAATATTAATTACATGAGTGAAGATGAAGAATTATTTGATAAATTAAAAAAAGAGATCATCTTATTATGGTTAAATAATAAAACTTTAAGTGAATTTGTAAAATTACCCGAAAATCTTATTTATAATAAAGTTCCCGGCAATAAAATAGAGTCTGTAAAAATTTTAGATGATTGGGATGCAGATGGCAATTCAATTAAATTAATTCATAAATTAATTAAAAAAGTTTCACCTTATGTCAATTGGAGACAAACTTATGAAGAAAAAGATATTGGTAAAACCTTTTTAGATAAATTTGCCTATTTTGAATTATTTGGACCTAATGGTCATTTTTTAACCAAAGATATGAGTTTGTATGTAATTTTTTTTGATAAAGAAACTTTTTATACTTGGCATAATCATGAAGCTGAAGAGCTTTATTTTGTTATTTCTGGTAGTGCAAAATTTGAAAGCAAAGGTAATAAATCTGAAATATTAAATAAATTAAAGACTAGATTTCATAAAAATTTTCAACCACACTCTCTAACAACACTAAAGGAAAAATGTTTATGTTTTGTGGTGTGGAGAGATAAACTCGATTCCGAAGTAAAAATTGTTAAAGATATTTAATGATGGTGCCCCCGCACGGAGTCGAACCGCGGACCTATTGATTACAAATCAATTGCTCTACCAGCTGAGCTACAAGGGCATGCGCAATAAGTATTAATTTTTTATTAAATAATCAACTCTTTTTTTTTAAATAATTTAAGTGATGAAACACTATTGCAGCACTATTTGATATATTCAAACTTTCTATTTCACTGTTTATATCTATTTTAACAAAAAAGTCAGCATACTTTCCTGTATGCTTTCTCATTCCAAAACCTTCAGATCCAAAAAGAAGAACATTCTTTCCTCCCCATTTCACATCTGTAAAATCTTTATCTCCT
>CACIZU010000027.1 GCA_902591185.1 uncultured Pelagibacteraceae bacterium
TATGTTTCAATATCCTTAGTTTCGCTAGACATATCCTTAATATATTTTCCTAAAATTTTATATTTTTTTGTCATTGTCATCTTCTATATCCTCAAAATCACCATCAATAAAATTATTTTTTTTATATTGTTTTTGTTTTATTTTGTTGAAAAATTTATTAAAAATAAACTTTCTACTTATTGGAAAAATTATTAAAAATCCGAAAATATCTGTGGCAAATCCAGGAATGATTAAAAGTAGAGCCGCAAAAGCAATTGCTGCACCTGAGATCATTTCATAAGTTGGTGTTTCGTTTTTACTTAATTGTATAAATCCAGATTTAAGAGTATTTAGTCCTTCGTACTTAGCATAATAAACACCTAATATAGCAGTAATTAATATTAGTATAATTGTATAAATAGCACCAATTTGAGAACCAATTTTAATAAAAAGATAAATTTCAATTATAGGAATTGAAATTATTAATAGTAATATTGATTTCATTTGTCTTTAATCTAAATTGCTAGTTGAAATTAATCAACATAGTAATTATTATAATATTAATGAGTAACAGTTTCGAATACATAGATATTATTCTTCTAGCAATGATTGCTGGATTTATTTTTTTAAGGCTAAGAGGAATACTTGGAAAGAGAACTGGATTTGATGGAAAAGCTCCAGCACAATTTGATAAAATTTTAAAAGAAGCAGTAATTAATAGGATGCCAAAAAATAATGAGATTTTTGATGAAAGTGCTCAAGATGAATTTTTAAAAGGAGCAAAAATCGCTTATGAGACAATTATTACGGACTTTAGTGATAATGATAATAAATTAACAACCAGCAAACCTCTTTTAAATAAAGAAACATATAATCAATTTAATCAAGCCTTAAAAGATAGAAGTGCAAGAGGTCATTATGCAGAAATAACTTTTATTGGGGTAAATTCTGCAATCATTAAAGAACATAAAAAAATAGATAATATTTTGAATGTTACAGTAGATTTTATAGCTGAAGTTATTACCTGTATAAAGGATAAAGATAAAAAAATTATATCAGGCCATCCAGAAAAAATTAAAAAAATTTATGATACATGGGTTTTTTCAAGAGATGTAACTTCGGTTAATCCTAATTGGCAACTGGTTAATACATTAACTTAATTGACAGATAATATTTCAGAAAAAGATAAAAAAGATTGGGAAAATTTTATCTCTAGCCAAGAAAAACTAAATGATAAAGATTATAAATCAGATCTCAAAACCTCACAAAAGATTAGGTCCATAGATTTGCATGGATTTACTCTTTTAGAAGCAAACAAAATAATCGAACAATTTATTAACAAATCTTATGAAGAAAAAATAAATAAACTTATTATTGTTACAGGGAAAGGATTGCATTCTGAAAATGAAAAAAATCCATTTGTTTCAAAAAAATTAAGCATTCTTAAATATTCAGTTCCAGAATTTATTAAAAATAATAAAAAGCTTATGAAAAAAATAATAGAATTTAAAGATGCAGAAATAAAAGATGGTGGGAGTGGTGCTTTTTATATATATTTAAAAAAGTTAAAATAAAACCAATTATCAATATTAAATAAATAACTATGTTTATTTGGCTTGCATCATATCCAAAGAGTGGCAATACTTTAACAAGATCTCTTATAGCATCATATTTTTTTTCACAAGATGGTAATTTTGATTTTGATGTAATAAAAAATATCAAACAATTTCCAGATGTATCGTTATTTAAAAATTTTGATATTGATGTGAAAAATGAAAAAGAAGTTATAAAAAATTATATTAAAGTTCAGGAACTAATAAATAAGAAAAATGATATTCAATTTTTTAAAACTCATAGTTATTTATTTAATATTGATAATAACCCTTTTACAAATTTAGATAATTCTTTAGGTGTGATTTATATTGTAAGAGATCCAAGAAATGTTCTAATTTCAGCATCACATCATAATCAGAAATCCCATGAAAAAACTATAAATAACATGATTGATGGATATGTAATTGGTGAATATGATGGAACCACACTTCCAGTATATTCTGGAAACTGGGGTAATAATTATAAAAGCTGGAAGTCATTTAAATCTGTAAATAAATATTTGTTGGTAAAATATGAAGATTTAATAAATGATAAGGAAAAAATCTTTCAACAAATCTTAAAATTTATTTATAAACTCAAAAATATTGATTTTACTTTAGATAAAAAAAAATTTCAAAATATTATTGAAAGCACAGATTTTCAAAAAGTACAAAAATTAGAAGATAAGAAAGGTTTTGAAGAAAGTATGATTGATAAAAATACTGGAAAAAAAATTAAATTTTTTCGATTGGGTGCCCAAACAGATTGGCAAACTTCACTAGAACCTACTTTATCAAGTAAGATACAGAATGTTTTTGAAAAAGAAATGATAGAGTTAGGTTACTTGTAGCTTTAGAGAATAAATTTTGATAGATCTGTATCTTTAACTAAATTATCTAAATTTTTATTAATATATTCTTTATTGATAATAATTTTTTCACCAGAGCGATCAGTAGCTGTAAAGCTAATTTCATCTAAAATTTTTTCAATTATTGTGTGAAGTCTTCTTGCCCCAATATTTTCAACAGTAGTATTTACCTCAGAAGCAATATTTGCAATAGTATCAATACCATCATCTGAAAATTCAAGCTCTATATTTTCAGTTTTCAATAAGGCCACATATTGTTTAATTAAACTAAAGTCAGGTTCTCTTAAAATTCTCTTAAAATCATCGCTAGTCAGCGCCTCTAACTCAACTCTTATGGGTAATCTTCCTTGAAGTTCAGGAAGTAGATCGGACGGTTTTGCAAGCTGAAATGCTCCAGATGCAATAAATAAAATATGATCTGTTTTAATCGGGCCATGTTTTGTATTAACTGTGGTGCCTTCTATTAGTGGAAGCAAGTCTCTTTGGACACCTTCACGAGAAACATCTCCACCCACTCGGTCTGTTCTCGCTGAAATTTTATCAATCTCATCTAAAAAAACTATACCATTATTTTCTGTTGAAATTTTTGCAGCTTTAATAATTTTATCTTGTTCAATTAATTTATCTGACTCGTCATTAATTAAAATCTCATGAGATTCTTTTACAGTCATTTTTTTCTTTTTTTCTTTATTACCCATTGATTTTCCAATCATTTCACCAATGTTAATCATGCCAACATTTGCTCCTGGCATTCCAGGAATTTCAAACGAAGTATTATTTGATCCCGTATCACTAACTGCAATTTCTATTTCATTATCATCTAGATCACCATTTCTTAGTCTTTTTCTAAAACTTTCTCTTGTTGCGAGACTGGCTTTTTTTCCAACTAGAGCATCTAAGACTTTCTCTTCAGCTGATTTTTGAGCTTGGGCATGCACTTCTTTTCTCATTTTGACTTTTTCCATACCGATAGCTATTTCAATTAAATCTCTAACTATTTGTTCTACATCTCTTCCGACATAACCAACTTCGGTAAATCGTGTTGCCTCAACTTTTACAAAAGGAGCTTCAGCAAGTTTTGACAGTCTTCTAGAAATTTCTGTTTTTCCAATTCCAGTTGGTCCTATCATTAAAATATTTTTTGGTAAAACTTCATTTTTCATTTCACCTTTAAGAGCTTGTCTTCGCCATCTGTTTCTTAATGCTACTGCAACAGCTTTTTTAGCTTTATTTTGTCCAACGACAAATCTGTCTAATTCTGAAACTATTTCTCTTGGAGATAAAGAACTAACTAAAGAAGCTTCTTTTTTTTGATTTTTATCTTTACGGTGTAGTTGTGTTACGTTTGAGTTATCCATTATATTTTTTCAATTTTAACATTATCATTTGTAAATACACATATATCTGCTGCAACTTTGATTGCTTTTTTTGCAACTTCTTCAGCAGACATATTGCCTTCCATTAAAACTTTTCCTGCTGCTAATGCATAATTTCCTCCAGACCCTATTCCAATCACATCTCCCTCAGGTTCAAGAACATCACCAGTACCTGAAATAATGTAGCTGTTATTTTTATCTCCTACAGCCATTAGAGCTTCTAATCTTCTTAAATACTTATCTGTTCTCCAATCTTTTGCTAACTCGACTGCGGCTCTTGATAAGTTGCCCGCGTGTTTTTCTAATTTTCCCTCTAACCTTTCAAATAAAGTTAATGCATCCGCAGTTGATCCTGCAAATCCTGCTACCACATCTCTTTTTTCAATTTTTCTGACTTTTGAAGCAGTGCTTTTAACAACAGTATTTCCCATACTAACTTGTCCATCACCCGCAACTACTACTTCATTATTTTTTCTAACTAGTACAATTGTTGTCATACTTAATAAATGGTAACTATTTTTGATACTTCAAGTGTTCAGACTGATATTGATATACTGGGATTATGTATGTATACCATTAAAAATATATGGCTAGAAAAGGAAAAGTATCTCGAAAAACAAAAGAAACTAGCATCAATGTTGAAGTAAACATTGATGGGAAGGGTAAGTACCAAATTGATACTGGTATAGGTTTCCTAGATCACATGCTCGAGCAATTATCAAAGCATTCTTTAATTGATTTAAAAGTTAAAGCAAAAGGTGACACTCATATTGATCTTCACCATACAACAGAAGATACAGGTATTGCTATTGGTGAGGCTTTAAAAAAAGCTGCTAAAAAATTTGTAGGTATAAAAAGATATGCTCACACATTTATTCCAATGGATGAAACATTAACAAGAGTTGCGATCGATGTTTCAAACAGACCTTATTTAATTTGGAAAGTAAAATTAAAAGTTGAGAAACTTGGAGAAATGGATACTGAATTATTTAAAGAATGGTTCCAAGCTTTCTCTCAATCAGCTGGTATTACAATGCACGTTGAAAATATTTATGGTGATAATAGTCACCACATAATTGAGTCTTGTTATAAAGCATTAGCAAGATCATTAAGAGCTGCATTGGAGATGGATCCGAGAAACAAGAAAAGCATTCCATCAACTAAAGGCTCATTATAAGTTTAATGAAAGTCACAATTGTTGATTATAATTCGGGTAATATAAGCTCAGTAATAAACTCATTTAAGGAAGTTGCAAAAGATAAAGTAAAAATCGAAGTAACTGCTGATTTAAATAAAATAAAATCAAGTGATAAACTGGTTTTGCCAGGACAAGGTTCGTTTAAAAGTTGTGTTGATGCGTTAAACAATATTAAAGGCCTAGTTGATGTTTTAGATGATTTTGCAACAAATGATAAAAAACCCCTTCTAGGAATTTGTGTTGGGCTGCAAATGTTTGCAGATATTGGTTATGAGGAAAGTGAAACAAAAGGACTTAGCTGGATACCAGGAAAAGTATCAAAAATAGATAATCAAAATGGAAAGTACAAACTTCCTCATATAGGCTGGAATCAATTAAACATTCTTAAGGAGAGTAAGATTTTTAAAAATATAGAGAATAATTCGCATATGTATTTTGTTCACAGTTATGAATTTATTCCAGAGGAGAAAAGTGTAATTATTGCAACAATAGATTACTCATCGAAGGTAGTCTGTGCTGTAGAGAAAGATAATATTTTTGGAACGCAGTTTCACCCAGAAAAGAGTGATAGACTTGGTTTAAAAATAATTGAAAATTTTATTAATCTTTAATGATAAGGTTATTATTAAATTTACCAATTTTTAAAAGGCTAATACCATCAATTGGAATAAAAGTTTTAAAATTATTAAACAAAAATAAAGGTTTTTATAAAATAAATAATATTTTATTTTATTTAGATTTTTTAGATCCAATAGATAGAAGAATTATTCTCTATAAAGAATATGAGCATGACTCAGTAAGTTTTTTGGAGGATCAATTTTTTAAATACTCTATTTCAAGCTTTTTGGATATAGGTGCTAATTCAGGGTATTTTTCCTTTTATTTTGCAAACAAATTCAAAAATTTAAAAGTTAAAGCTTATGAGCCTAACTTAGAGGCGTTTAACAAGTTTAAAAAAACATTAACTAAAAATTTTTTTAAAAATATAGAGATATTTAATTATGGTCTTTCAGATATTGAAAAAAAAGTGAAAATGATAACTTGGTATAAACATGGATATCCTAAAACAAATTCAGTAATTTTAGAAGATAATCATGATATTAATAACTCTAAAATTTTTGAGACAAACTTAAAAGTTGGGGACGAGTTGTTAGATTATAAAAATGACAAATTATGTATTAAAATTGATGTAGAGGGTCATGAATTAAGTGTTTTGAAAGGTTTGGCTAAAAATTTAAAACAAAATAAATGCATAATTCTTGTTGAGTCTGGAGATGTTAAATTTGGTGTTGTTAACGATTTTTTGATAAAAAATAATTATAAACAGATATTTAAATCTAGATTAAGATTAGACTATGTTTATAGCAATTTTTAAAATTTAATTATGAAAATTTTTCCTGCTATCGATATAAAAGAAAAAAAATGTGTGAGGCTAGTTAAAGGAGATTTTAATAGAAAAACTGAGTACAGTATTTCCCCAGTTGAACAAGCTAAAAAATATAAAGATAGTGGTTTTAAAAATTTACATATAGTTGATTTGGATGGTGCTTTAACTGGAGAAACAGTTAATTTAGATGTTATTCAAGAAATAGTTATTAAATTTGATCTCAAAATTGAAATTGGAGGAGGAGTAAGAAGTTTTGAAAGTATTCAAAAATACTTAGATACCGGAGTAGAAAAAGTAATTTTAGGTAGCGCAGCTATAAAAGATAAAAACTTTTTAAAAGAAGCTTGTGAAAAATTTCCAAATAAAATTGCTTTAGGTTTGGATGCCAAGGATGGATACTTGTCTGTATCAGGCTGGAAAGAAAATTCTAACCAACTAACTCTAGATTATCTGAAAAAAGTAAATGACTATGGAGCAAGTAGATTGATTTATACCGATATAAATAGAGATGGGATGAAGCAAAGTCCTAATTTTGAAGAAACAGCAAAGATTGCTGATAACTCTAGTTGCCCAGTAATTATATCTGGTGGAGTTTCTTCTATAGATGATATTAAAAAAGCAAAGGAATTAAATAATAAAAATATTGAAGGCATAATAGTAGGAAAAGCAATTTATGATGGTGATATTAAATTAGAAGAATTGGCTAACGAGTTAGATGCTTAAGAATAGAATTATACCCTGTTTAGACGTTAAAAATGGCCGAGTAGTCAAAGGCATTAACTTTATTGATCTAAAAGATGCTGGTGATCCAGTTGAACAAGCAAAAATTTATTCCGATGGGGGAGCAGATGAAATTTGTTTTTTAGATATCACTGCTTCAAATGAAAATAGAGAAACTATTTATGATGTTGTAGAGAAAACTTCAAAGAAATGCTTTGTTCCACTTACCGTTGGTGGTGGTGTTAGAACCATCGAGGATATTAATAAGCTATTAAATTGTGGGGCGGATAAAGTATCAATTAATACTGCCGCTGTTCAAAATTCAACTGTAATAGTCGAAAGCTCTAAAAAATTTGGTTCACAGTGTATTGTTGTTGCTATTGATGCTAAAAAAAATGCTGATAAGTGGGAAATTTTTACTCATGGCGGAAGGAACAATACTGGAATTGACGCATTAGAATTTGTAAAAAAAATGGAGGATAGTGGGGCAGGTGAGCTTCTTGTTACTTCTATGGATAGAGATGGTACTCAAGTTGGGTATGATATCGATTTAATGTCTGAAATATCATCCAAAGTGAATATCCCAGTTATTGCATCTGGTGGTGTAGGTAATTTAGACCATTTGGTAGATGGAATTAAATTAGGAAATGCTAGTGCAGTTCTAGCAGCTTCAATATTTCACTATGGCAAACACTCAGTAAAAGAAGCTAAGGAATATTTGGATAAAAAAGGAATTCCTGTTAGAATTTAAGATGCTTAATACATTAGAAAACTTAATAAAACTTGCAAGAGATAGAAAATCTTCTCCAGTTGAAGGTTCATATACCAATAAGTTACTTGCCGATAAGTCACTAAGTAAAGCAAAAGTTTTAGAGGAAATAGATGAGTTGATAGAATCAGTTGAGGAAAATACAAACAAGATTCATGAAGCTGCTGATGTCTTTTATCATTTATTGGTTTATCTTGAAGCTAATGATGTAAAAGTTGAAGATGTAATGCAAGAATTAGAAAAAAGAAAAAAATGAGTTACGATGATAATAATATTTTCGCAAAAATTTTAAGAGGTGAGATACCCTGTAATAAAATTTATGAAGATGATTTTGTTTTGGCATTCCATGACATAAATCCACAAAAAAAAATTCACGCTCTAGTAATTCCAAAGGGAAAATACGTTGATCTGGATGATTTTAGTTTAAACGCAACATCTGAAGAGATGGTTGGATTATTAAAAGGAATTAATATTGTCGCTAAAAAGCTCGGTATTTCAACAGAAGAAGGCCATGGTTATAGAGCCTTAGCGAATATTAGTGATCACGGTGGTCAAGAGGTCCCTCATTTGCATTTCCACTTGTTTGGAGGTGAAAAAGTTGGGAAAATGGTTCAGTGACAGAGGAAGTTGAAAGGAATTACCTAGAAATAAACTCAATAAATGATCTGAAAGAGGTGATTAATCCTTCCGATAATTATATATTGATTTTATTAGATCCAATTAATTTTCAATTAAATAAGTTTTTTTATAAAAATATTGGTAAAAAACATAAGTGGCTAGATAGGTTAATATGGACAGAAGAACAATGGATAGAATATGTTTCTAGCGCAAAAGTTAAGACGTATGTTTTTAAATATAAAGATGAATTAGTGGGTTATTTTGAATTAATTTTCCATTACGAAAAGACAGAGGTTGAGATAGCTTATTTTGGAATATTAGAAGAATACCAAAATAAGAAATTAGGCTCATATTTATTATCTGAAGCTATAAAAAAATCTTTTGATAAAAATATAAAT
>CACIZU010000028.1 GCA_902591185.1 uncultured Pelagibacteraceae bacterium
AATTTATAATGAACTTTTAAAACATTATAAATCAACAATAAATAAATGTTCAAAATTTAAATAGTTTATGAAAGATCCTAATAATCCTTGCTTATTTTGCAATCCTAACATTAGCGGAATTGCACATGAAAATGATTTAGCATATGCAAGTTATGATAGTTACCCAGTCTCCGACCATCATTGTTTAATTATGCCCAAAAGACACGTAAAAGATTATTTTGATCTTTCTAATGAAGAATTAATTGCATGTAATGATTTAATTAAAATTGTTAAAGAAGAAGTTATTAATAAGGATAATAATGTAAAAGCTTTTAATATTGGAGCTAATATTGGAAAAATATCAGGTCAATCTATCATGCATTGTCACATTCATTTGATACCAAGAAGAGAAGGAGATGTAGAGAATCCTCAAGGAGGTGTAAGGAGTGTAATTCCTTCAAAACAACATTATTTAAGAAAAAAGAAATAAATCCTTATTTATAAATGTGAATAAATGACCAGATTACAAGGTTGATCTATTTTGTTAACTATACTAAATAGAATATTCAAATAGGGGAAAAAATCATAATGTTATCAGTAAATCCATTTGCCGTCTTAGCAGAAACTGTATCACCAATATATATGCAGTCCTTTGTTGTTTTGATGGTGCTGCTAATAGTTGTTGGAACTCTTTTAGACATTATTCATAAAAAAAATGTTAAATATTTTTTTGAGAATGCAAAAAAAGCAAAACTATCGGCAACAAAAACTTTAAATACTACTGAAAAAATATCTGTTATTTCCAAAACTATTGTTAGTGATATAGCAACAACATCTGAATTAGGAGCAGGAAAAAGAAGAGCAGCTCATTTACTTGGAATGTATGGAACAATTTTATTCTGGATTGGATCGGCAATAATGATTTTTTGTTACTCAACTTCATCTTCAGAAACACCATCTTTTTGGCCTATCATTTGGCATGTTGGTGCTATCATGACAGTCATTGGCGGAAGTTGGTTTTGGTTTTTTTTAAGAGTAGATGTTTATTCAGAAGCTCAACCTTGGTATAGAATCATTAAAGCAGATTTATTTGTACTTGCACTTGTAGCATCTTCTTTAACTGGTTTAATTTGGTCTTATTTACAATCTTTAAATTTAAATGATAGATGGGATGATAAAGTTTTTTTAGTTTTATTTATTGTATCAAATTTAGTTTTATTTGGAGGGGTATATTGGTCAAAATTTGCACATATGTTTTATAAACCAGGAGCTGCAATACAAAAAAATTTAGCTGAAGCTGATGGATCTAGAGATAATTTACCTCCAGAAGCTGATGCGCCTAAACAGTTTGGGTTAGGCATGAAAAGAGAAGAACCAAAACATTATTAACATGATAAAAGGAAAAAAATAAAATTATGTCAACTTTTGTATATATGACACGTTGTGATGGCTGTGGTCATTGTGTAGATATTTGTCCATCAGACATTATGCACATTGATGAAAATATTAGACGAGCAAAAAACATCGAACCAAATTTTTGTTGGGAATGTTATTCATGTGTTAAAGCATGTCCAAACCACGCGATAGATGTTAGAGGATACGCTGATTTTGCTCCGATGGGACATAGTGTTAGAGTAAGACGAGAAGAAGAAAAAGGAACTATTTCATGGAAGATAAAATTTAGAAATGGAACAGAAAAAAACTTTGTTTCACCTATAACCACTAAACCTTGGGGTAAATTTATTCCTAAACTTGCTGAAGGTGACAAGCCTAACCAAGGTGAAATAAATTCTCAAAGACTTTATTTAGAACCTGAAGGTTTAAACACTGACAAAGAATTACCAACAGTTCCTAAAGATTCATTTAAAAAAGGAGTTTATTATTAATGGCTAAACATAAAACACATTATGAAGATTGTGACATTCTAGTTGTTGGTGGCGGTATGGCTGGAACTGGTGCTACTTTTGAAGCTAGGCATTGGGGAAGAGATATGAAAATTATTTGTGTTGAAAAAGCTAATATTGATAGAAGTGGAGCTGTTGCCCAAGGCCTTTATGCAATTAATTGTTATATGGGAATGCAATGGGATGAAAACCAACCTGAAGATCACGTAAGATATGCTCGTAATGATTTAATGGGAATGGTGAGAGAAGATTTAGGTTATGACATGGCACGTCATGTAGACTCAACTGTTCATATGTTTGATGAATGGGGACTGCCGATGATGAAAAATGAGGAAACTGGAAGATATCTTAGAGAAGGTAAATGGCAGATTATGATTCATGGAGAGAGTTATAAACCAATTGTTGCAGAAGCTGCAAAAAAATCAGCAGATAAAATTTACAATAGAATTATGATTACTCATCTTTTAATGGATGAAGCTCAAGAAAATAGAGTTGGTGGTGCTGTTGGATTTAATATGCGAACGGGAGACTTTCATGTGTTTAGAGCAAAGACTGTAATAGTTGCAGCAGGTGGTGCCTCTCACATATTTAAACCAAGAGCGGTTGGTGAAGGTATGGGAAGAACATGGTATGCACCTTGGAGTAATGGTTCAGCTTATGCATTACCGATTGCTGCTGGAGCTAAAATGACACAAATGGAAAATAGAATTGTATTATGTAGATTTAAAGATGGTTATGGCCCAGTTGGTGCATATTTTCTTCATTTAAAAACATATACACAAAATGCCAATGGTGAGAACTATGAGAAAAAATGGTATGATCAAACAAAAGAACTTGTTGGAGAGTATATAGATCATCATCCAACACCTACGTGTTTAAGAAATCACGCGTTTATTCAAGAAACAATGGCTGGTGGTGGACCAATTCACATGGTTACAACTGAAGCTTTTCAAGACCCTCATTTAGAAACAGTTGGTTGGGAAAATTTTTTAGGTATGACAGTAGGACAAGCCGTAGTTTGGGCTTCACAAAATATTGATCCAAAATATACAAATCCAGAATTAACAACTTCTGAACCTTATGTTATGGGTTCGCATGCAACATGTTCTGGTGCTTGGGTCAGTGGACCTGAAGATTTATCTCCACCAGAATATTTTTGGGGATACAATAGAATGTTAACAGTTGAAGGTCTTTTTGGTGCTGGAGATACTGTTGGTGGAAGCGCACATAAATTTTCATCAGGTTCTTTTACCGAAGGTAGATTGGCTGCAAAAGCTGCTGTTAAGTATATAGAAGATAAAAAAGCCGAAGGTTTAAAAGTTTCTGATAAACAATGTGAGGATTTTAAAGAAAAAGTCTATAAACCATTAGAAAATTACACAATAGGAAGTAACGAAATTACTGGAGGTACCGTTTCTCCTAGTTATATTTCTCCAATTCAAGGCCTTCAAAGACTTCAAAGAATTATGGATGAATATGTAGGAGGTATAGCTACAAATTACATGACTAATGCGAACATGTTAAAACGAGGTTTGGAATTACTAGAATGGCTTCAAGAAGATCTAGAAAAAGTTGGTGCTGAAGATTATCATCAACTTATGAGAGCTTGGGAATTAAAACATAGAGCTTTAACTTCTCAGTGTGTAACTGAGCATACCATGTTTAGAGAAGAGACTAGATGGCCAGGTTATTATTACAGAGGTGATCATATGAAATTAGACGATGATAATTGGCATTGTTTGACTGTTTCTAGAAGAGATCCTGAAACTGGAAAATTTAGTATGGAGAAGGTTCCTGTTTATCATATTGTAGATGAAAACGAGAAGAAAAAAGTTTCATAGAAAAACTTTTATCAATTAAATGGATATTTTATCAAAAACTGACGATGAAGTATTTGAATTAGCCAAACCTATTTGGGATAATTTAGTAAAATCATCAAATCTTAAAGATTATGGAGGATTTACTAGAGATTTTTCAACACAAATGCTTTTTGGTGCCAATGAAGTTGAGCTTGGAAAGCAATGGGCTAATAATAAGTTAATCGCTAACTTAAAAGAAACTTTTGAACCTTTTGGATGCTTGAGAAGAGGTGATCATATCACTGTTTTAATCAAGCAAACCAATAAAGAAATTCCAGGAGAATTTCTTGGCAGGTTGGTTCTTGGAATTGAAGATGGATCAGTTAAGGTTTTTGGTGCTACGATCTACTAAAAAAATATTTATCTGTAGCAAATATTAGTTTGACAAATCAATTGTTGGTGCTATTGAGCACATAAATGCAATTTCCAAAAATAAAAATTTTAGACAAAACATTAAGCTTTCAAACAATGATCAGTGCTAAAACAGCCATATATTTTGGTTTAGTAGCTTATTGGGGCGTTATTCTTTTTGGAACAATTTTTAATATTTAATCAATTAGTTGACATTAATATTCTAGAAGAATAGGTAGAGTTATATGGAGTATTTCCTTCCAATAGCAGAAGTATATGTAAATCTTCCTTTAATTTTTATTCTTAGTTTAGTTGTTGGAATTCTTTCTGGTTTATTTGGAGTAGGTGGAGGTTTTTTAATGACTCCATTTTTAATTTTTTTAGGTATACCTCCAGCTTATGCCGTCCCTAATGAAGCAAATAATATTTTAGGAACTTCAATATCAGGATCAACAACTCATTATCTAAAAGGTACTTTAGATTATAAAATGGGTTTAATGATTGTTGTAGGAGGAGTAGTAGGAACTGTTTTAGGCATTATTACTTTTTCTTATTTTAAAGATATAGGTAAAATTAATATCGTTATCTCTTTAGCTTATATGTATATTTTAGCAATTATTGGAACAATAATGTTGGTTCAAGGAATTAGCGAAATAGATAGAGCTAGAAAAAAAGTAGCAATAAAGAAAAAACTTCATTCACATTATTGGATACATGGACTTCCATTTAGAATGAGATTTAAAAAATCAAAATTATATGAAAGTATTTTTACACCAATTATTATTGGTCTTTTGGTTGGTTACCTTGCTGCAATAATGGGTATTGGTGGTGCTTTTATTTTAGTTCCTGCAATGATTTATATAATAGGTATGCCAACAAAATTAATTCCCGGAACATCTTTGTTTGTTACAATTTTTGTAAGCGCGATTGTAACAGTTCTTCATGCTTTTCATTATGGTTCAATTGACCTTATGCTTGTGATGGTATTAATTTTAGGTTCTATTTTAGGTGTTCAGGTAGGTCAAAAAATTGGTGAAAAATTTGATAGTTCACAGTTTAAAACAATTTTAGCAATCTTATTGTTACTTGTTGGTATTGCAATTGCTTATGATGCTTTTTTTGCAGAAAAAACTATTAGAATAGTTTCTGATAAAAATGGAACTAAATCTTTAAGTACATTTGCAAAATTTATTAAAGATATTTCAATAAATGTTCCTATTCTTTATGGTATTTTTTCTATTGGTTTAGCGCTTGTTCTTGGAGTGGGTGCTGCAATAATTAGAAAAATTTTTTCAGACGCAAGAAAAAAATATAAAGAAATTCATAAAACTTAAGCACTTCTATAAAGTTTTGTCATAATAAATTCTTTATGACCAAGAACTTCTGCACATGTTAAACGACCATTAGCAGCACGAACAGTAGTTTTTATTAACTCATCACCTGCTTGATCCATATTCATTTGTCTTTTTAAAATTTTTGAAACATCTAAATCTATATGTTCTTTCATATTAACGGCAGTACTAGGATTACCTGTTAATTTCACTACAGGTTCAATAGCATTACCAATAATATTACCTTGTCCAGTTGGAAATAAATGAATATTAAAACCAGCAGCAGCTTGTAAAGTTAAACATTCTCCAGCAGCTGAAGAAGTGTCCATAAAATATAAGCCAGGACCTTTTTTTGGCTCTTCTGCAGGAGTTAATACATCAATAAATTTTCTTGATCCAATTTTTTGGAAGTTTCCAAAAGCTTTTTCTTCAATTGTTGTTAGTCCACCAGCAATATTTCCAGCAGTTGGTTGACTTTCAGAAAGATCATTGGTTGCTTCTTTAAGTATAAAATCGTTGTAATCACTCCAAGTTTTTGTAAATTTTTTAGAAGCTTCAGGTGTAGCACCTCTAGTAGCGCACACTTTTTCAGCTCCAGTTAACTCAGAAGTTTCCCCAAAACAAAGATGAACACCTAATGGTTCTAATTTATCCATTAAATTACCAACCGCTGGATTAGCAGCCATACCTGAAGTCGTGTCTGACTCTCCACATTTAACTGATATCCATAAATCGCTTAAAGGACATTCTTCTCTTTGTTTTTCAGAAGCCCATTGTGAAAACTCTTGTGCTTTCCTAGAAGCTTTCATTATAGTTTTAATATCACCAGCACCTTCAATACTGAAACCTTCAACAGGCTTTCCTGTTGTTGCTATTGCATCAACAATTTTTTTTGTCCATTTTGGCTCTATACCTATAACGACACATGCAGCTACATTTGGATTTTTTCCTGTTCCAATCATTGTGTCAAAAAATAATTCTAAGTCAGCACCAAATTGAAGCCTTCCATAAGCGTGAGGTATAGCAAAAGTTCCTTTAATATTATTTGCTACTGCTTCTGCGCACGCATTAGAAATATCATCAACCGGAAGAATGACTACGTGATTTCTAGTTCCAACTCTTCCATTTTCTCTTTTGTAACCTAAAAAACTTTTTGGGATTTCCATAAAATTACCACTTTTTAGTTTTTACATTATGAACATGAACATGCTCACCTTTTTTTATTGATTTGACAACTTTTCCAATATCGTGACCATATTTAAGAATAGTATCTCCTTCATTTAAATCTATCATAGCTATTTTGTGACCTAAAGGGATTTCATTTTTTGATTGAATTGTTACCGATTTATCATTTTCCATGACCCAACAGTTACAATCTTGATTTGGTGTAATTTTTTCTATAACAACAACGCCCACATTGTCTTTTTCATCATGAATTATAATATCTGTGCTTGTCATAGTGGCGAATTCTTTATTTGAATTTTGGTGTATCTTATATATTAATCCAGTATTTTAACAAATAAAAAAATATAATTTAAAAAGGTTAGCTAATGACAAAAATGACAACAGAAGAAGCTTTTGTAAAAGTTTTACAAATGCATGGTATCGAACATGCTTTCGGTATTATCGGTTCTGCTTTTATGCCAATTTCAGATATTTTTCCTGATGCAGGAATTACTTTTTGGGATGTTGCTCATGAAACAAATGGTGGATTAATTGCAGATGGTTACACAAGATCCACTGGCAAAATGTCAATGGTTATCGCTCAAAATGGGCCTGGAATTACAGGTTTAGTCACTCCAATTAAAACAGCTTATTGGAATCATACACCTCTTTTGTTAGTTACACCTCAAGCTGCAAATAAAACAATGGGACAAGGTGGATTTCAGGAAGTAGAACAAATGAATTTATTTAAAGATATGGTTTGCTATCAAGAAGAAGTTAGAGATCCTTCTAGAATGGCAGAAGTTTTGAATAGAGTTATTGAAAAAGCAATTAGAGGATCAGCTCCAGCTCAAATAAATGTTCCAAGAGACTATTGGACTCAAGTTATTGATATTGATCTTCCACCAATAGTAAGATTAGAAAGACAAGCAGGTGGTGTTGATGCAATTAAAAAAGCAGCAGAATTGTTATCTAATGCAAAGTTTCCAGTTATATTATCTGGTGCAGGTGTTGTAATAGGCGATGCTATTGAAGATTGTAAAAAACTAGCTGAAAAATTAGATGCACCAGTTTGTTCTGGATATCAACACAACGATAGTTTTCCAGGAAGTCATCCGTTAGCGGCTGGTCCATTAGGTTATAATGGTTCAAAAGCTGGAATGGAATTAATTCAACAAGCTGATGTAGTATTAGCATTAGGCACAAGATTAAATCCTTTTTCTACGTTGCCAGGATATGGAATGGATTACTGGCCAAAAGATGCAAATATCATTCAAGTTGATATGAATTCAGATAGAATTGGTTTAACAAAAAAAGTTACTGTTGGTATTTGTGGTGATGCTAAGTTAGTAGCTCAGCAATTATTAACTCAACTTTCTCCAACAGCTGGTGACACAGATAGACAAAAAAGAAAAGATATTATCCATCAAACTAAATCAGCTTGGTTACAAAAATTATCAAGTCTGGATCATGAAGATGATGATGAGGGTACTGTTTGGAACAAAGAAGCTAGAGAAAGAGATTCTGACAGAATGTCACCCAGACAAGCTTGGAGAGCTATCCAGTCAGGAATGCCTGAGGATGCAATAATCTCTAGTGATATTGGAAATAATTGTGCAATTGGTAATGCTTATCCAACTTTTGAAAAAGGAAGAAAATATTTAGCTCCAGGATTATTTGGTCCATGTGGATATGGTTTTCCTTCAATTTTAGGTGCAAAAATTGGTTGTCCAGATACACCCGTAATTGGTTTTGCAGGTGATGGTGCTTTTGGCATCAGTATGAATGAAATGAGTTCATGCGCAAGAGAAGAATGGCCAGCTATTACTATGGTTATTTTTAGAAATTATCAATGGGGAGCAGAAAAAAGAAATTCTATTCTTTGGTTTGATGATAATTTTGTTGGCACTGAATTAGATCCAGAATTAAGCTATGCTAAAGTTGCAGATGCTTGTGGACTAAAAGGCTTAACTGTTAGAACAATGGAAGAGACAACAAATGCTATCAAGCAATCTTGTGAAGATCAAAAGAAAAGGATTACAACATTTATTGAAGTAATTCTTAACCAAGAACTTGGTGAGCCATTTAGAAGAGATGCTATGAAAAAACCAGTTAAAGTTGCAGGTATTAGTAAAGCTGATATGAAACCTCAAAAATTTTTAAATGGATGAAGTTAAAGTAAGTTCTAACAGAAGTTTTGGAATAGTTTTTTTTGTAGTTTTTATACTAATTGCTATTT
>CACIZU010000029.1 GCA_902591185.1 uncultured Pelagibacteraceae bacterium
TCAAAATGTTAAAAATAATTTTTCGACTGGAGATTGGTTAAAGCTTGCAATTAAAAAAATTAAAGAAATAAAAAAAAGAAAAAGAGTACCAATTTTTGTTGGTGGTACCGGTTTATACTTTAAGGCTTTAACAGATGGATTAGTTAATATTCCAAATATTCCAATTCGATTTAGAAATAAAATAAGAGAAGAACATAAAAAATTAGGACAAAAAAAATTTTATCAAAAACTTTTAAATATAGATTTAACTTCTAAGAATAAAATTAATCCAACAGATACACAAAGAACGATTAGAGCATATGAAGTTAAAAAATTTACTAAAAAATCTATTCATAATTGGTTCAAGGATACAAAATCTTTTTTCAAAGAAGATGATTTTTACAAAATTTACATTGATTTTCCTAGAGAAGAATTAATTGAAAAAATTAATACTAGAACCAAGCAAATGATAAGATTAGGTGTTATTAATGAGGTTAAAAGATTTATTAAGTTGAAAGTTAAGAAAGATAAGATCGCAAATAAAGCAATCGGTATTAATGAAATTAAAGAATATCTAAATAATGAAAAAAATTTAAAAGAAATTTTAGAAAAAATATCAATAAAGACTAGACAATACGCCAAAAGACAAAGCACCTGGGCAAGAGGCAATATGATGAGTTGGTTTAGGCTTTCACCACAAGAGATGAATAAATTTTTAAAAAAATTTAAATAATTCATTCTAAAACTTGACCAATGAGTACAACTTCAGCTAGATTGCGAAATGCCAAAATTATACACAGGAGCAGAAATTGTTTTTAAATGCCTTGAAGATCAAAAGGTCGAACATATTTTTGGTTATCCTGGTGGAGCAGTTCTTCCGATATATAATGAGTTAAAAAACTATCCATCAATTAAACATATTTTAGTAAGACATGAACAAGGAGCAGGACATGCTGCAGAAGGTTACGCAAGATCATCTGGTAAACCAGGTGTTGTTTTAGTTACTTCAGGTCCAGGCGCAACTAATGTTGTAACAGCTTTAACAGATGCCTATATGGATTCTGTTCCTATAGTTTGTATTTCGGGACAAGTTCCTACACATTTAATTGGAACAGACGCATTTCAAGAATGTGATACTACAGGAATTACAAGACCATGTACCAAACATAATTGGTTAGTTAAAAACATAAAAGAACTACCTAGAATTATGCATGAAGCCTTTGAAGTTGCAACAACTGGTAGACCAGGACCTGTATTAGTTGATATTCCAAAAGATATTCAATTTGCAAAAGCAAAATATAAAAATCCTAAAAAGATAAAAGCAATAAAAAATAAAAGCAAAAATAGATTTAATCAAAAAGAAATTGATACTTTAATTGAGTTAATGAACAAAGCTTCAAAACCAATTTTTTATACTGGTGGAGGAGTGGTAAATTCAGGACCAAAAGCAAGTGAATTACTGAGAGAATTAGTGGCTCTAACTGGATTTCCAATCACTACAACTCTTCAGGGATTAGGATCTTATCCAGGAGAAGATAATCAATTTATTGGTATGCTTGGTATGCATGGAACTTATGAAGCAAATAATGCAATGCATGATTGTGATTTATTAATTAATATTGGTGCTAGATTTGATGACCGAATTACTGGAAAGATAGATGAGTTTTCACCAAAATCAAAAAAAGTTCATATTGATATTGATCCATCTTCAATAAACAAAATTATTAAAGTAGATTTGCCAATTGTTGGAGATGTTTGTGATGTCATCAAATCTACTATTAAAACTTTAAAAAAGAAAAATTTGAATTTAGAAAAATCTAATAAATCAAAAATTTCAAAATGGTGGCAACAAATTCAAAATTGGAGAACAAAAGAGTCTTTAAATTTTATTAATAGTGATAAAATTATTAAGCCACAACATGCTGTACAAAGATTATATGAATTAACTAAAGATCAAGATACATTCATAACTACTGAGGTTGGTCAGCATCAAATGTGGGCTGCACAGCACTATAAATTTAATAAACCTAACAGATGGATGACTTCAGGTGGATTAGGAACTATGGGATATGGACTACCAGCTGCAGTAGGGGTACAAATAGCCCATCCGAAAAAATTAGTAATTGATATTGCTGGAGAGGCATCGATTTTGATGACAATGCAAGAAATTTCAACAGCAGTTCAATATAATCTGCCTATAAAAATATTTATTTTAAACAATCAGTACTTGGGGATGGTTAGACAGTGGCAAGAATTACTCCATGAAAAGAATTATTCTGAAAGTTATACAGAGGCTTTACCTGATTTTGTAAAATTAGCTGAAGCTTATGGATGTGTTGGTATAAAGGCACATAATCCAGACGAGCTTGATGAAAAAATTCAAGAAATGATCAGTATTGATAGACCAGTAATCTTTGATTGTCATGTAGACCAAACTGAAAACTGTTTTCCAATGATCCCATCAGGAAAACCGCATAATAAAATGTTGTTAGGTCCTAAAGATCAAAAAGAAAATAAAATAACAGGTAAAGGAAAAGCTTTAGTTTAATGACAAAATCTAAATCAGCTTATAGTACACCAAGCAAACTAGGTAAATTAGAGACACACATAATTGTAGTTTGGGTGGATAATGAAGCGAGCGTTCTATCACGTGTAGTAGGTCTTTTTTCCGGTAGAGGATATAATATCGAGTCTCTTGCTGTTGCTGAAGTGGATCAAAAAGAAAATCTTTCAAGAATTACAATTGTAACTACTGGAACACCAGCAGTTATTGAACAAATAGTTTTACAACTGAAAAAATTAGTTCCTGTTCATAAAGTTGGAAATTTTAAAAGAGAAGATAAAAATGTAATTTTCAAGGAAATGGCTTTATTTAAAATTGTTGGAAATTCAGCTAAAATAAAAAAAGCTTTAAATACTTGTAAAAAATTTAATCCAGTTATATTAGATCAGACTAATAAATCAGCTGTAATACAAATAACAGCATTAAGAAGAGAGATAGACAAAATGTCAAAAAATTTGAAAACGCACGGTCTTATAAGTGTCTCAAGAACTGGTGCGGTAGCAATGACTAGAGGCGCAGAAATATTCAATTAATTAAGGAGAAAAAAAATGAAAATGTTTTATGAAAAAGATGCAGATGTAAATTTAATTAAAAGTAAAAAAGTAGCAATTTTTGGTTATGGAAGCCAAGGACACGCACATGCTTTAAATTTAAAAGATAGTGGAGTAAAAGAAATTGTTGTAGCCCTTAGAGAAGGTTCATCAAGTGCTGCAAAAGCAGAGTCAAAAGGTTTAAAAGTCATGAATTTATCTGATGCAGCTGCCTGGGCAGATGTTGTAATGATTTTAACACCTGATGAATTACAAGCTGAAATTTATAAGAATCATATCGAACAAAGAGTAAAAGAAGGAACAAGTATTGCATTCGCTCATGGTTTAAATGTTCATTACGATTTAATTAAAGCAAGAAAAGATTTGGATGTATTTATGGTTGCTCCAAAAGGACCTGGTCATTTAGTTAGAAGTGAATATGAGAAAGGTGGTGGGGTACCATGTTTGTTTGCCGTTCATCAAGATGGATCGGGAAAAGCAAGAGATCTTGCATTATCATATGCATCTGCAGTTGGTGGCGGAAGATCTGGAATTATTGAAACTACATTTAAAGATGAAGTAGAAACAGATTTGTTTGGTGAGCAAACCGTTTTGTGTGGAGGCTTAGTTGAATTAATTAAAAATGGATATGAAACTTTAATAGAAGCTGGATACGAACCTGAAATGGCATATTTTGAAACAGTTCATGAAGTTAAATTAATTGTTGATTTAATTTATGAAGGTGGAATTGCAAATATGAATTATTCTATTTCAAATACAGCTGAGTATGGAGAATATGTTTCAGGACCTAGAATAGTCAATAAAGAAGAAACCAAAAAACGAATGAAAGAAGTTTTGACCGATATTCAATCTGGAAAATTCACTAAAGAGTGGATGGATGAATGTAAAAATGGTCAAAAGAATTTTCTTGCAACTAGAGCTAAATTAGCGGAGCACTCAGTTGAAAAAATTGGTGCTGAGCTAAGGGCAATGATGCCTTGGATTAGTAAGAAAAAATTAGTAGATAGCGATAAAAGTTAAATTTTTAACATAAAATTTTATCTATAATAATTTTGTTATTTCACCTATACTTTTTTAAATAAATTTAAAAAGAGGGGAATAATGAAAATTAAAAATCTGATAAAAATACTATTATCATTAGTTCTAGTATTTGGATTTTCTTCTGCATGGGCTAAAACTATAAAGTGGTCAATGCAAGGAGATAGTCTTACACTAGATCCACACGCACAAAACGAGGGTCCAACAACTCAGGTATCAAGACAAGTATATGAAGCTCTTGTTCAAAGAGGCTTGGATATGAAAATTGGGCCAGCTCTAGCAAAAAGTTGGAAAGCTACCGATCCAAATACATGGATTTTTACTTTAAGAGAGGATGTTAAATTTTCTGATGGATCACAAATGACATCTGAAGATGTTGTGTTTAGTATCTTAAGAGCTAAACAAAGAACATCTGATTTTAAAGAATATATAAGTACTGTAGCCGATGTTACTGCTGCTGGAGATTATTCAGTTAAAATCACAACTAGTAAACCAAATCCAATTCTTTTAAACCAATTATCGAACATTTTTATAATGTCAAAAAAATGGTCTGAAGAAAACTTTGCGATGTCTCCACAAAATTGGGATGCTAGTCAAGAAACCTTTTCAGCAACTAATGCTATGGGAACTGGACCTTTTAAAATTACTTTAAGAGAACCTAATACAAAAACAGTGTTTAAAAAAAATAAACATTGGTGGGGTGAAATGAAAGATAAGAAAGTAACTCAAATTGAATTACTTCCAATTAAAAATGCAGCAACGAGAGTTGCAGCATTGTTATCTGGAGAAATTGATTTGGTTACAGATGCACCTGTTCAGGATTTGAAACGTATTGGATCTTCTTCAGGACATAAAGTAGAGAGCACACCACAGATGAGAACAATTTTTCTTGGAATGGACCAAGCCGTTGATAAGTTAAGAACAGGTAATACAGGTGATAACCCATTTAAGAAACAAAAGGTAAGACAAGCTCTTTACCAAGCTATAGACATTGAAGCGATCAAGAAAAAAGTTATGAGAGGTTTAAGTGAACCTGCTGGAATAATAACTTTTCCAGGTGTAAATGGTTATACTACAGATCTTGATAAAAGATTACCTTACGATGTTGATGCCGCAAAAAAACTATTAGCTGATGCAGGCTATCCAAATGGATTTAATGTTGAGCTAAGATGTCCAAATGACAGATATGTTAATGATGAAGCTATTTGCACAGCTGTTGTTGGAATGTTAGGCAAAATAGGCGTTAATGTAAATCTATTTGCACAAACTAAGAGTAAGCACTTTAAAGAACTTAAAGATAACCAAGGTGATTTTTATATGCTTGGTTGGGGTGTTCCTACTTTAGATAGTCACTATGTTTTTCATTATTTATATGAAAGTGGTGCTAGCTGGAACAAAGTTAACTTTAGTAACTCAGAAGTTGATGCTGCAATCAGAGTTATGGAAGGCGAAGTTGACCTAGACAAAAGGAATGCTGCAATTGCGAAAGCTTGGAAAATTGTAAAAGATGATATTTCTTATCTTCCTTTGCATCACCAAGTAATTTCTTGGGCATCAAAAAGCGATGTCAATGTACCTATCAGACCGAATAACGAACCGTTATTCAGAACTGCTAGCTTTAATTAAATAAATTTTTTATAAGCCCCCTAAATACTGGGGGCTTGTAATTTAATAATTTTCATAAATTGATAAAATACTTTTTCAAAAGATTATTTCAGTCTGCCTTGGTAATGTTAGTCGTTGCCTTCGTATCTTTTTCTTTATTTAATTTTGTAGGTGATCCAATAAACAATATGGTTGGAGAAGAAACATCTGATGAAGAAAGAGCAGAAATTAGAGAAACTTTAGGATTAATGGATCCTATTCATATCCAATTTACTAGATTTATAGTAAATGCGTCTAAGGGAGAATTTGGAATTTCTTATCAATTAAGAAGACCTGTTTCAGAATTAATAACGGAAAGATTACCAGCAACCATAGAGCTTGTGGTAATATCAGCTTTAATTGCCTTAATTTCTGGGACATTATTAGGAGTTTATACAGGAATAAATAGGAGAGGTTTTTTAAGTGATATCATTTTAGCAGTATCGTTGCTTGGAGTATCACTTCCCACATTCGTCATTGGCATATTATTTATTTATCTTTTTTCAGTTATTTTAGGAATATTACCATCTTTTGGAAGAGGTGAGGTAATTGACTTAGGGTTTTGGACCACTGGATTTTTAACAATTTCTGGATTGAAAGCAATAATACTTCCATCAGTAACTTTGAGCCTTTTTCAAATGACTTATATAATTAGACTTGTACGTGCCGAAATGATGGAAATTTTACAAACTGACTATATTAAATTTGCTCGAGCAAGAGGCATAAGTGAAAAAAGTATAAAATATAAACATGCATTAAAAAATGGTTTGATACCAGTTATTACTATTGCTGGAATTAATATTGGAACATTAATAGCTTTTTCAATAATTACTGAAACAGTTTTTCAATGGCCTGGAATGGGATTTTTATTTATTCAAGCTGTTCAATTTGTAGATATACCAATTATGTCTGCTTATTTGGTTTTTATAGCTTTTGTGTTTGTAATGATTAATTTTATAGTGGATATCTTATATTATTTTATTGATCCAAGAATTAGAGTTAAAGGAGATGTTTCAAGTGGATAACAATACTCTTAGTACTTGGGGAAGAATTAAAGATAGTGATATTTATTATAGTTTTATTAAATCACCAACAGCAATTATATCTTCAGTAATTTTATTGATAATATTTTTTTGTTCTTTTTTTGTAGAACTTATTACTCCTTATAATCCTTTTGATCCATCTTCACTATCATTAATGGATGCATTTACTCCACCATCATGGACTGAAGAGGGTTTATCTAAATTTATTTTAGGAACAGATGGTCAAGGAAGAGATATGTTGTCAACAATTCTTTACGGCTCAAGAATTTCATTAATTGTTGGTTTTTCAGCAATCATGTTTAGTTTAATATTAGGGGTTGGTTTAGGATTAACAGCTGGATATTTTGGTGGAAAATATGAAATGATTGTAATGAGATTAACTGATGTTCAATTAACAGTACCAAGCATTCTAATGGCTCTTTTAGTTGATGGTATAGCACGGGGATTAATTTCAAGAGAGATGCATGATGAAATGGCAATTTATGTTTTAATTTTTGCAATTGGAATTTCTGAATGGCCTCAATTTGCAAGAGTATCTAGAGCAGCTACTTTAGTAGAAAAAAATAAAGATTATGTTTCGGCATCAACTATAATTGGAGTTTCAAATATATTAATTATGTTTAAACATATTCTGCCAAATATTTTGCGCCCAGTATTAGTAATTGGAACTATTGGACTAGCGCTTGCAATTATTGCTGAATCGACATTAAGCTTTCTAGGTGTTGGTGTGCCACCTACTACTCCATCATTAGGAACATTGATTAGACTTGGTAATGATTTTTTATTTTCAGGCGAGTGGTGGATTACTTTTTTTCCGGCAATTTTTTTAGTAATACTGGCATTTTCAATTAATTTATTAGGAGATTGGATGAGAGATACTCTTAATCCAAGATTGAATAAATGAGTTTTCTTAAAATAAACAATTTAAGTGTCGATTATCAAATGAGAAAAGAAACTGTTTATGCAGCCAAAAACGTAAATATTGATGTAAATAAGGGTGAAATATTGGGGTTAGTAGGCGAGTCTGGATCAGGAAAAAGCACTGTAGGAAATGCAATAATTAATTTAATTGATGAACCGGGTAAAGTCTCAAGTGGTTCAGTTACATTAGGAGATATAAATATTCATGAAGATCCTAAAAATATTATTAAATATAGAGGTAAAAAAATTGGTCTGATATTTCAAGATCCCCAAACCTCTCTTAATCCAATACTTACAATTGGTGAACAATTAATTGAAACTATGCAAACTCATCTTGAGTTAAGTAATGAAGAAGCAAAAAAT
>CACIZU010000030.1 GCA_902591185.1 uncultured Pelagibacteraceae bacterium
TTTCATTTTCAATATTTTTTTTTATTACTTCTAGTCCATAAATTTCAGCACTTAAGGATGATGCAATCGCTGCTTTCCTTAAATCTTTAGTTTTAGAAATCATTTCAGCAGATCCTGCTGTATCAGCTCTAATATGCTCAACAATATTATTATCTTTAATAAATTTTGAACATTGGGATAGACCTTGAGCATGTGAGTAAACTTCTTTTATATCATTTAGTTTTGTACCTGGTTGACCTAATAAATTATGTTCAATCTTTTGAAAGTGTTCTTTATAAATATTTAATCTATGTTTAAAGATCAAATATTCAATACCAATATTACCTGTAATTCTATTAGACTCGGGAATAATTATTTTGCATTCAGGTTCTGATGTTGCTTTATCAAAACATTCATCAAAAGTTTTACAAGGTAATACTTCTGCTTCTGAATCAACTGATAAAGCTGCTAAATGAGAATAAGCTCCAAAAATTCCTTGAAAATAAATTTTACTCACTGGACCTTATATTCCATAATTTTTTTTAAGGCTAGATAATCTTCTTCAGTATCTACTCCTATTGGAGATGATTTAGCAAGCGCTACATTTATATCAATATTGTTATCTAAGGCTCTTAGTTGTTCTAATCTATTTTCAATTTCATTTTTAGATTGTTTCAATTCGACAAACCTTTTTAAAGTTTCAACTGAATAACAATAAATTCCAATATGATGATAAATATTATTAATATTCACTGCATGCCTTAAAAAAGTTTTTGCCTTATAAAACTGATCTTCCTTAAGATTTTTTGTAGTTATAACTTTCACAATATTTTTATTTTCTAAATCCTTTAAATCTTTAATTTTCGCTGCAAGTGTTCCTATTTTAGATTGATTGTTAATCATTTTTTTATTTAGACTAATAATGTCTTCAATATTAATTGCAGGCTCATCCCCTTGCAAGTTCATTATCAAATCAACATCCTTAGTGTTTGCTTTTTGTAGCGCTTCATAAATTCTATCAGTGCCAGTTTTATGATTTTTGCTTGTTAAAATAGCCTTTCCACCATTTTTTGTTACATCATCAACTATCTCTTGATCTTCAGTTGCAACAATCACTTCACCAATATTTGCTTCTTCCGCTTTTTTAAATACATGTGAAATAATTGATAAATTATTAATCTTAAGCAAAGGTTTACCAGGCAATCTCGTAGCTGACAATCTTGATGGTATAATGGTTAATGTTTTCATTAATTTTTCATTTTATTATACCTATTAAATATAAATAGAGACAAAATTATACATTAGATTTTGATATTTTTTTAATTTATCATGTTATACGTTCAGATAAAATTTATAAAATGGATTCGTTCGAGATAAATAAAATTTTAGCCACTATTTTAATAGTAGTAATGCTAGTAATAGGAATTGACAAATTGTCTGATATAATTTTTCATGTAGATAAACCAGAAACACCTGGCTATGTAGTTGAGATAAAACAAGTTTCAACATCTTCTGCTTCAACTGAAAATAAAATCGATATAATTGCAATAATGACGATGGGAAATGTTGCTTCTGGGAAGAAACTTTTTAAAAAATGTGTTGCCTGTCATTCAATAGTTAAAGGTGGAAAAAATAAAATTGGACCAGCTTTATATAATGTAGTTGGAAGAAAAATTGGAGGAGTTGTTGATTATAAATATTCAAAAGCTCTTATGACATATAAAAAAGAATGGACATTTGAAGAACTAAATGGATTTTTAAAAAAACCTGCAAAATGGATCAAAGGAACCAAAATGGCTTATGCAGGACTTAAGAAAGAAGAAGATAGAGCTTCAATTATAAAATATTTAAATCAAAACTCAGATAGTCCTTTACCCCTACCTTAGTTTTCCAAAACAATATAGCAAAATACTTTTTTGAACATGAACTCTATTTAAGGCTTGTTGCCAAACGTGAGATTTTTTTCCTAAGAAAACTTCTTCACTAACTTCAGAACCACGCGGTAAACAATGGAGAAAAATGCAATCTTTTTTTGCAGAATTCATCAATTTTTGATTTATATTAAATTTTTTAAATTGCTCAATCTTTTTTTTCTTATTAACTTTATCATTTAAAGATATTACTTTATCCGAAAATATAACGTCTGCCCCTTTGGCAGCTTTTTTTGCATCATTATAAATGAATATTTTTTTATTATTTTTATTTACCCAATCTCTTACTTGTTTGCCAGGTTCAAATTTTTTTGGACATCCTATACTTAATTTAAACGAAAATTTTACTGAAGCTGCAATCAAACTATCTAAAACATTATTAGAGTCTCCAATCCAAGAAATATTTAGTTTGGATATTGATTTTTTCTTTATCTCTTCGACAGTGAATACATCAGATAATACCTGTGTAGGATGTGAAGATGGGCTCAAACCATTTATTACAGGTATTGAAAGATGCTCTTTAAAATTTTTAACCTTTTTGTCACTGTCAGTCCTCAACATAAAGCCATCACCATAAGTTGAAAGTATTTTTGCTGTATCAGCTATACTCTCACCACCTTGTCCAAGATGAAGTTCATTTGATCTAAGGGTTAATGTCTCGCCTCCAAGCTGTCTGATTGCTAAATAAAAACTTAATCTTGTTCTCAGACTTGATTTTTCAAACATTTGTATCAGTAATTTTCCTTTTAAAGGAGCCCCCTTATCAACCTCTAAAGTGCTTAGTTTTTTTCTTAAGTTTTTTCTTTTTTTGGCATCAACAATAATTTTTCGAAGATCTTTAACTGGAATATCTTTTAGATTAATAAAATGTTTCATTTTAATTTATTTTTGAACATACTTTTTTAATTATTTTTAATGCTTGATCAATTTCATTTTTTTTAACATTTAAGGGTGGTAAGATTCTGACTACATTTTCAGCAGCTCTAATAGTTAATAATTTATTTTCCATAAGTTTTTTAATAAACTTCACATGATCAGTGTGAAGTTGTATTCCAATTAACAAACCTCTACCTCTAATTTCTTTTATAATATTTGGATATTTATCCTTAATTTTATTAAGATTTGATAGAAAATATTTTGAAGTATTTTTTATATTGTTTAGAAATTTTTGATTTGAAATAATATCCATTACTGAATTTCCAACTGCCATTGCTAAAGGATTGCCGCCAAAAGTAGAGCCGTGAGTTCCAGCTGTCATTCCTGAGGCAACTTTTTTATTCATTAACACTGCTCCAATTGGAAATCCTCCTCCAATACCTTTGGCTATTGGCACAATATCAGGTTTTACTTTTGATTTTTCAAAAGCAAAAAAATCTCCAGATCTTCCAATTCCACACTGAACTTCATCAAGTATTAATAATATATTCTTTTTATTACAAATTTGTCTTAACTCTTTTAAAAACCAATCTGGTATTACTTTTATTCCTCCCTCACCCATTATAGTTTCAACCATTATTGCTGCTGTATTTTTACTAATTTTTTTTTTTAAAGATTTATGGTTTCCAAAAACAAAATGATCAAATCCCCCAACTTTTGGTCCAAACCCTTCTGTCATTTTTTTTGATCCACTTGCATAAATCGCAGCTAACGTTCTTCCATGAAAAGAATTTTTTACACATATAATTCTATTTTTTTTTGGTTTACCGATTGAAAAGAAATATCTTCTAGCAGATTTAATTGCTGCTTCTGTTGCTTCAGTGCCGCTATTTTGAAACATTACATAATCTGCAAAAGTTTTTTTAGCTAATTTTTTCGCTAATTTTTCTCCTTCAGGAATTTCAAAAGCATTTGATACGTGCCAAAGTTTTTTAGACTGTTTGTTAATAGTTTTAATTAATTGAGGATGTGCATGACCCAATGAATTTACAGCAATACCTTGAACAAAATCTAAATATTTTTTTCCATCAATTGAATACAGAAAGCTTCCTTTGCCATATTTAAATGAAATTTTTTTTCTATTATAATTTTTTGCTAAATAGCTCATAATTTTAAATCAGTTTTTATAAATTTTAATTATTAGATACAAGTTATGATTGAAAATACCTATAAACCTATTTTAGCTTACTTTTGTTAATAACTTTATGATTTTCCTTGTTTAATTCTATTTTATATCAGTATATTGTTATAGTTATAAAATTTTATACTACATATTGATATGAACTGGAATGAGGAAAAGGTAGCCAAATTAAAAGAACTTTGGGGTAAAGGAAATACAGCAAGTCAAATAGCTGAAATTATAGGTGGTATTAGTAGAAATGCGGTCATAGGAAAAGCTCATAGATTAAATTTATCTGCTAAAATTAAAACAAGAGCAGCAACTTCTAATCAGAATTTTGAAAATTCACTAGAACAAAAAGATATTAAAGTTAAACGAGGACGTAAAAGTAAATTTAAATCTTTAATCATTGAAAAAAATTTTGAGCCAGAAAACCCAAAACAATTAGAAGAACTTACTGAAAGTTCGTGCAAGTGGCCAATTGGACATCCAAATGAAAAATCATTTTACTTTTGTGGAAGATCTTCCTTAAAAGATTTTTCATATTGTAAATTACATCTCCTATATGCATATCAGCCTAAAGGTAAAAAAGAAGAAGTATCTGAAAAAGAAGAAGTTCCAGAGTTTATCGAAAAAAAAATACAATCAGCGTAAATTGTTCAACTTGTCTTATTCTTAAGATCGTCAGGGACATATTTTCCTGTAGAAAATTGGCCACCTTCTCTCCACATATAACAATATTTTTTAACCTCATCATCAAAAAATTTAACACTTGGTATACCAATATCTGAATTAGTTTTGTATTTTCCAGATGCAATATTGTCATATTTTAAAAGTCTTAACTGATCTCTTGTTATCAATGGATTAGGTAGCATTTCAAATAATCTTGCAGAAAATTCAGCCACTGGTAATGGAAAGGCTATCAAGATTCTCTTTTTACCGATTAATAACAATAATTTTTCTAATAATTTTTTAAAAGATATTGTTTCAGGTCCTACACATTCAATTATTTTAGAATAAATATTTTTTGAAATTACATGATGAATTATATCAGTTAAATCTGAACAGTGAATTGGGGAAAATTTTGTTTTTCCTTTATAATAAAGTGGGAATACAGGAAGCCTGCTTAACAATGTCATAAAATTAGTAGTAAAATTATCATCTACTGAATAAACAATTGAAGGTCTTAGTATTGTTGCTAATGGAAAATTTTTTAAAACATTATTTTCTCCTTCTAATTTACTTTTAGCATAATCTGAGTCAACAGCATTATTAATACCTAGCGCAGACAAGTGTATTAAATGTTTTAAGTTATATTTTTTACATAGTTTTGATAACAATGAAGGAAAAACAGAATGAATGTTTTTAAATGTATTTCCTTTTTTTTGTTCAAACAAAATACCAATTAAATTTATACAAATATCTGTTTTTTTAAAAAGCTCTCTTATTTTTTTTTCATCAAATATATTTGCCTCAACAATATTGATATATCCTGCATTAGCTTGGGTTTTAATTATGTAACTTTTTTGATGAATATTTCTAGTTACCACTGTTACTCTATAGTTATTTTTTGTAAGCTTTCTTATTAAGTTGCGGCCGATTTGACCGCTACCGCCAAAAATTAGACAATTTTTTGCTTTCATATATATATGTTTAGAAATGAGTAATAATATTAAACTTCACAAGAACGATCTACCAGATGATTTGAAATTAGGCAACGTATTAGCTGTAGATGGTGAATTTATGGGTTTAAATGTTAGACGAGACCCACTTTGCCTTATACAAATATCATCAGGAAATTCAGAAGCTCATATAATTCAATTTGATAGAGAAAACTACAAAGCTCCTAACTTAATTAAAATACTAAGTGATGAAAAAATTACGAAAATTTTTCATTATGGCAGAGCAGATATAGCTCATATTAAATATTACTTAAAAACAGATACGAATAATATTCTTGATACCAAAATTGCTTCAAAATTAGCAAGATCTTATTCTGATAACCATTCTTTAAAGATATTAATTAAAGAATTCGTAAATATAGATGTGAGCAAGCAATTTCAAAATTCAGATTTTGGTGGTGAACTTACTCCTGCACAATTAAAATACTGTGCAAATGATGTAATTTACTTACACAAAATACACGAAGAACTTAATAAAATATTAATTAGAGAAAATAGAATTAAGCTATATCAGGATTGTTTAAAATTTTTAAGAACTAGGGTCGAACTTGATCTAGCTTTATTTAAAGAAGATATCTGGTCACATTAAATGAATAAAAAAAAATTTTTATCTGTTGCTAAAGATGTAATTAATCTAGAAATTAAAGCATTACAAAAATTAAAAAAAAACATCAACTATCAATTTAGTGAAGCTGTAAGTCAAGTTGCTAAATGTCAATCAAAAGTAATTTTGTGTGGTGTTGGTAAAAGCGGCCTTATAGCATCAAAAATTGCCGCAACACTTGCGTCAGTTGGTACGCCCTCATTTAGTCTTTCAGCAGGTGAAGCTTCTCATGGTGATCTTGGAATGATATCTAAAAAAGATATTTTAATACTTATTAGTAATTCTGGAAAGACAAGTGAACTTAAAAATATAATTCAATACGCTAATAGAAATAAAATATTATTAATAGGAATTGTATCAAAAAAAGACTCGATTTTATATAAAGCCTCGGATATTAAACTTTTAATACCTCGGGTTGATGAAGCTGGTGGAATTGTTCCTACTTCAAGCACGACAGCACAACTTGCCTTAGGTGATGCTCTGGCGATTGCAGCTATGCAATATAAAAAGTTTGGAAAATCTGATTTTAAAAAATTCCATCCTGCTGGAAGTCTTGGCTCTCAATTAAAAACTGTTGAGGATATTATGATTACAGGAAAAAAGATACCTTTTGTGAGCGAAAAATTACAAGTAAGTAAAGCGTTAAAAATTTTAAGTGAAAAAAAACTAGGAATACTAATTGTTAGAGACAAAAATAAAAAAACAAGCGGA
The DNA here is from genome assembly GCA_902591185.1 of uncultured Pelagibacteraceae bacterium. Taxonomy (GTDB): domain Bacteria; phylum Pseudomonadota; class Alphaproteobacteria; order Pelagibacterales; family Pelagibacteraceae; genus Pelagibacter. The sequence goes on from CACIZU010000030.1 coordinate 6,964, forward strand.
ATTATTACAGATGGACAAATCAGAAGATTTAGTGAAAAAAATTTTAACTTTCATTCATTGCCTGTTAATAAGATTATGACTAAAAAACCTGTTTCTATTGATAAAAATGAACTTGCTGCAAAGGCACTTTCTTTGATGAATAGTAAAAAAATTACCTCACTAATTGTAAATAACAAAAAAAAGCCAGCAATTACTATTGGAGTTATTCACGTTCACACCATTTTACGATCAAATATTTCTTAAATGCGGAAAAAAAATTTTTTTTTAATTTTTTTTTTAATTTTTTTTGTATTAGTTATAATTTTATTTTTTCTAAATTTTTTTTTAAAAAAAAATATTAGCCAGAAAA
>CACIZU010000031.1 GCA_902591185.1 uncultured Pelagibacteraceae bacterium
AATTTTGTATTTTCTCTTTAAAACTTTTTTTATGATTTTTTCTTTTTTACCATCAATAATTTTTGTGAAAGTTAAATCAAATTTTCTATCTCTATCTATACCAAACACAAAAAAACCATCTTCTGATACTTTAACTTCTTTTTTGCCAATCGTTATTTTTGCTTTAGGATCAGTTTTTCCCAAGATAAAGTGACCTTGTATAAATTTTCCTTGAAACTCTATAGCGTTAACGTGTGAAAATGTAGTAATTAAAAATACTAAAAGTACTCTAAAAATTATTGAGCTGTCCATCCGCCATCTATTATTATTGATGTACCGGTAATCATTGAAGAAGCTGATGAAGCTAAAAAGCAAACTGTTGTTGCTATATCACTTTCAGTAGCAGCTTTTCCTAAAGGAATATTTCCTAAAGCTAATTTTTTAAACTTTTTATTCTTAAAGAATTTTTTAACCATTGGAGTTTCTACAAAAGTTGGTGCAACAGAATTAACTCTAATGTTTTTTTTTGCTAGCTCAACACCCATACCTTTAGTTAATCCTTCAATACCAAATTTTGTCATGTTGTAAATATTTCTGCCGCTCATTCCTACGTGTCCTAGCTGAGAAGACATGTTAATTATTGAACCTGGTCTTTTTTTATTTTTTAACATTTTTTTAACTACTAGTTGAGCTACATTGAATGCAGCTTTAAGATTAAGGTCAACCAAGTAGTTCATATTTTTTTGTTTTATCTTTTCAAAAGGTTCCGGAATATTTGTTCCAGCATTATTTACTAAAATATCTATAATTTTAATTTTATTTATCTTTTCTTTTAAGTCATCATAGTTCATTACATCACAAGGAACTTTAATGATTTTACCTTTAATTTTTTTTATTTTTTTCTCTAATTTATCTAAATCAGATGAAGTTCTACTTAATGCAATCACTGTTGCACCAGCTTCAGCTAAAGCAATTGAACAAGCTCTACCTAGGCCTTTACCAGCGCCAGTTACTAGTGCGTATTTGTTTTTTAAATTAATTTTTTGTAAGTACATTATAAAAATAATATTTTAATATCTGTGTAAATCAACTCAACTGCAACTACTAATATTGCAATTAAACCAGCCCAAGCAATCCATTTATATTCTTTAATCCATTTAGATATTAGGCTTGCAGCGGTAGCCATTAAAATGATTGATAAAATTAAGCCAAAAATTAGTAGGGTATAATGATCACCAGCAGCACCAGCCACACCTAAAACATTATCAAGACTCATAGTAAAGTCTGCTAATAGTATTGTCCAAATTGCTTTAAAAAAGTTTGAATTTTCAATTTTAATATTATCTTCTCCTCCTGATCCTTTGATAACATCAATATAAAGTTTGTAGACTATATAAAGGAGTAATAATCCACCTATTAATCTAAGACCTGTAATTTGTAAAAGATAAGCTGTAAGTAAAGTTAATATTATTCTTAATATAACTGCCCCACCAATTCCCCAAAATATAATTTTTTTTCTTTGATCTACTGGAAATTTAGATGCAACCATGCCAATTATAATAGCGTTATCACCCGCAAGCACTAAATCGATAAATATAATTTGACCTAAAATTGTTAACTGTTCTGGTGAAATTAATTCTGCAAACATTAATGTTCTAGTATCATATCTGCACCTTTTTCTGCAATCATTATTGTTGGTGCATTAGTGTTACCAGAGGTTATGTTAGGCATAATTGATGCATCAATCACTCTAAGATTTTTAATTCCTTTAACTTTTAATTTTTCATCAACTACTGCCATATCGTCTTGACCCATTTTACATGTTCCAACAGGATGAAAAATAGTTTGTGCATAATTAGATGCTTCTTTAACTAACTCTTCATCATTATTAATATTTATTCCAGGTCTATATTCTTCAGGTGTATATTTTTTAAAAGTCTCGGATTCTAATACAATTTTTCTTGTTAATTTTAATCCTTTTGCTGCTATTCTTCTATCTTCATCAGTTGAAAGATAGTTCATTTTTATTTTCGCATAAGTTCTTGAGTCTTTGTCTACTATACTCACATGTCCTCTGCTAGAGGGTCTTATATTAGATACAGTTGGTGTAAAAGCATGAAAATCGTGATTTTTAGTTGCTCCCAATGTATCCATGCTCATTGGTTGAACATGCCACTGCAAATCAGGAAGTTCTAAAGAAGAATCACTTTTTGCGAACATACAAAGTTGGCTAGCACCCATAGTCATAGGGCCACTTCTATTAAAAACATATTCTAATCCAATCATTAATTTTCCAAATAAGCTATTAACTTTCTTATTTAAAGATTTAATATTATTTATTTTATAGATAGGTCTAAACATTAAATGGTCTTGTAAATTTTCTCCAACTCCCTTTAAATCTTGAACTGTTTCTATTCCTAAATTTTTTAATTTATTAGGATTACCTATACCTGAAACTTGTAAAATTTGTGGAGATCCTATAGCTCCTGATGATAAAATAATTTCTTTATTTGCTTGAACTTTTTTTAGTTCGTTATCTTGCCAATATTCAACTTCCTTTGCAGTTTTATTTTCAATATTAATTTTTTTGACATGAGCTTTGGTAATTATTTTTAAATTTTTTCTATTTTTAATAGGATTTAAATAGCCAACAGAAGCACTACATCTGAAACCATCTTTTTCCGTAACTTGAAAATATCCACAGCCGTGGTTGTCTCCAGTATTAAAATCTTTTGTTTTTGGAATACCAAATTCCTCAGCAGCATTTTGAAATTCATTTAAAAGAGGTAATTGAATTCTTTGATCAGAAACTGATAATGGACCACCAACTCCATGATATTCACTTTCTCCCCTTTCTTGATTTTCAGCTTTAATAAAGTAAGGCAAAACATCGTCCCAACTCCAACCAGTATTTCCTAACTGTCTCCAAACATCGTAATCTCTATGCTGTCCTCTCACATATAAAAGACCGTTAATTGAAGAACTTCCACCCAAGGTTTTTCCTCTTGGATATTTTATGGAAATATTATTCATACTTTCATCAGGTTCAGTTTTGTAGCACCAATCAACATTAGGATTGTGCATAGTCTTAAAATATCCAACAGGTATATGGATCCAAGGGTAGTTGTCTTTACCACCTGCCTCAACTAATAAAACTTTATGATTTGGATTTTCAGACAATCTGTTAGCTAGTACACATCCAGCAGAACCAGCTCCAAGAATAATATAATCAAAATTGTCCATTAAATGATTTTATAAATTAAATTTTATTAATAATCTAATTTTTATTAGATAAATATATTTATATGTGTTAATTTTTTCTGAATGCTTTCAGACAATCAGCTATCTATTTATAAAAAAGAAGGACTTGTTAAGAGTTCAACTTGTTTATCTAAAGATCAAATAAAAGAATTAAATAAAGCTTTAGATAAATATTTAAATGACCATAAGACAGAAAATACAGAATTTGTTTCAGGGTTATATGAAAGAGATAGTGAGTTTTTAAAATTTGCCATGTATCCAGAAATAATTAATGAAGTAAAACAACTCATTGGTGAAGATATAATACTTTGGGGGTCTTCATTATTCTGTAAAAAAGGAAAAAAAGGTAAAGAAACACCCTGGCATCAAGACGGAGAGTATTGGCCAATAAAACCATTAGAGTCGATAACTGTTTGGTTATCTATAGATGAAGTAACAGAGGAAAATGGACCTCTTCAATATATACCAGGCTCACATCTAAAAAAAAAATTAGTAGAACACAATACTCTAAAGTCTAAAAATATAACTTTAAACCAAACTTTAAAAAATATAGATGAGATTAAAGATCAAGCAAAATCTGTAATTTTAAAACCTGGAATGTTTTCTTTACATGACGTTTATTTGTTTCATGGATCTAGAGCCAACAATTCTGGAAAAAGAAGAGCGGGAATTACATATAGATACATGCCAGCAACATCCTTTTTTGATCATGTAGGAGCAAAATCAATTGAAGAAAAAATTGGTTATTCACTTCAAAGACAATTACATTTGGTAAGTGGAATTGATAAGTGTTCAAATAATATTTATCAAGATCACACAAGATAATTCAATTGACTAATTTAGATGTAATAATTATTGGAGCGGGTTTTTCTGGTTTGTATCAACTTCATAAATGTAGAGATGAATTAAATTTAAAAACATTAGTTATTGAAGAGGGTTCAGATTTAGGTGGTACCTGGTATTGGAACCGATATCCTGGTGCGAGATGTGACTCTGAAAGCCATACATACGGTTACACTTTTTCAGAAAAGATTTATAAAAATTGGAAATGGAAAGAGAAATATCCAACACAATCTACAATACTTAAATATCTAAAATATGTTGAAAAAAAATTAGATTTAAAAAAAGACCTTCTATTTAATAACAAGATCATTTCAGCAAAATATCTAGAAAATAAAAATTTATGGAAATTAAAAACAGACAAAAATAAGGAGCTATGCTGTACCTATTTAATTAGTGCTGTTGGATCACTATCAGCAGCTAATATACCTAAGATTAAAGGATTAAACAAATATGAAGGAAATTATTATCATAGTGGAAGATGGCCTAAAAAAAAAGTTAACTTTAAAAATCAAACTATCGCTCAAATTGGAACTGGATCCAGTGGTATTCAAATTGCACCTGTAATTTCAAAATTAGCAAAAAAATTAGTAATTTTTCAGAGAACACCAAATTATAGCATTCCTGCAAGAAATAAAAAATTAACTAAAAAATTTATAAATAGTTATTTAAAAAATTATCAAAAGATAAAAAAACTTATTAAAAAAACACCTGGTGGACATACTTTTAATTTTCCAACTAGTTCTGTTTTTGATTTTAACAAAATAGAAAGAGATAAGATTTTTGAAAAAGCTTGGTCTAAAGGAAGTTTATCTTTTAGAGCGTGTTTTGGCGATATAACTAAAAATTTAAAAGCAAATAAAATAGCATCTAACTTTATAAGGAAAAAAATATTAAAAATAGTTAAGGATAATAAAAAAGCAAAAATTCTTACAAATTTTGATCATCCTTTTACATCAAGGCGTCCTACATTAAATACTGATTATTACGAAACATTTAATAGAAAAAATGTTGAATTGATTGATTTGAAAAAAAATCCAATTGTTAAAATTACAAAAAATGGAATTAAAACAAAAAAAAATTTATTTAAATTTGACAAAATTATCTTTGCAACAGGTTTTGATGCTTTGACTGGTCCACTTTTGTCTCTAAACTTGGTTGGAAAAAAACAAATCAAATTAAAAGATTTTTGGAGTAAAGCACCTAAATCTTACCTTGGCTTAATGATACCAAATTTTCCGAATTTATTTATAATACAAGGTCCAGGTAGCCCTTCAGTGTTAACCAATGTACCTGTTCAAATAGAGCAGCATATAGAATGGATTACAAATTGTTTGAATTTTTTAAAATCAAACAAAAAAAAATCTATTGAAGCATCAATAAATTCAGCTAGAAATTGGAGCAGTGAAATTAAGAAATTAGCTGATGCATCACTTTTTATGAAAGCTAAAAGTTCTTGGTATAAAGGCGATAATATACCTGGGAAGCCAAAAGTTTTTATTCCTTATCCTGGTGGATTACCAAGATATAGAAATATATGTAATAAAGTTGAAAAAAATCAATATAAAGAATTTTTAATAAAATAATTATGAAAAAATATTTCTTAATATTAATAAGTTTATTTATTTGTTTTAATTTAACAGCTGCAGAAATTGAAATTATCTCTGACAAACCTGGAAATGGAAAAAAAATAATTTATCATTCATGGGTTCAAATTGAGTACACAGGTTCATTTGAAAATGGAGAAGTTTTTGACACAAATGTTGGTAAGGATAGACCATTAGTTGTTCAAATGGGTATGAAAGAAGTTATACCTGGTTTTGAGCAAGGAATAATGGGAACTACTAAAGGTACTAAAAGAAAGATTAGAATTCCTTCGAAATTAGCTTATGGAGAAAAAGGTGGAGGTGATATTATACCACCGAATACAGATTTAATATTTGAATTTGAAATAATTGATGTTTTAGATCCAAATTATAAATTGATTTCACCTGATGAATTAATTGTCTTGATTGAAAAAAATTCAATTGCTTTAGATATAAGAACAGAAGATCAGTGGAAAAAAACGGGCATAATTAAAGGTACATTTCAAGAAACTGCTTTTAGTAAAGAAGGAAAGTTTAATGTCTATTTAATGGATAAAGTTAGAGCGCTTGCAGGAGCTGAATCTCAAAATATAGAAATAGCATTTATTAGTAATGATGGCGAAACAGCTTCTATTTTAGGAAATGCTTTTGCTGAAGATCTTGGTTTTAAAAATGTTTTTGTATTAAAAGGTGGAATTAAAGCTTGGATTGAGGACAAAAAAGCATTAATTTTTGAAAAATAATAATTACCATTAATATGAAACTTCAAAGCAGAGTTGCTATAGTTACTGGAGGTGGGAAAGGCATAGGTAGAGAAATCTGCTTAGGTTTATCAAAACAAGGTGCTAAAATAGTTATAGCTGAATTAGATATAGAAAATTCGAATAAAGTTATTGAAGAAATAAAAGATTCTGGCAGTGAGGCAATAGCAATTAAAACTGATATCTCAAATGAAAATAGTGTTAAAAATTTAATTTTTGAAACTATAAAAAAATTTAATAAAATAGATATTTTAATTAATAATGCAGGTATTAGACATGTTAAAAAATTAGATGATCATAATCTTAATGATTGGAATGATATGCTTTCTGTAAATTTAACTGGACCCTATATTTGTTGTAAAGCCGTAATACCTGAAATGAAAAAAGTTGGAAAAGGTAAAATTATTAATTTTGGTTCAATAGCAAGTTTTATGGGTAGACCTGATAGAGTGGGTTATGTTGCTGCTAAAAGTGGTGTTTTAGGATTAACAAGAGCTTTGGCTATAGATTTAAAAGGAACTAATATTAATGTTAATACTATTTGTCCCGGATTAATATCTACTCCTTTTAACAAGAAATATGCTGAAGACCCTACTCATGGAGAAAAATGGGGAAAAGAAACAATAGTAGGGAGATGGGGGCTGCCATCTGACATTGTTGGTGCAGCTATATTTTTATCAAGTGATGATTCAGATTTTATAAATGGGTCAGAAATAAAAATAGATGGTGGTTGGTTAGCTGCTAAAACTAGAGAGGGAGAAGTGGAATAATCTTATGAGTGATTTTTTAAAAAATTTAGAAAATGCAATGAACAATGCTAAAAGATTATCAAATAAAATACTTTTAGAGGGCAAACTTTCA
>CACIZU010000032.1 GCA_902591185.1 uncultured Pelagibacteraceae bacterium
TGATTATTATTTAATTTATTAACTTTAAACTCTTTGAAATTTTTTAACTTTTCAAAGTTAATTAAATCTTCATCTGTATAATAATTATTTATATTTTCTTTTTTCATTAAAATGTTTTAATTTTTATTTTTTTATCTTCAGATTTCTTTTCTTTTTCAAAATCCACAACTTTTACAATTTTTTTAATTGGAGTATCTAAATTTTTTACATAAGTATCTTCATTTGCTTTTTTTGAAATATTTGAGTTACTTGAAATGCTAATACTAGTTGATCCTATACCTGCTGTTTGGCCAAACATTCCTTCAAGTAAAGTATCTGCTTTAACTTTTTCATTTTCAAAAATATCGAATATAGTGCCATGTCTAAACACAACAACTTTAGGACAAAGACCTATGAACTCTTCTAACTCACTAGATAAGAAAATAACTGTATTTCCTTCTTCTACAAATTTTCTAAGATGGGTATATAAATCTCTTTTGGTACTTACATCAATACCTCTGGCAGGATCGTTCAAAATAAGAATTTTTGGATGTGTTGCTAAAGATCTGGCTATCATAACCTTTTGCTGATTTCCTCCACTTAGCGAACCTATAAGATTATCTTTTGGACCAGTTTTAATGTTTAGTCTGTCAACTTCATATTCATATATACCATTTAACTCAAGCCAATTAATAAAACCCAACCACCCCGCCTTACTTGTTGTTCGATAAAGTGGAACTACTAAATTCTCGTAAATACTTAAGTTGGGAAGAATACCTTCTTTTTTTCTATCTCCTGAAACAAAAGAAACTCCATTATTTTTTGCTTCCATTAAAGAATTAAATTTTACAAATTTATCATTACTATCTAAAACTTCGGTAGTACCTCCATGAGATTCTTGTACACCTGCTAAAATTTTTACAAAGTCATCCTGTCCATTGCCATCTAATCCTGTAATGCCTACTATCTCACCTCTACGTACTTCAAAATTTACCGGTGTACTTTCGGGCCAAACAACTAGATTTTCAGCTTTTATTACCACCTTATCAGTTTGTGTTTTTACAGCAACAGATGTAGATTTTTCTCCAGACTCTGCTCTTCCTGTCATTAAACTCAATAAATTTTTTTCGTTAAGATCTTTTTTTTCTAAAATTCCAACATCTTTACCGTCTCTCATAACTGTTGCTTTATCACTTATACGTATCAATTCAGCTATTCGGTGGGTAACAATAAAAACTGCAACACCATTATCTCTTAATTCTCTCATTTTTTTGAATAATCTCTCTGTTGAATCGAAATCAAGTGCTGCCGAAGATTCATCCAAAATTAATACTTTCGTATTTTCACGCAAAAATGCTCTTCCAATTGTAATCCACGCTTTAATTGGCAATGATAAGTTAAAAACTTGAGTATATGGATCTATATATTCGCCAGCAAGGTCTTCCATAAGTTCTTGAGCTTTTAAGACTTTTTCTCTTTGAGTTAAATTTTTGTACCAAAAACTATCTGAACCAACAAACAAGTTGTCTACAACAGAAGCTTCTTCAGCTATCATAACTTCTTGGAAAACGGTAGCTATTCCCATTTCTCTTGCCATAACAGGAGAAGTAGGAGTATGACCCATTACAGAAACTTTGCCTTTATCAATTGGCAAAACTCCAGACATTACTTTTGCTAGTGTACTTTTTCCGCAACCGTTACCTCCAACGATTGCATGAATTTCTCCAAAATTTGCATTAAAATTAACTCCGTTAAGAGCTTTAGTTACACCAAAATATTTGTGAACATCTTGAACGTAAACATCACCAGTAACAGTTTCGGATTTCTTAGACAACACCTCTTTGTTAGAGGTGTTGTCTTTTATGTTTTGTTCTGCACTCATACTTTAACTTAAAGTATTAGTGAGATTTTATATCGTATTTCTCAGGATCTGACGGATTATCAAAGAATGTTTCAACATAAGCTCTAGGAGCCCAGTTTTCAATTCCTGGATTATCCCAACCAGTAGAGTTTCTATCACAATCTTCACCTAAGACTGCTGCGATATCATCAAAACTCTTTGTTGCAGGACCAACTAATATAGATTGGATTCTTGGACCTTGACCTTGTAAAGTTCTGATCATCACTTCCATACCCAACTCTATTTCGTCTCCTGGAGGCCAAGCATATATCGCTTCATCAATATAACTTGGGTTTTGTCTCCAATAACATAGAGCACCTAATTCACCACCTAATGCAATTGGTGGAATAGGATCACGTCCAGACTGAAGTAATGCTTGTAAAGTTCCAGTTTCACCTGAAGACTGAACGGCAATACCATGTATTTCAATTGGGTTACTTGATAACCATTGAGATAGTTCTTTCTGTGCTACTTGAGATGTCCAATTGTGTGCTAATTGAGCAACAACTTTTATTCCATCGTATTGTCCTAAACCTTCTAACATTCCATCACTTTGTTGGTCAGAAGCAGAATAGCCAGGAATTCCATCCATAACTATTACATTTCCTTTTTCACCAATAAGTTCAGCCATCCAAGCACCAATATAATAACCAACTAGTCTGTAGTTAACTGACGTATTGATTGAATATGGTGAAGTTGTAAAGCCCGTGAAAGATAGAGTTGGAACACCTTTTTCCCAACCATATTTAATTGTTTGGTTAAGTGCAGTTAAGTTTGAACAACAAATAATAATAGCATCAACTTTTCCGCCATCTATCATTTGTCTCATTTGTTGTATCTGCAAGGTATCATCTAAGTTAGATTGAGTTATAACAATTTCATCAACCATTCCTAAAGCTTTCCATTTTGGATACACAACTTCCATCAATCTTTCCATTGCACCTTTACGCCATGTATTACCAGCATAAGTACTAGCATAACCTATTGTCCAAGGAGGTTTTCTAGGGCTTTTCCAATTTTTCATGACGGTAGGACCTAGTGGCTGGTCTTTATCCATAAAGTCCATGTTGTACACATAATCTCTCATGTCTGCAGGAACTTTGCTTAAACATTCTGTACATAATTCTTGAGCAGAAGAAGTACTAAAGATTCCTAAAAACCAAGAGAAAAGAGCAACACTTATCATTTTACTTATTTTCATATCTTCTCCTTTGTTTCTATTCATGAATAATTAAGTATTTCATGTATAGATTTAATTTTCTATAAAATATGAATTTCTGTTTTATATATATAATTTTTATAGGTAAAATTATTGTTTGTTTTTAATGATAAAAATATGCAAAGTTGATACAAATAATTGTTGAAAATATATTCTAATAGAGGTTGAATATATTAATTTTTTATGAAGAAATTTTTTTTAATACTTATATTTTTTTTATTTTCATCAACGAGTTTGTTTGCAGAATATCGTTTGGAACCTGTCAATTGCACTATAAAAAAAAAAGATAACTGTGGAGCATATCTTTACAATAGTAGAACAGGTTCCACTTACTTTTGTAATTCAACAGAGTGTAAAGAAATATTAGAAGCATTAGAAGAAGTTGGTGTAGAAGAAGTAACAGGAACAACTGGAACTAAAAAAAAATCATCAAAATCTAAAATTCCGAAATTTAAAAAAAAGAAAAAAAAGAAATCTAAAATTCCTAAGTTTAAGAAAAAGTCAAATTAATTTAATTTGTTTTTTTAGTTTCAGAAATAGTTGTTTCTATTGCAGCTCTAATTTCATTGCAATAATTTAAATCATCTCCAATAAAAGTTCCTTTAAAAAAACTTTTATTTAAAGCACCATTGACCCTCATAAAATCCATATAGTCTTTTGTGAGAGTGTCTACACCAAAGAAATATTCTTTTTCAGCTTCTTGTTGACTTATATTCTTTATTTTTTTTAAAACCAGAACACCAAACGGATATAAATAATTTGCTGATTTATAAAATTCTTTCGCCAAATCTGGATGTTCAACTTTGATCAATTCAGTTACTGCAGAATTTAAAGAAACACAACTTTTGATTATTTTGTATGTTAATTTATCGTCTTCTAGAAGTTCTTGTAAATTATACCAACTTAGTTGTTCTATTTTTTCAGCCTGTACTGGGCTAGAAATAATCAATAAAATAATTATTAATCTTTTCATAAAATTTTTATTTATTGTTTGTAACTAGGATCTTCAGAATCTAAAACAGATCTAATAGCTTTTAAATGAAGATCGGGTTGATCTATTGGATAATTTTCCCAATCTTGAGCGGTTTTTTCTGCAACTTCTGGACTTGCTATATTTAATTCTTTACCAGTTGATAATGCGGTTATGTATGTTTCGCATGCTTTTTCAAAATAGTATAATTCATCAAAGGCTTGAGCAATTGTAGGTCCTGCTGTTAAAATTCCATGATTGGCTAGTAAAAGAATATTATGATTCCCAATACTGCTAGCCATTTTTTTAGATTCTTCTTCAAAACCTAATCCACCAAAATCTCCATAAACTGCTACACGATTATAAAAACGCATAGTATTTTGATCTATAGGAGGAAGAGTTGGGTCTTTCAAACATGATAAAGCTGTTGCATATTTTGAATGTGTATGAAGTATGCATCTTGCATTAGGAACTTTTTTATGGATAGTCCCATGAATGTTTATTGCTGTAGGATCAACAATTTCGGGTTTTTTTTTCATTTCTTCAAAATTTTTATTTTCAATTAAAACTAAATCACTAGCTTTAATATTACTAAAATGCATACCTGTTCCATTGACATAAAAGCTCCCATCACTATCTGGTAGACATACGCTAAAATGGTTAGCTATTCCCTCATGCATATTCAATTTAGCTGTCCATCTAAAAACAGCAGCTAAATCATTTAATATTTCTGATCTTTCCATATTTATTAAGATAATATACTTTAATTTAAAAATAAATGAGCAAAGTTTTTATATCATGTGCGGTAACTGGATCAGGCGATACAGCTGGAAAGCATCCAGATTTACCAAAAACTCCAGAACAAATAGCTACTGCAGCGATAGAAGCAGCTAAAGCTGGAGCAGCGATAGCGCATATCCATGTGAGAGAAGAAGATGGCACTCCAAGTAGAAGATTGGAATTATATAAAGAGGTAGTTGATAGAGTTAGATCGAGCGGTACAGATGTAATTTTAAACTTAACTACTGGAATGGGTGGTGATCTTGATATTGGACAAGGTAAAAACCCATTAGAATTTGGCCCCATGACAGATATGGCAAATGTGATGGAAAGAATAGCAAATGCTGAACAGTTTCTTCCTGAAATTTGTACCTTAGATGCAGGAACATTAAATTTTGGTGACAGTTCAGTTATAACAGTTAATACGCCAAATGATTTAAGAAAAGCTGCAAAAAAATTACAAGAAATAAAAGTTAAACCAGAAATCGAAGCTTTTGATTTGGGTAATATGTGGTTTGGCGCACAATTATATAAAGAAGGATTGTTAAGTGATCCACCAATGTTTCAAATGTGTTTAGGAATACCATGGGGAGCTCCAGCTACTACTTTAGCAATGCAAGCAATGAAAGATATTATGCCAAAAGAAGGTGTTTGGTCTGGATTTGCAATTTCAAAAAATGAAATGCCTTTTGTTGCGCAAACTGTTTTGATGGGTGGAAATCCAAGAGTTGGACTAGAAGATAATTTGTATTTATCAAAAGGTAAATTAGCAACAAATGCACAATTAGTTGAAAAAGCTATAAGAATTATAGATGAACTAGGTTATTCACCTATGACACCAGCAGAGACAAGAGAAAAGCTTAAACTTGTTAAACATAAATGAAGTCAAAAATATTAGTCTTGTTGATTTTATTTCCTTACAAATTATTAGCATCGGAAATGCCTATCCATTTTACTGATGCCGTATGGTACACTAACAACAAGACAGGCCACTCTGAAATGTCAGTAGACATTACTGTTCAGAAAGATGATTTTGGTGACCACTATTTTTATGCTCACACCATTTATTTAAATGGCAAAAATATAGAAAATAATGAACCCAATATCATGTATGCTGGTTTTCAGAATAAAG
>CACIZU010000033.1 GCA_902591185.1 uncultured Pelagibacteraceae bacterium
GATTCAGATGTTGAGGCTATAAAAATATTTTTAAATAAAAATAGAAAAAAAATATTTACGCAATCAATTAAAGTTAAAGAATTTGAGCAAAAGTGGTCTAAATGGCTTGGAGTAAAATATAGTGTTTTTGTAAACTCGGGTTCATCAGCAAATTTAATTTCAATGCAAGCAATAAAAATTTTATATGGTACAGGTGAAATTATTGTTCCATCATTAACATGGATCTCAGATATTGCAGCAGTAATACAAAATGGGTTTAAGCCGATTTTTACAGATATAAATTTTCATAATCTAGCGATGAAAGAGGATGAAATTATTAAAAGAATAAATCATAAAACTAAAGCTGTATTTTTAAGTCATATACAAGGTTTTAATGGAATTTCAGAAAAATTGTTAAAATATTTAAAGTTAAAAAAAATTCCATTAGTTGAGGATGTTTGTGAGTCTCATGGTGCTACTTTTAAAAAAAAAAAGCTAGGATCTATTGGTTTGATTTCAAATTTTTCTTTTTATTATGCTCATCATTTATCTACTATAGAGGGTGGAATGGTCTGCACTAACAACAAAAATATTTATAATATCATAAAAATGTTGAGATCTCATGGCATGGCGAGAGAGGCTGATAAAAATTATGAAAAAAAAATGGTTAAAAAATTTCCAGATTTATCTCCTAAATTCATATTTATGTATCCAGCTTACAATGTGAGAAATAATGAAATTTCTGCTACGATTGGAATAAATCAGTTAAAAAGACTTAACTCTAATAATAAAATTAGAGTGCAAAATTTAAAATTTTTTTTAGAGTATCTATCTGGTAATAAATTTTATAAAAATTTTGATTTAAAAGGTAATAGTAATTATGCTTTTCCCGTAATACTAAAAAATAAAAGTTTCAGACAAAGAAATTCTTTCGAAAAAGAATTAAAAAAATACTCAATTGAATTTAGGAGAGGTAATGCAGGTGGTGGTAATCAACTAAGACAACCTTATTTAAAACCATATTTAAAAAATATTAATTTAAAAAAATTTCCCAATGTTGATCATGTCCATCATTTTGGATATTATATTGGAAACTATCCCTCTTTGAAAAAAAGTAAAATTATAAAAATTTGTAAAATATTAAACAATATTAATTTAAATGAAAAAATTTAAAAACTGTTTAATTACAGGTATCACTGGTTCAGGTGGAAGTTATTTAGCAGAGCATATAATTGAAAAAAATTTAAAGACAAAAATTTATGGATTTTATAGATCCAATGGATATAAAAATTTACTAAAAAAAAAACATGGAAAAAAAATCACTTTTTTTAAAGTAGATTTAAATAATTATAAAAATACTTATAATGCTCTAAAAAAAATAAAACCAGATTTAATATTTCATTTAGCATCAAACGCAGACGTGAGAGAGTCTTTTGACCAGCCAATTAAAATATCGAATAACAACAATATTATAACTGTAAATTTACTTGAAGCTTGCAGGCGAATTAGAATTAATCCATTAATAATTATTTGTAGCACTTCTGAAGTTTATGGTAACGTAAAGAAAAAAGACATGCCTATTAGTGAGAATAATAATATTGCACCAATTAATCCTTATGCAGTTACTAAAGCTTATCAGGATTTATTAGCCCAAGTGTACAACAAAAGTTTTGGCTTGAGGATTATAATAACCAGAATGTTTTCATATAGTAATGCAAGACGAAAAAATCTATTTCAAACAGCTTTTGCAAAACAGATAGTAGATTGTGAGAGAGGAAAAAAAAAATTTGTAGAACATGGTAATTTAGATAGTGTTAGAACGTTTGTTGATATACAAGATGCAATGGAATCGTATTGGTTAACTGCAAAGAAAGGTAAAATTGGTGAAATTTACAATATTTGTGGAAATAAGGTTATTTCAGTAAAGAATTATTTGGATCAATTAAAAAAAATTTCAGGTGTAGGTTTTAAAACAAAACTGAATAGGTCATTATTAAGACCAGTAGATATAAATCTCCAAATTGCATCTTGTAAAAAGTTTAAACAACATACAGGGTGGACACCAAAAGTGTCATTTGAACAATCTGTAAAAAATCTTTTAAATGAAGTTAGATTATTGTATTGAAAACTTAAATAATAGGACTATAAAAATTATTTAAATATTAAATTGATATATGCTTAAAAATATAATTAAAAATTTATGAAGAAAACAAAAAAAGATTTTTCAGATCAAGAAGTAGATATAAAATTTTTTTTAGATTTTTTCTTGAAAAACAAGATAACAATTCTTGTTTTTATGATTACATTTGCATTATTAGCAGAAATATTTCCTACTAATCAAACATCTACAAGGCAGATGGAGACGAGAATTCTAATACAAAAACCTCCTGAGACGATATTTAAAACATTTTTAACTGAGTACAGTTTATTTTTTAAAAATACTGAAAACTCATTTAATGAGCAATCAAAAGCTACAGGTGAGATGAAAGATTTCTATAAAGGATTTAAAATAAATTTTATATCAATTGATAATTTTATACGATTTTTATCAAAAACAAATAATTTAGCTGCATTTGATTTGGCTCAAAGTAAAAATCTTAAATATGATTTTTATGAAAAAATAGGCACCTATGATTTTACCGATGAACAAAAAAAAATTCCTCTAGAGCAAGTAGAAATATTTTTTTTAAAGCATAAAAGTAATGTTAATGGAGTCAAAATATTACAAGATTATATCAATTATGTTTATAAACAAACTACTCAAGGATATATTTTTGAACAAAAAAGACAGTTTGAAATTATTCTTAATTTTTATTTGTCAGCATTAAGAATTGCAGAGGAGATTGGAATTTCTGATCCTCAACCTCAATTTCACAACCCTAATATAGTAAATATAGAAAACTTATACTCAAGAGGTTTTAAAATTTTAAGGGTTCAAATTAATATGATGAAGTTGCAAATTGCCAGGCTTAGTGAAGAACAAATTTACTATGATCCGATTGTCGATACACCCTACACTTTATTTATGAATAACAATTCTGGCGATGTTACACCCAAAATTGTAAAAGGTCTATTAACAGGTCTATTTTTATCAATATTCTTTATATTTTTAAAAGGTAGAATTTTTTATAAAAAAAAGAGACAAAAAAGATAGTTCAAATAAATATTTTTCTATTTTTGTATTAATAGAATATAAATTGAAAATTAATAATATTCTTTATAATGCAAACTATAAAAAAGATATTTGAACTTTTAAATTCTTCTGAAAAAAAAGAATTTTATCTTTTACTATTGTTAATAATTTTTATGGCGGCATTAGATGCAATTGGAATTGCATCAATATTACCCTTTATCTCTATATTAACAAACCAAGACCTGATTGAAACAAATTATCTATTAATTAAATTATTCAATATATCTAAAATACTTGGTGTAAATACTACCAATGAATTTATTCTTGTTTTAGGTATTTTAACTTTTACCTTGTTGGTCTTATCACTTGGTGTCAAAGCTTTGACAACGTATTTGCAATTACGTTTTACATTAATGAGGGAATACAGTATTGGAAGACGCTTAATCGAAGGATATCTTCACCAACCTTATGTATGGTTTTTAAATAAAAATAGTGCAAATATTTCAAAAAATATTCTATCAGAAATAAATCTTGTCCTATATGGAAGCATAATTCCAACAATTAATCTAATTGCGCAGAGTATTGTTACTTTTTCGTTATTTTTTTTACTTTTATTAGTTGATCCAATTTTAACTGTTAGAATAGCTCTTGTGTTAGGTTTTTTTTATTTCTTAATATTTATAATTTTAAAAAAGTTTATAAATAAAATTGGATCTGAGCGTGTTAAGGATAATGATAAAAGATTTAATGTTGTAAGTGAAGCTTTTGGTGCAATTAAATATGTAAAATCTAGATCATTAGAAAATACTTATATACATGCCTTTGAAAAACCAGCAAAAAATTATGCAAAAAATTTATCCTTAGCTCAAATTTTTAGTCAACTTCCTCGGTACTTTCTAGAGGGAATAATTTTTGGAGGTTTCTGTATAATAATTTCTCTTTTGGTGTTCAGTGGTAAAGACTTTAATAATATTATACCAATTATTGCAATTTATGCTTTTGCTGGATATAGGCTTATTCCTGCTATACAGCAGATTTATGGAAGTATTACTCAAATAAATTTTTCTAGACCTGCCCTGAATTTACTTCACAGAAATATTAAGGAATTGAATTACCCCAAGTATTCGGACGTAAATTCAAAAGAAAAGATAAATCTAAAAAAAGAATTAATTTTAAAAAATGTATGCTTCAATTATCCAGAAACCAAAATGAAAGCACTCAACAATATCAAAATTAATATATCGGCATTTAGTAAAATAGGTATAGTTGGATCTACCGGGAGCGGAAAAACAACTTTAATAGATATAATATTAGGTTTATTAGATCCCCAACAGGGTAATATTATAGTTGATGATAAAATTATTAATAGAGAAAATTTGAATTGTTGGCAAAAATCTATTGGGTATGTACCACAACAAATCTATTTATCTGACGAGACTGTTACAGCTAATATAGCATTTGGAGTTAGTGAAGATAAGATTGATTATCAAGCTATAGAAAAATCAGCAAAAATTGCAAATATTCATGATTTTATTGTTAATCAATTGCCAAATGGATATTCTACTTTAGTAGGTGAAAGAGGGGTACGTCTCTCTGGAGGTCAAAAACAAAGAATAGGAATTGCTAGAGCTTTATACCACAATCCAGAATTATTAATTTTAGATGAAGCTACTAGTTCTCTAGACAATTTAACCGAACAACTGATTACTGAGTCGATTAATAAGTTAAATAAAAATATTACTATAATTATTATAGCACATCGTCTTAACACTATAAAGAATTGTGACAAAATATTCTTTTTAGATAAAGGTATTATAAAGTCCTCAGGAAAGTATGAGGATCTTTTAATTGTAAATGAGGATTTTAAGAAAATGAGTTTAATTCAACAAAAATAATAAATTTAATTACAACGAATACATGAAGAATAACAAATTAGATCTTTATGGCTACAAATTACCAGTTTTTATTATTTCTCTTAAAAAAGATGAAAAAAGAAGAGAGAAATTATTAAATTTTTTACCATCTTTATTAGTTGAAAATTATTTTGAAGCCATTGACATGAGATTCAAAAAAAGAAATATTCTTGACTCCTACTGTGATTTAGAAAAATTAAAAAAGAATTACAATCGTAAATTAAAATCAGGTGAAGTTGGTGTGGCTCTCTCGCATCAAAAAGTTTACAAATATATAATAAATAAAAAAATACCAACCGCTTTGATTTTAGAAGATGACGCTGTAACTAATTATAAACACTGGAGAAAAGATTTATATGAGATTTTAAAAGAAATAGAATATATTGATATTAATAAAGCATTAATCTGCAATTTAGGTGTATCTAACTACAATTTTAGAAAAAAAAAAATTTTACTTTTAAACCATTTACCTAAATTTTTAAAAAAATTATCTATTTTAGATTTAACAAAATCAAATCAAAAACTTGCGCACTCATATCTA
>CACIZU010000034.1 GCA_902591185.1 uncultured Pelagibacteraceae bacterium
GAAAGAGTAGTGGTAAACCTTGCCAATAGTTTAGTTGTTAAAGGTTATATTGTTGAATTAATTATAATAAAGTTTTCAGACTTATATCTTAATAATATTAGTAAAAAAGTTAAGATTGTGAATCTCAACTGCAAAAGGGCAATATATAGTTTATTTTTATTAATAAATTATTTAAAAAAAAATAAGCCTGATGTATTTATATCATCCTTAAGTCATTTAAATGTAATATCTATTTTAGCTCGTTTGTTAAGTGGAGTAAAAACAAAATTAATAATAGTTGAACATAGTTTGAAAATAAAACTTTTTCAAAAGTTTAATTTCCAAAACAAAATATTAGAAATCTTAATATATTTAACATACCCTAAAGCAGATGAGATTGTTGGAGTATCAAATGGTGTTGCTAAAAATATTTCGATGAGAACAGGAATTGAATTTTCAAAGATTAATACAATTTATAATCCAATATATTCAGAAAATATTATACTTAAAAGCAAACAAAAAACAGATCATTCATGGTTTGAAAAAGATCAGCCGCCTGTCATATTGAGTGTGGGTAGACTTACAGAGGAAAAAAATTTCTCTTTGCTAATAAGAGCTTTTAGCAATGTAAGACAAAAAATTAATTCACGACTAATTATTCTTGGCGAGGGTAAATTGAGAAAAAATTTACAAGATTTAATTAATAAACTAGGATTAAAGTCTGATGTTCTTTTGCCTGGTTTTGTAGATAACCCTTATCCATATATGAACAGTGCATCATTATATGTAATTTCCTCAAATTATGAGGGGTTTGGAAACTCTCTGGTCGAGGCTATGGCATGTGGAACGCCAGTTGTATCAACTAATTGTGCAACAGGACCTTCTGAAATTTTAGAAAATGGAAAATGGGGAAAGTTGGTTCCAATAAATAATATAGAAGAGATGACCAAAGCTATTTTGGGCTCTTTAAATGAAAAAAATTATCCAGATGTTTTAATGCGGGCTAAAGATTTTAACATAGAAATTAAAACGCAAGAATATATAAACATTATGTTTTCAAAATAATAAATTATGTTAGATCAAATTTTAGGATGGTTTAGTTTAGTTGTTGGACTTTTAATAATACTTGCAACAATAAAAGATAAACGAGTTTTTCATTTTGTAATATTCGCATTTTTATTACGATCTTTTTTTGTAATTTTAGATCAATATTTTATTAATTTGCCAGATAGTACTTTTGATGCAAAATCGTTTGAAGCATCAGCAGCAGAAATTTCCGAAGAATATGGTTTATCAATTCTGTCTAATATGTTTCAAGATAATAATTTATTGATATCGAGAATAATTTCAATTTTTTATACATTAACATTTAGAAGTGAAATGATGTCACAAATTATAAGTGTTGGATTAGGAACAGCATCAGTTTATTTGATTTATAGATTAGCTTTGATTGTTTGGGATAGAGATAGTGCAATCAAAGCAGCTTGGATCGCTGCAATATATCCCTCAATGGTTTTGTATTCAACGTTAGTACTTAGAGAGGTCTATATAGTGTTTGTATTACTGTTGGTATTAATTGCTTGTTTGTTATTTATTAAAAATAATTTTGATCATAAAACAAATAATAAAAATAATACTTTTTTAGAAAATATTAAATTAATATTATTAATTTTTTTTGGTTTTTATTTATTAAAAAATATGCACGGCGCTATTTTTATTGGTTTTTTTATTTTTATTTTTTTTGCAACATATTGTTTTTTAAAAAAGCAGTTTATAAAACTTAGAAAAGGCAAATTAACATTAAAACTTTTTATAGGTTTTTTTTTAGTTACTTTACCGTTTTTAATATGGTATTTCGAAATATTTAAAATACCTTACATCCCAGGGCCAGAAAGAATTCTTTATTTACAAGATATATTGATAAGAAGATTCAATGTTGGAACTATTTCCACCATGCATGGAATTTACGGATCAACATTTCCATTATGGACTATACCAGAAAATAACCTAGATTTTTTCCCAAAGATTTTTGCAAGAATAATTTATTTTTTATATTCTCCTTTTCCATGGGACATAAAACGTTATTCTCACATGATTGGTTTAGCTGAAGCAACTTTCATGATCTATTTAACAATTGCGTTCTGGAATAATCGAAAATTAATTTGGAATAATAATCAAACAAGATTCCTTTTACTTATTTTGGCTACTTTTATTATTTTATATGGCCTTGGTACTAGTAATTTTGGAACATCTATACGACATAAATCAAAATTTATTTTTATTTTAATTTGTCTTGCAGCTCCAAAATTAGTAAAATTTAGTATATCGTCTTCTAAATAAAACTTTTTTTTTAGTTAAACTATAAATTTGTTTAAATTAGCCAAAAACAATATATTTGTTTTAAATGATTTCTTATATTATTAAATTGAAATAAATTTATATGATTACTCAAATTTATAGTATAGCAAAATTTCTAATTAAATTACCAAGAGTTTTAAAACTTTTAGTAATTATATTTCTAGATATTTTTTTATGTTTTCTGACTGTTTGGTTTTCTTATTATCTTCGTTTAGATAAGTTCTTAAAAATAGAAAATGAAGTCTTGTGGTCATCATTAGTATCTATCTCAGTCGCCTTACCAATATTTTTTTTATTTAAACTTTATAAAACAATTTTTAGATACTCTGGAGTAGAGTCAGCTATTACAATTTTTCCTGCATTTGTAACTTACACAATAATTTATTCAGGAATTATTACTATTTATGGAATTGATGGTGTTCCAAGAACGGTTGGTATTATTCAACCTATTTTACTTTTTTTTGCTTTTACTGGATCTCGTAAAATAGCATCATATTTATTCATTGAATTATTTAATAGAAATAAATTATATAAAAATTTAACCAAAGCGATTATTTATGGAGCTGGAAATTCCGGAAGTCAATTAGCTACTTCTTTAAACAAAGGTAGAGACATAAAAGTTGTTGGTTTCTTAGATGATGATAATCAGCTAATTGGTAGAAATCTAAATGGAATAAAAATTTATTCACCATTAGATATTAAAAAACTTGTTCTCACAAAAAGAGTGACTCATATTTTGTTAGCTATCCCATCTGTCAAACGAAGTAAAAGGATGAAAATAATCGATAAGATCAATCAAAGTGATGTTAGTGTGATTGTAAAAACTTTACCTAGTGTTTCAGATATAGTCGAGGGAAAAGTAACTTTTTCAGATATTCGTGATCTAGATGTTGCTGATATTTTAGGCAGGGAACAGGTTGAACCAGATAATAGCTTAATGTCAAAAAATATTGAAAACAAAGTAGTTTTAGTCACAGGCGCAGGGGGATCCATTGGCCAGGAGTTGTGTAGGCAAATTTTAAAATTAAAACCTTCAAAAATTTTATTATTAGATAATAATGAATTTTCTCTTTATTCTATTCATTCAGAAATAGAAAATATAAAATCTAACCTTACCAAAGAGGTCATATCTATAATTCCTTTATTGGGTTCTGTTCAAGATAAAAATTCTTTAAAAAAGATTTTTAGTAAGTTTAAACCTGATACAGTTTATCATGTTGCAGCTTACAAACATGTTCCAATGGTAGAGACAAATATAATTGAAGGAATAAAAAACAACGTATTTGGCACTATTTATGCTTTTGAAACCTCAATTGAGAATAATGTAAAAGATTTTGTGTTAGTTTCTACAGATAAAGCAGTTAGACCTACAAATATTATGGGTGCCAGTAAGAGATTAGCGGAATTATGTACCCAAGGAATAATTGATAGCTTAAAAAGTAATAAATTAAATTTATCTATAGTACGCTTTGGAAATGTAATTGAATCTTCTGGGTCAGTAATACCAAAGTTTAAAAAACAAATACTTAATGGAGGCCCAGTTACTTTAACTCATCAGGATGTAACTAGATATTTTATGACAATTCCAGAAGCAGCACAACTTGTTATTCAAGCTGGGGCTATGAGTAGTGGAAATGATCTGTTTGTTTTAGATATGGGCAAATCAATAAAAATTGCAGACTTGTTAAATAACATCATCAAATTATCTGGTTTAACTTTAAAAAACAAAAATAACCCTGAAGGAGATATAGAAATATCAATTACGGGATTAAGGTCTGGTGAAAAATTATATGAAGAACTTCTGTTAGGTGAAAACCCACTAAAAACAATACATACTAAAATTTTTAAAGTACAGGATCCCTTTATGCACTGGGATAAAATAGAAAATGATATAAATAAATTAAACCAGTTAACTGAGAATGGTGAAATAATTGAAATTATTAAAATTTTGAAAAAACTCGTAACTGGTTTCGAACCGAGCAAAAAAGCATTAGATATTAGACTGAATAAAACAATAAATTATTTTTAAAAAAATTAAATTTATATGAAGATACTACATATAACCACTGGTTTAGGAAATGGTGGTGCAGAAGGAATGCTATACAGGATTTGTAAAGAACAAAAAAAAAATAATAATAATTTAGATATCAATGTTATTAGCCTTAGTGATAATGATTGGTATAAATCATATCTAAAAAATTTAGGCATAAAGGTTTACAAAATAAATTTTGAAAAAAACTTATCTGACTTTTTAAAATTAGTTAGACTGATTAAATTATTAGTTAAATTAAAACCTAATATAATCCAAACCTGGATGTATCATGCAAATCTAATTGGTGGAACTCTTGGTTACTTCTTTACAAATGCAAAAATTTTTTGGAATATTAGGCACACATATCTAAAAATTAATTATTCAAAATTATCAACTATCTTCGTTGCTTATTGTTTATCTTTTTTCTCTTATTTTGTTCCATCAAAAATAATCTATTGTTCAAAAAAAAGTTTAAAAGTCCATGAAAATAAATTTTATGACTCTAGTAAAAGTATATTTATACCAAATGGTTATGATAATACTTTTTATCCCTCACGAAAATTAAGATTAAATTTTAGAAAGAAACATAAAATTTCTAAATCTTGTTTTGTGATAGGTCTAGCTGCAAGATTTCATGTAGAAAAGAATTTCAACAATTTAATAAAAGCATTCAATCTTTTTAACAAGAAAAATAATAATATTTTTTTATTTTTAAAAGGAAAAAATGTTAATAATAAAAATCATTTATTACAAGAATACATTTCTGATTTACCAAAAAATAAATATAAATTAGATAATAGCCCTTCAAATTTGATTGAGTTTATGAATGGCATTGATTTATTTGTTTTACCATCACTAAGTGAGTCTTTCCCGAATGTTCTTGCAGAGTCAATGTTATGTAAAACACCAACTATAAGCACTGATGTTGGATGTGCAAAGAGTATAATTTCTTCCACAGGAGGAATTGTTGTTACCTCGAATGATAGTTTTGCCTTATGTAAAGCTTTAAGAAAAATGTACTATATTTACAAAATAAAAAAAAAATGGAACAAAATAAAATATAAATCAAGAGATAAGATTATAAAAAAATATAATATCAA
>CACIZU010000035.1 GCA_902591185.1 uncultured Pelagibacteraceae bacterium
ATACTCTTGCAACTTTTTTATCCCAAGGTAATTGACAAAAAGTTTCTGGATCAGGGATACCAACTAACTCTTTTGCTTCAGGACCATACCCAATGTAATTACCATGACGATCAACAAATAAGTTTGCTGTTGCTCCATAAACTAATTGAAAACCTTTTTCACAAGTTCTTTCCCAGTGATCAGTAGGAATACCTTTACCCACAACTCTACCAGTAACAGAAATAAATTGAAAAAAAATGTATTCTATTCCAAGTTCATTAATTTTAGCTCTAACTTGTTTTACTAGTTTAGATCTACCTGGCTGGTTAACGTGTTTTTCTAGGTCGGTCATTTTATTTTATTCCCCCTTAATGAATTTTTTTTTAAAGTTACGTTAACGGAAAAATATATTAGTGTCTAGGATTCTTGATTATAATAATTATATATAATTTTTATAAGTAGTAGTTAAAACTAACTCCAAGGGAACGGACTATTGGATGTAGGATGAAGCTCACCTTTCTCGTATCGGTTGTATCTAAAAGGTTTTAATAAATCACTCTCAGTGCCAAGAATTTCTTTTGCAACAAGTTCACCAACTCCGATCATCTTGTAACCATGATTTGCATCTGCAATCATATAAACATTTTCTAAAAATCTATCAAAGATTGGAAAAGAGTCTGGCGTCATACACCCAAGACCACCTGAAGGACCTTTTCTATATAGGTCTGATTTTCCTTCAAATCTTTTTTGGCAATGAGCTAAAGCTGAACACCACATGTCATTAAATTCTTCTGTAGTTTGAAATTCAGGAGACTCTATTCCATAAGGGTCAACATTAACTTGATCAAAATGTTTATCTACAATGTAAGGCGAAGTTCCACCTTGAACACCTAAGCCTTCAATATCAGGCTTGTAATATATTCCCCAAATTTTATCAGTTATTAATTTTTTTGTTTTGTCAGAATATAATGGAGCTGTAGAATCAACATGAATCACAGGTGGTTGTTTGCCATTATTCATTTTTAAGAAATCGGGCTCAACTCCAATCACTCCTTCTTGAAGCATCCAATAAGTCCACATGTCAGTTTCATGCATTTTACCATCTTTACCTTTGATATTTGCAGTTTTAGGAAGTTCTAACATATTCCAAAAATCTCTAGCCCATGGTCCAGCCCCAACAACAACTTGTTCACATTCTATCGTACCTTTGTCTGTTTCAACACCGGTAACAGCTTTACTGTTGCTACCTCTTTTAAATCCTGTAACTTTTACGCCTTTCATTATTTGAACACCATTTGAAGTAGATTTGTTTTCAAGAGCTTTAATTGAGTCTTTGTTAAATGCGTAACCACCTTTTTTTTCATGAAGAACTGAAGTGATACCTTGTGCTTGCCAATCATCAAACATACCCTTCATATAATTCATGCAATCTTTTTCACCTTCAATAAATTCTGATTCGTAACCAATAGCTTTTTGTTGTTCATAAATTGTTGCAACATCTTCATGCATTACTTCAGGTGAAATTTGCAAATAACCAACAGAATTATATTTAAATGCTTTAGGATCGCTTTCCCAAACAGAAACTGAATGAGCCATTAGCTCTCTCATAGCTGGTTGAAAATAATTATTTCTAACAACTCCACATGCAATACCACTTGCACCAGCAGCTATATCTTTTTTTTCTAAGACAAGAATGTCACCAGGATTTTTATAAGTTTCAGAAAGCTTCCAAGCAGTACTTAAACCATGAATTCCACCACCAATGATTACAACTTTTGCTTTATTTGGTAAATTTGTCATAAATTTTTATTATTAATAACAAAAAGGATAGACAGAGAAAGTATTATTTTTATTACTAAAATTTATATATAAAATTAATACAATAAAAATGATTATAAAAAATATCATTTAAATACATTTAAAAAAAACATAATTTTTAGCAATTATGAGTCATCAATACTATAAACCTGCAAAATCTAGATTACAAAGAAGTGAACTAGCTGTACCTGGATCATCTCCAAAAATGTTTGAAAAAGCATTAAATTCTAGTGCTGATTATATTTTTTTGGATCTTGAAGACGCTGTGTCTCCTAATGATAAAATAACTGCACGCCAAAATATTATTAAAGCTCTTAACGAAATGAACTGGAGAGAAAATGGAAAGACAATTTCTGTTAGAATTAATAGTCTCGATACACATTATATGTATAGTGATTTGGTGGAAATTGTTGAAAAAGCTGGTGAAAATGTTGACACTATTTTAGTACCGAAAGCAGGAACTGGCAGCGATGTTTATATGGTTGATTGCTTGTTGACACAAATAGAAACTAATAAAAAATTAAAAAATAAAATTGGAATAGAGTGTTTAATTGAAACTGCATTAGGAATGTCAAATATAAAAGAAATAGCAAAATCAAGTAGCAGGCTAGAAGCACTTCATTTTGGAGTAGCAGATTATGCAGCAAGTTTAAGAGCGAGAACAGTTGTGATTGGTGGATTAAATCCTGATTACCCTGGAGATCAGTGGCACCATGGATTATCTGAACTAGTTATGACCTGTAGAGCTTATGGCCTAAGAGCTATTGATGGACCATTTGGAGATTTTAATGATCCTGATGCTTATATAGCAGCAGCAAAAAGAGGAGCGGCAATAGGAATTGAAGGCAAGTGGGCAATACACCCGTCTCAAATTGAACTTGCTAATAAAGTTTTTTCACCACCTGAGACAGAAGTTAACAAAGCTAAAAGAATTTTAGAGGAATTAGAAAAAGCAGCTAAAGAAGGTAAAGGAGCAGCTCAACTTGATGGTAGAATGATTGATGCAGCATCAGCTAGAATGGCGGAGAATATAGTTAATATTGATAAATTAATTAATAAAAAATAAATATGGATATACACGAGTATCAAGCAAAAGAAATTTTATCTAGTTTTGGAGTAACAATACCAAGAGGTGGCATTGTTTATAGTCCGGAGACCGCTGAGAACAAGGCTAGAGAAATTGGAGGATCAAAATGGGTTGTTAAAGCACAAATTCATTCAGGTGCCAGAGGAAAAGCAGGGGGAATAATTGTTTGTAATTCTCCTTTAGAAGTTGCTCAAGCAACAGACAAATTGTTGGGTAAGAAACTTGTAACAAATCAAACAGGACCTGAGGGTAAAATAGTAAATAGAATTTACATTGAAGAAGCAACAGATATTGAAAAAGAATTATATCTAGGACTAGTTTTTGATAGAATTTCAGAAAGTATAATGGTCGTAGCTTCAACTGAAGGAGGAATGAGTGTTGAGGAAATTGCCAAAGAAAAACCTGAAACAATCATTAGATCGAAAATTGAAGTTGCAGTTGGTATTCAAAATTTTCAAGCAAGAGAACTTGCATTTGGGTTGGGTATTGAGCCAGAGTTAATTAGAAGAGCTTCAGAAACAATTGTTGGATGCGCTAAAGCATTTAGCGAATTAGATGCTACTATGGTTGAGGTAAATCCCCTGGTGATTTCGAAACAAAAACAAATTTTAGCTTTAGATTGCAAAATGAGTTTTGACAACAATGCAATGTTTAGAAGAGATAAAGTTTCTGAATTAAGGGATAAAACTCAAGAAGAAGAGAAAGAAGTTTATGCTTCTGATAGAGGTTTAAATTATGTGAGTTTAGATGGAAATATTGGAAATATTATAAACGGAGCAGGTCTAGCTATGGCATCAATGGATATGATTAAATTAGCAGGAGGAGAGCCAGCCAATTTTCTTGATGTTGGTGGAGGAGCGACCCCTGAAAAAATAGTTAAAGCTTTTAAGTTAATTACAATGGATAAAAAAGTAAAAGTAATTTTAGTAAATATTTTTGCAGGAATAAATAGATGTGATTGGGTTGCAGAAGGAATAGTGCAGGCATTAGAAAAGATAGAAATTAAAGTCCCACTAGTAATAAGGTTAGCTGGAACAAATGTTGAAAAAGGAAATAAAATTCTTCAAGATAGTAAGTTAAATTATATTGAAGCTGATACTTTAGAGGATGCTGCAAATAAAGCAGTAGCAGCATTAAAATAATCAAATGGCAGTATTTATTGAAAAAGATACAAAAATTTTAATTCAAGGGTTTACCGGGAAAATGGGAACTTTTCATGCTGAAGAAATGATAAAGTATGGATCCAATGTTGTTGGAGGTGTTACACCTGGAAAGGGAGCCCAAAAGCATTTAGATAGACCTGTATTTAATACGGTAAAAGACGCTGTAAAACATACTGGAGCGACGGCATCAATATTATTTGTTCCACCAGCTTTTGCTGCTGACTCTGCAATGGAGGCAGCTGATGCAGGTATTAAAACTTGTGTTGCTATTGTTGACGGAATTCCTTCGCATGACATGATTAGAATTAAAAGATATATGCGTAGATATTCTAGAAAAGAAAAAATGACTTTAGTTGGTCCTAATTGTGCAGGAATAATAAGTCCAGGAAAATCAATGTTAGGAATTATGCCAGGACATATTTATAAAGAAGGAAGAGTTGGAATAATTAGCAGATCTGGAACTTTAGGATATGAAGCAGCACAACAATTAAAGAACTTGAACATAGGAGTTTCTACGAGTGTTGGTATTGGAGGAGATCCAATTAATGGCAGCTCTTTTAGAGACATTATTG
>CACIZU010000036.1 GCA_902591185.1 uncultured Pelagibacteraceae bacterium
AAAATTGAATAAAATTGATATTATCAATCCAGTAAATAATAATAATTTTTTCTGCATAATCTTTTACTATATGAATCTATAAACTATGTTATAAGTATTTATGTTCAAAGGATCAAATGTTGCTTTAATTACACCATTTAAAAATAATGGTCTTGATGAGGATGCATATATTAAATTAATACATTTTCATATGGAGAATGGTACTAGTGGCCTTGTACCAGCTGGAACAACTGGAGAGTCACCGACTCTTAGTCATGAAGAGCATCAGAGAGTTATCGATTTATGCATTAAAGAAAGCAATGGTAAAATACCAGTGATTGCTGGCACGGGATCAAATTCCACTGAAGAAGCTATTTCATTAACCTCTCATGCTGAAAAAGCAGGAGCGAATGCTGCTTTAGTGGTTACTCCTTATTATAATAAACCTACTCAAGAGGGTTTGTATCAGCATTATAAAGCAATTAATGACAAGTGCGGAATTCCAATATTAATTTATAATATACCTGGTAGATCTGTAATTGATATGTCTGTTGATACAATGGCAAGACTATTTGAGCTAAAAAATATTGTTGGCGTAAAAGATGCTACAGGAAATTTAGAAAGAGTTGATCAACAATTATCTAAAATGGGTAAAGAATTTATTCAAATGACTGGAAATGACGATAATGCTTTAGAGTTTAATAAAAGAGGAGGTGTTGGAGCTATTAGTGTTACCGCAAATATAGCACCAAAACTTTGTTCAGATTTTCAAAAACTTTCTGTCTCTAAAAATGAAAATCAATTAGCTGAAGCTAAAAAATTAGATGATATTTTGCAAACAGTTCATAGCGCAATGTTTGTCGAGAGCAATCCTAGTCCTGTTAAATATGGAGCAAAATTAATGAACTTATGTGACGATGATGTAAGATTGCCTTTGGTTAAAGTAACCGATAATACGAAAGCAATAGTTAAAAAAGCATTAGAGTCAGCAAAATTGATTTAATGAACAAAAAAACCATTCCTGGTTTAAAAATTATTTGTTTAAATAGAAAAGCTAGTTTTAATTATTTTTTTGAAGATCTTTTAGAGGCTGGAATCGCTCTAAAAGGATCCGAGATTAAATCTATTAGGGATGGAAAAGTAAATATAGCTGACTCATATGCTGTAGAGAAAAATGGAGAATTAATCTTAATTAATGCACATATAGCTGCATATAAACAGGCAAGTTACTCAAATCATAGTCCAACAGATGAAAGAAAACTTTTACTTAATAAAAAAGAAATTAATAAACTTATAGGCAAGATACAAAGAGATGGATTTACAATAGTTCCTACTAAAATGTATTTCAAAAAAGGTAAGGCTAAAATTGAATTAGCCGTTGCCAAAGGAAAAAAACAATTTGATAAAAGAGCTACTAAAAAAAATAGAGATTGGAACCGTGACAAAGCTAGATATATCAGAAAATCAAGTTAAAATTGTTTACTTAGGTATTGGTTCAAATCTAGGTAATAGAATAATCAATATAGAAAAAGCCAAAGCATATTTGGTTAATAATTCTATAAATTTAATTTCTGTATCAAGTTATTATGAAACACCCTCATGGCCTAATCCAAAAAATCCAAGGTTTATAAATATAGTTTTAAAAGCGAAATGTTTATTAGGTCCTTACGATTTATTAGATCTATGTAAATCAATAGAAACTAAGTTAGGAAGAGTAAAAACTCCTAAAAACTCACCTCGAGAATGTGATATAGATATAATTGATTTTAAAGGTTTAATTTCAAAAGATAAATTAATACTTCCTCATAAAATGATGCATATAAGAAATTTTGTGCTTCTTCCACTATTTGAAATTGAAAAAAAATGGGTTCATCCAACAAAAAAAATTGATATTAAAAAATTAATTTTTTCTTTATCAAATAATGATATTAGATCTATTAAAAAAAATTGAATCAATGTTATAATAAAATATGCTTAATTCTGATGAACTGATCAATAAAGTTAAAGGATATAATAAATTCTTAAATCCTGAGAGATTAGACAAAGCATATAATTTTGCAGTAAAGGCACATCAAAATCAAAAAAGAGCTTCTGGAGATCCATATTCAGTTCATCCAATTGAAGTTGCTAATATTTTAACAGATCTAAAATTGGACAGTGCAACTATTACAACGGGTTTATTACACGATACTATTGAAGATACTTTTGCAACATATGAAACTATTAAAAGTGAATTTGGTGATGAAGTAGCAGAGTTGGTTGATGGCGTTACCAAAATATCCGTTTTTGAAAATACCGCAGGTGCTAATTCTAAAGTAGAAAATTTTAGAAAATTAATTTTAGCTACTTCAAAGGATATCAGAGTTTTATTAGTTAAAATTGCAGATCGACTTCATAATATGAGAACGATTAAAGCTATCACTAAAGACGAAAAAAGAAAAAGAATAGCTCAAGAAACTATGGAAATTTATGCTCCATTAGCAGATAGAATGGGTATGCATAGAATTAGAGATGAATTAGAAGATTTGTCTTTTGAAATTTTAAATCATGAAGCAAGAAAATTAATTAAAATAAGACTTGATGAAATTAAATTAGATAAAAAAGATATTTTTGAAGAACTATCATTTGAATTGAGTGAAATTTTAAATGAAAGTCAAATTAATGCTGAAATATATGGTAGAGAAAAAACACCCTTTTCAATATGGAGAAAAGTACAAAAAAAAAGAGTATCGTTAGAAGAAATTACTGACATTATTGGTTTTAGGATAATTTTAGATAATATTGATGATTGTTATAAAACTCTAGGTATATTTCATAAAAAATGGAATTGTATACCAGGAAAATTTAAAGATTATATATCTTCACCTAAAATCAACGGATATAAATCAATACACACATCTGTAATTGGCTCTAATAAAAAACCAATTGAAATACAATTAAGAACAAAAGAAATGCATGAATTTGCTGAAAGAGGTGTGGCTTCTCACTGGCAATATAAATCTTCAGAAAAATTTAATTCTCTTAGCTGGAAAGAGTATGATTGGTTAAAAGATCTTGTCGAGATTATTGAAAAAAATGAAAATCCTGAACACTCATACGAATATACAAAACTTCAAATGTTTCAAGAAAATGTTTTTTGCTTCACACCTAAAGGCTCAGTGATTAAATTACCAAAAGATGCAACACCAATAGATTTTGCTTATGCGGTTCATACAAAAATAGGCAATACAGCAATTGGTTGTGAAATAAATGGAAATAAATCTGAATTACAAGATATATTGAGAAATGGTGATAGAGTAAATATTATTACTTCAAAAAATCAATCACCATCATTACATTGGATACCAACTACAAAAACTGGTAAGGCTAGATCGGCTATAAGAAGATATTGGCACGATAAAGGTGAACAAAAAGAGGAGAAGGCAAAAAAATATAATACTACACTTTGGATTTCTTTGCCTGATCAACCTGGTCAACTTGGTGATATTAGTTCTTTAATTGGTAGTCATAAACTAAATATTTCAAATGTTGAAATGGCAGGTAAAAATCCAAAGTATATTAATTTTAAATTCAAATTAATAATAAATAACCTTAAAAACTTCACAAATTTTATTGCAGAGCTTAAACAAAAGGGTATAAAATTTAAGATAATTAGACACGAAGATAAAAGAAATGCTTTCACTCAAAAAATCCTTAGATATTTTAAAAAAGACTGATGCTCTACTTGAAGGCCACTTTGTTTTATCTTCAGGCCTCCATTCATCGAAATATATTCAATGCGCAAAACTTTTAAGTTATCCAACTTTAGCTGAAAAAATTTGCAAATCCTTAGCTAATAAAATTAAAAGAAAATATAAAAAAATTGATTTGATTTTAGCACCAGCTATGGGAGGTGTAATTATTGGATATGAAATGGGTAAACTATTAAAAAAAGAAACAATTTTTTGTGAGAGAGTAAATGGAAAGTTTACTTTAAGAAGAGGTTTTAATATTAAAAAAGGAACAAAAGTTTTAATTATTGAAGATGTAATTACTACAGGCAAATCAAGCTTGGAATGTGTTAAATTGATTAGAAAAGCAAAGGGTAAACTCTTAGGTTTTGCATCTATAATTGATAGATCTACTAAAAAATCATTAAAGATCAAAACAGAAATTATTTCACATCTAAAAATTGATGTTCCAATATTTAGTGAAAAACAATTACCACAAAGTCTTAAATCAATCCCTATCACAACACCAGGAAGTAGATTTATTAAGTGAAAAAATTAGGTGTAAACATTGACCACATAGCAACTGTTAGAAATGCTAGAGGACAAAAACATCCTGATCCTAATCAAGCAGCTATACAAGTAGTTAAAATGGGAGCAGACTCTGTAACCATTCATTTACGCGAAGATAGAAGACATATTGATGATCTAGATGCAAAAAAGATTTGTAGTTTAAAAAAAGTTTTGGTTAATCTTGAAATTTCAATAAATGATAAAATTGTTAAAAATGCACTTAGAATAAAACCTAATTATATTTGTATTGTTCCAGAAAATAGAAAAGAGATAACAACAGAAGGAGGATTAAATTTAGATAAGAATAGAAGAAAATTAAAAAAAATTATTAAAAG
>CACIZU010000037.1 GCA_902591185.1 uncultured Pelagibacteraceae bacterium
AATGAGGTCTTTCACCACCCATAGCGGCAACAACTTCATCAGGAACATCCTCCCTTGCAAGATTTGCAATCGCTTGGGACGCTGCAACTTTCATTTCTTCATTTATTGTTTTTGATCTTACATCTAAAGCTCCTCTAAAAATATATGGAAATCCTATTAAATTATTTACTTGATTGGGGTAATCAGATCTTCCTGTTGCAATAATAGCATCATCTCTTACTTCATTAATTTCTTCAGGAGTAATTTCTGGATCAGGATTGGCGCATGCAAAAATTATTGGGTTTTTTGCCATTTTTTTTACTAGTTCTTTTTTTAGGGTGCCTTTTGTAGATAGACCTAAAAAAACATCAGCATCTTTGATTACCTCTTCAAGTGTTCGAAGTTTGGTTTCGATAGCATGTCTAGATTTCCATTGATCCATTCCTTCTGTTCTGCCCTTATAAATTACACCTTTTCTGTCTAGCATAATTACATTTTTATTGGGTACTCCAGAGT
Organism: uncultured Pelagibacteraceae bacterium; assembly: GCA_902591185.1. Classification (GTDB taxonomy): domain Bacteria; phylum Pseudomonadota; class Alphaproteobacteria; order Pelagibacterales; family Pelagibacteraceae; genus Pelagibacter. The sequence goes on from CACIZU010000037.1 coordinate 496, forward strand.
TTTTGAATAATTCTGTACAAGCTTGAGCTGATGCACCCGCACCATTAACTACAATTTTAATATCTTTAATTGATTTACCACTTATGTCTAATGCATTAATTAATGCAGCGGTTGTAATTATTGCAGTTCCATGTTGATCATCATGAAAAACTGGAATATCTAAAATTTCTTTTAATTTTTGTTCAATTATAAAACAGTCTGGAGCAGCTATATCTTCTAAATTTATCCCACCAAAACTTGGAGCAAAATTTTTAATTGAATTAATAATTTCTTTTACATCATTAGAATCAATTTCTAAATCAATCGAATCAATATCTGCAAATCTTTTAAATAAAACTGCCTTACCTTCCATCACAGGTTTAGAGGCAAGTGCTCCTAAATTACCCATCCCTAAAATTGCAGAACCATTACTTATTACGGCCACTAAATTTCCTTTACTTGTATAGTCATATGCGGTTTCTGGGTTTTCACTAATCATTTTTACAGGAGCTGCAACGCCTGGAGAGTATGCTAGTGCAAGATCTCTCTTTGTTGTCATATTTTTTGAAGAAATAATTTCAATCTTTCCGGGCCTTTTATTTTTGTGAAAATCTAAAGCTTCTTTATCTGTGTAATGATTTATCTTTGTTTTTTTCATTTATGACAATTAGGTATACAAATAGAGTAAAATTAAGATTAATATGATTTATGAATTTAGTTAAGTCAACAGGTACGTTTAGTTTTTTTACTATTATCAGTAGATTGCTTGGTTACTTGAGAGATATTCTCATTGCAATCTTCCTTGGTACAGGCATATTGGCCGATGCTTTCTTTGTGGCATTTAGAATTCCAAATACATTTAGAAGATTGTTTTCTGAAGGAACGTTTAATGCTGCTTTTGTGCCAAGCTATTCATCAGAATTAGCTAAAGGAAAAAATGAATCAAATAAATTTGCTAATAATATTTTTAATCTTTTATTTTTAGGATTATTTTTTTTAGTTCTTGTTGTGCAAATTTTTATGCCTGCTTTTGTATCAATAATTGCCCCAGGGTTTGTTAATGATGTTAATAAAATGGAGATAGCAGTAAATTTAACAAGAATAACTTTTCCTTTTTTGTTCTTCATAAGTCTTGCTTCTTTTTTTTCTGCAATTTTAAATTCTCATAATAAGTTTGCTGCTGCATCAGCGGCTCCAATAATTTTGAATATTATCTTAATTGGAATTTTATTTTTTTCTAAATTTTTAGGTGACGAACTTGTTTATTATCTATCTTATGGAGTTTCATTAGCGGGAATTTTACAATTATTATTCTTATATAAATTTGTAAGTAAATTTTATTTTTTAAGATTTAATTTTAAAATAAAAATAAATAATAAAGTAAAGATGTTTTTTAAAAAACTTTTACCAAGTATTTTTTCTTCAGGTGTTACACAAATTAATATTTTAGTTGGAACAATAATTGCTTCTTTTCAAGCGAGTGCCGTTTCTTATCTTTATTATGCTGATAGAATTTATCAAATAAACCTTGCTATTGCCGGTATTGCTATTGGTGTGGTCGTGCTTCCTCAACTTTCAAAACATATTCATGCTAAGAAAAAAGATAAAATTTTATTAATTCAAAATAAAGCATTAGAATTGAGTTTATTTTTAAGCCTTCCCGCATCTGTTGCATTACTATTGGGTTCTGAAAATATAATTTCTGCGCTTTTTGGATATGGATCTTTTGATGAAGTCGCAGTTCAAAATTCTGCCAAAGCACTTTATTATTTTGCTTTAGGACTTCCAGCTTTTTCATTAATAAAAATTTTTTCTAGTTTTTTCTTTGCAAATAATGACACCAAAACTCCATTTTATATTTCTTTAGTATCAGTAATGTTAAATATTTTTATTAGTATTTATTATTTTAATGAAATTGGGTTTATTATTATTCCGATAGCTACAACTATTTCATCTTGGTTTAATGGATTATTATTGTTTGTTTTTTTGAAAAATAAAAATCTTTTTACTTTTAATAAAGTATTTATTGTTAGGTTTATAAAAATTATATTTTCTTCTTTATTTATGGGATTGTTTTTTAATTTTTTACTAACTTTTTTTAAAAATGAATTAGCTTTCGATCAAAATATAAAATCATTTTATTTAATTTTAAGTGTTGTATTGGGTTTATTATTCTATTTACTTGTTTCATATGTGATCAAAGCTTTTAAAATTAGTGATATTAAACTAAAGTATTAATAACATGGGTAAAAAAATTTTTTCAGGAGTACAGCCAACAGGAAATCTTCATCTAGGAAATTATTTGGGAGCTTTAAAAAATTTTGTAGACTTAAATAATGATAAAGAAAATGAATGTATTTTCTGTGTTGTAGATTTACACGCTATTACTGTTAAACAAGATCCTAAAAAATTAAAAAATAATATAAGAGAAACTGTAGCTACATTTGTTGCAAGCGGCATAGATCCAAAAAAAAGTATAATTTTTAATCAATCGGGAGTGGTTGCTCATGCTGAGGGAGCCTGGATATTAAGTTGTGTTGCTCGAATGGGTTGGTTGAATAGAATGACTCAATTTAAGGAAAAAGCTGGAAAAGACAAAGAAAAAGTAAGTATAGGCCTTTATTCATATCCAGTTCTAATGGCAGCTGACATTCTACTTTACGATGCAACACATGTTCCTGTTGGAGATGATCAAAAACAACATCTAGAATTGTGTAGAGATATAGCACAAAAGTTTAATAATGATTTTGAAATGAATAATTTTTTACAAGTACCTGAACCTTTAATTCAAAAAGAATTTTCAAGAATTATGAGTCTTAAAGACGGGTCAAAAAAAATGAGTAAATCAGAGTTATCTGATTTAAGTAGAATAAATTTAACAGATAATAAGGATCAAATGGTCAATAAAATTAAAAAAGCAAAAACAGATACTTTACCAATGCCCAAAAATATAAAGGAACTGTATGAAAGATTGGAGGCAAAAAATCTTATTGGAATTTATGCAAGCTTAACAAATTCTACTTTGGAAAAATCCGTGGAAAGTTTTGCTGGTAAAAATTTTTCAGAATTTAAAGAAAAATTATCTGAGGTTCTTATAGATAAAATTGAACCTATTTCCTTGGAAATAAAAAAATTATTGAGTGATCAGTCATATTTGGATAAAATCCTTCTAGAAGGAGTTGAAAAAGCAAACTTAATAGCATCTAAAAAGATAAAAAAAATTAAAGAAATAGTGGGTTTTTAGTTAAAATATATTATCAAGTTTTAATTTATTAAATATTAACTATATATGTCTTATGTTTGTTCAAACTGAAATAACTCCAAATCCCAATTCATTAAAATTTTTACCTGGAAAAAAAGTGTCTAATAGCGGACCTTATGAAATTACAAATAAAGATAATATTCAAAATGAATTAGTAAGAAATATACTTTCTGTTAATGGAGTTGAAGGAGTTTTTTTAGGTGCTGATTTTATTTCTGTAAATAAAAATGTCTCAATTAAATGGGATGATATAAAGCATATAGTAATTTCATTAATTAATGATTTTTATTATGATGGAAAAGAATTTGTAATTGATAAAAATTTAGAGGAAGAAAATTCAAAATTAGGTGCTATTGAACTAAAAATAGTAAAAATTTTAGACCAAAAAATAAGACCTGCTGTAGCACGCGATGGTGGTGATATTAAATTCAAAGAATTTAAAGATGGTATTGTAAAAGTTCAATTACAGGGAAGTTGTTCGGGATGTCCAAGTTCCACAATGACAC
>CACIZU010000038.1 GCA_902591185.1 uncultured Pelagibacteraceae bacterium
AAATCCAAGTGTTTTTAATAGAATGTTAAATTTTGAAATTTCTTTTGTTTCGCTATTAAAATTAATACTTGAATCATAAGTCTTCATTTTTGAATAAATAAAATGAAGTAAAAATATTAATAATAAAATATTAAATACTAATTCAATAGTTGAATTAAAATATTGAATAAAATAATGAAATAATAATATTCCTAAGAATATCAAAATTAGGTCAGATATTGAACAAACTATACAAACTAAAAAAACATATTGTTTTTTTAAACCCTGTTCGATAACAAATATGTTCTGTGCACCTATTGCAAGAATAAGACTTAAACCAGTAAAAAAACCTAACAATAAATATTCCATTAAGTTTTATTAAACTCTTTTTTTACCTTGAACAACCCTATCTAAAATTAATGCAACAAATAATATTGCAACACCCGCAAGAATACCTTGACCTACATTTGCGTACTGAAGTGCTTCAAGAACATCTTGCCCTAAACCTTTCGCACCAATTAAAGATGCAACTACTACCATAGCTAAACTTAACATTACAGTTTGATTTACACCTGCCAGAATAGAAGGTGTTGCTAAAGGCAAATCTACTTTTCTAAGTAAGTACCATTTGCTTGCTCCATAGGCAATTGCTGCTTCCCTAATAGTTTCAGGGACTCCTCTTAATCCAAGTACAGTTAATCTTACAACGGGTGTTCCACCAAAAATCATTGTAATAATTACTGCAGCAACTTTACCTGTTCCAAAAAATGCAATAACAGGAATCATAAATACAAAAGCTGGCATTGTTTGCATAAAATCCATTATAGGTCTTATCATTGAATAAAATCTCTGACGTCTTGCACAATAAATTCCTAAAGGAATACCAATTGCAATACTTAATATTGCAGCAGTACCTAATAAAGCAAGTGTTGTCATAGCCTTTACCCAAAAACCAAGAAAACCCATATAAGCTAAAAATCCCGCAGAATAAATTGCTGCTCTCGGTCCAGCTGATAAGCCTGTTAACGTTACTATTGTAGTAATAATTACTATCCATGGAGTTTTTACAAATAATAGTTCTAAGAAATCTAAAACTGATCTAATTCCAATTGTTATTGCTGTAAATAAAGCATCACCTTTAAGAACCGCATAATCAAAAATCGTTTCTACCCATTTAATAGAGGTCAATCTTATGTCTGGATGAGTTGGAAAATCATCCATTATAGTTATAAAACCTGGAAAACTATAATGAACAACAGAGAAAAACATTATCACAGAACTAAAAATTGTACTTAAAATAAAATTTTTGGTTTGCATGCCAGGACTAATTGTTTTGTCTGACAACCACTCTGAATATCTTTTTTCTAAAATAGAGTTAGCCAATATTCCTTGAACAATTTTTATTGAAATTAACAAGACTATTCCAAATATAGTAATCCAAATTGCAGAGGCTTCAATTCTTGCAACTTCATCAATATATCCCTGCATAGCATCTTCTAATGATTTAATATTTCGTTTGTAAACTTCAACTTTATCTGGATTATTTGTGATAGCCGCTTCTAATTGTTTATTTCTAAAAGCAATAGTGGATTGTACTTGTTCAATTTTTAGAACAGCATCATTGGTAATATTTCCAAATAAACCTCTTATAATTTGGACAACTGAAAAAGTTTCAATAATTAAAAAAGCTAACGCCCAATTCCATATATTTCTCATACCAAACCAAATTGGTCCTAAAATTGCTCCATATAAATTAAATGAAAATGAGAAAGAAGGTTTGCTTCCAATTTTTTGAAATTCTTTAATATAATATTGAGAATTTGATTTAACAAAATCTGTAATTAGCTCGGATCTAGATGGATTATTTATTTGTTTATTCTCCATCACTACCCTCAACTACTGCTTTTAAAAGATCCGTTTGTGTAATTACGCCAATACTTTTTTCATTATTATCTTTCACAATTAATGATTTTTGGTTTGATTTTGAAATTTCTATAAGTTTATTTAATAACTCATTTTCACCTACGCTCTGTAAATCGTCAGGTAATTTACTATTTCTACTTTCATAATCCTCAATGGTTTGCATGATTGATTTTGCTTGAACAACTTTAAGTCTAGATATTCCTTTAACAAAATCCGCCACATATTCATCTGCAGGACTAATTACAATTTGCTCTGGGGTTCCAATTTGAATTACTTTACCGTCTCTCATAATCGCAATTCTATGGCCTACTCTTACCGCTTCATCTAAATCATGAGTAATAAAGACAGTTGTTTTTTTCATTTTTTTTGAAAGTTTAATAAATTCAGATTGCAGTTGTCTTCTAATTAAAGGGTCTAATGCACTAAACGGTTCATCCATTAAAAGAAATTCGGGATCCGCAGCTAGTGCTCTTGCTAGTCCCACTCGTTGTTGCATACCACCAGATAATTCATGGGCAAATTTATTACCCCAACCTTGTAATTCAACAATTTCTAAAATCTTATTTGCAGCATCCAATCTGTCATTTTTACTTATTCCTCTTATCTCAAGAGGCATTGCAATATTGTCAACAACAGATCTATGGGGCATTAGGGCAAAGTTTTGAAAAACCATTCCTATTTTTTTATTTCTTAATTCTTGTAAATGCTCTCGATCAAGATCCATTACATCTTTATTGTTAATCAAAATCTTTCCTGAAGTAGGTTCTAAAAGCCTATTAATATGTCTTACTAATGTTGATTTTCCACTTCCAGAAAGTCCCATTACACAAAATATTTCACCTTGCTTAACATCAAATGAAACGTCCGAAACACCGATAACCGAGTTATATTTTTCCAGGGCTTCTGTTTTTGAAATTCCTTGATTTTGGATTGCATCTAAAGCATCCTTGGAAGTATTTCCAAAAACCTTCCAAACATTTTCAATTTTAATTGCTGAACTCAATGAATCCATTTCGTCTTTCAATATAGGAAAATATACCCGGCAATATTTAATTGCCGAGTATAAATGATTTAATTTAGATTAAAGTCCTAACCAACCATCAACAGTTGATTTGTTTGCATTCATCCAAGCTTTTGCAACATCAGCTGGAGCTTTTTTCTCCACTGAAATAGCATATGCCATAGCTGAAACATCATCCGCTGTTAATTGAAAATTCTTAAAGAATTCTACAATTGCTGGTGATTGACTCTCTAAAGATGTTGCCCAACCGATTTGAATTTGCTTAAGAGCATCTTTTGATGCAACATAAGATTTTTTATACCAATCAGCGTCAGCTTTAGGTTGAATCATTTTGTATTTTGCAGGATCATATTTTGGTTCTTCTAACATAACTACGTCAGCCATTCCCCAAATTGCATGTGGTTTGTAACAATAAAATGCATAACCTTCACCTTTTTTAATAGAGTCAAGAACTCTTGCATTTTTAACTGCTTCAGCAGCTCTTATTGCTTCAATACCAGCATCATATAAACCATAATCTCTTAATTTAACTTGATTTACATTCGCTGATGCCCAACCATCTGCTCCAATCCAAAACTCACCTTTGCCATTACCATCACTATCCATTGCTTTAACAACTTCCGGTCTACCTAAGTCTTCAATTGCAGTGATATTCATTTTTTTTGCAAACTGTTGTGATACACAATAACCTTGGTTTCCTTCATAAGGTTTGCTACTTAATTTTAAAGTTCCTTTTGGAACTAGGTCTTTTGTATAAGCTTCTTGATTTGGTAACCAAATATCTGGGTGCACATCTATTTCACCTTTACCTCTATCAATCGCTGCATAAATTGCAGTATTGTTTCCAGGTACAAGCTCTGCTTCTCCTCCCATTTTATCTGTTACAACTAATGCTAATAAATTTGCAATAGCTGTTGCACCTGTCCAACCTGGATCTCCAATTTTAACTTTTTCAGCAAATGATGAAAAAATTGCAAAAATTGAAATTAATCCAGCTACAAGTGTAGTTTTAATTATTTTCATTATTATCCCCTTGGTTATTTTAAAATTAATTAAACTAAATTAGTAAAGATGAGTCAAAGAAAAAGAGCTAGACCTTTTTCACAAAACTAATAGCAGCACCTATGGTCGTCAAAAATCCAGCTAACGGCAAG
>CACIZU010000039.1 GCA_902591185.1 uncultured Pelagibacteraceae bacterium
TTTTTCAAATACCATTTGATTGTATCCCTTAAAGCTTCATCAAAATTTGTTTTAAAAAAGACTTTATTCTTTTTCACTTTTGAAACTTTTAAAATTCTTTTTTTATCACCTGAATATGCTTTCTTCTCGAAAATTAATTTACTTTTTGAATTCGATATAAGTTTTATTTTATTAGCTAAAGTTTTGATTGAGACTCCTCTTCCACTTCCAACGTTAAATGTGCCATTCAATTTTTTACTTAATATTAAAAGCATCATTTTGGCAACATCTGCACTATAAACAAAATCTCTTACTTGGGAGCCATCGCCAAACATTTTTACTTCCTTGGGTGAAGAAGTTATTTTGCTAATTAAACTTGGTACTACCATGGAATTTTTATTATCGAAATTTGCGTATGGTCCAAATATATTTGATGGTCTAATAACTGGTATTATCATTTTTGGATATTCTTTTTTGATAGCCTCAACATGCAATTCACCGGTTCTTTTAGACCAACCACCAAATAAATCATGCGGAGATAGTTTCTTCATCCAGATATTTTCATGTTCTTTCATTTCACTATCTGGATCATAAACACCATATGAGCTTGTATGGAGATAATATTTTATTTTATTAATTACTGATGCCTCTAAAAGATTAATTGCAAATAATATATTTGGGGTAAATATTGATTTTGGTTTTGATTTTGTGATTTGAGGAGACCCTGCTACACCAGCTAAATTAATTACGATATCTATTTTTTTTGTTAATTGAATACAATTTTTAAAATCTCTTAAGTCCTTTCTTATAAATTTTATATTAGGACTTTTAAAGCTGATACGATCAAGAGAAACAGAGGTAATTTTAGCACCAATTTTGTCTAAAATTTTTATTACTTGAATTCCAACTAATCCTGTCCCACCTGCAACAAGTATTTTTTTATTCTTAAAAAAATTTTTCAAATTTATTCCATTGTTTCAATTTTTTTATCAACATCTGGAAGGAACGGTTTAAGCCAATTTTCTGTAGGTTCAATAATCATATCTTTTTTAAATTCTTTTCGCTCTACATAAGGATACATATCTTCTATAGGTGTTTTCCATCCTATTAATTTTGGCTCATATTGATGGAATTCGTGGCAATTTATATCACAAACTACTGGTTCATTAGAATTCAACACATCATCTATCACACTATCAACTTCCGTATTATTATTAATTCTTACATTTTTTATTGAATAACCCTTTGCAACTGAAACAAAGTCAGGTGGGGTATATCCTTTAGGACCGCAGGCTTCTTCTCTTCCTTGAAAATTTGTTTTTTGAAATGATTTCGTAATACCGTATATATGGTTATTAATTATAAAGCTTTTTAGAGGAATATTATAATTCTTTAAAGTTTGAAGATCCTGAATGTTCATATTAAAACCACCATCGCCTGATAGACATATAATTTCATGTATTTTATCGGAAGCAAACCATGTGCCTATTGCTGATCCAAAAGAAAATCCCATTGGGGCGTGACCATTATTACTAAAATATCTTTGACCACTCTTTGTCTTTAAACTATGACCAACTAAAACACTGCAACCACCACAGTCACCAACAATTATAGCTTTATTACTTAGTTTATTTGATAATTGATTTAGAAAATAATAAGGATGCACGTAACTTTTGTTTTCATGGGTGTATGAATCCTTATTTGAAAATTCTTTTTTATAAGTATCATATTTTTTTAAGTAATATCTTGTTTTTTTAATCCACTGATCTTTTTTAACAATATTTTTTTTGGATAGCACTTCTTTAAAAATTTTAAAAAAAGTTTTTAAATCTGAATAAATATTTACATCAAAAGGAACTTGTTGATACTTTTTTTCAAGTAATGCATCATCAATATCTACAATATATTTCTTTGCTTCCCTTGCAAAAGTTTTGGTATTTCCTCCGGTAATTCTTCCAGATACTCTAGTTCCAATACCAAATAATAAATCTGAATTTTGAATTGCAAAATTTCTTCCAGGTCCTCCATATGTACCTACCCGACCTCCATAAATATCTAAGTCACTGGTTATAGAGTCCATTCCATTCCAGGTAGGAAAACAAGGAATATTTAATTTTTTTGCTATAAAAAGAAAATCATCTAATGTATTTGAAAGTTGCACACCTCCTCCTACAAGAAATACTGGTCTTTTAGATTTATTAAAATCCTTAATAAATCTCTCTATATTTTTTTTTATTTCATTTTCATCATAAATTTTTTTTTGAGCAACAAAACCTTCTAGTTCGTTTGGATTAATCTCTTTTTTTTGAATATCCATAGGTATATCTAGAAATACAGGTCCTTGTCTTCCTTCTGTACAAATATGATAAGCTTTTTCTAACTCATATTTTATAGACATTGGATCTTTAATCATCTTTGCGTATTTGGTGACTGGTTTTACTATAGAAACAATATCTGTTTCTTGAAAACCTATTTGTCTAATTCTATCGTGTGGTCTCATAAATTGAGAATTAATATTTCCAGACAAAAATATGCAAGGGATTGAATCATAAAAACAGTTTGCAACGGATGTTACCATGTTTGTTGCACCAGGTCCGCTTGTTGAAATTGCTAATCCGGGCAGTCTCTTGATTTTAGAATATCCTTCTGCAGCAAAACCCGCGACTTGTTCATGAATAGTTGCAACATAACTTATTTTTTTATTTCTGGTAAAAGCATCAACTAAATCTCCATTAGCTGCACCATAAACTATGAATGCAGTATCAATTCCCTTTTCTGCGAAAAAATTTATAATATAGTCTGCGATTTTCATGTTAAAAATTAGAAGATCTTAACTTCATATTTTTTATAACATATTGCAATATAATAGCAATAGGGACAGAGGTTTTGAGTTTATTTTTTTTTATTAAATCGAAAACCTGCTTTAAATTAAAAATCTTAATTGAGGAGATTTCTTTCTTATCAAAATTTTTAAACAATATTTGATCAGAACTTAATTTTACATAAAAAGCATTTATTGGTGATGGATTCCTATTTGGGATTTGAAAAATACCTTTCATTTTAATAAATTTATTTTTTTTTGAAATTTTTACTCCAGTTTCCTCTTCCAATTCTCTTCTAGCTCCTTGAATTAAACTTTCATTTTTATTTATACTTCCAGATGGTAATTCGTAGATTGATTTTTTTAATAAAATCCTTTTAGACTTAACTAACAAAAATTTATTTTTATCAATGACTGGGAGTATGATTACTTCTTTATGTTTGGGTTTATAAACGTAATAATTATTTTTTAATATTACTTCAAAGTAAGGATTTTTATGAACAATCATAATCTTAAGTAATATTCTTTATCTATTTAAATTTCACAATATTTTAATTATTTTTTTCTTTAACGAAGCAAGTAATCGTATATCTGACTTTTTGAGCATAAGGCTGAATTGGTACTAAAAAGTGTGGACTTAAATGAACATCATTGTTCAAAATATTCATGGTATTCCATAAAGGCAACAATGGCAGGCTTTTCTCTAAGTTTTCTCCATGCAGTATGTTCAGTACACCTCCCCAATCCCACTTCCAATCTTTATTTAGTGAAATTGTTGCAGCATATCCACCAGCATAACTATCCATATGTATTCTGAAATAATCTCCTTTTGAAAACTTATGACAACGCAGGTCAATTTCAATAGTATCTAAATTGAATATTTGCTTGAACACTTTAGCTAATGTTTGTTTTGTTTTGTTTAAAATAAATTTATCAGTCGACAATCCTTCAGATCTCCAAAATTCAGCTATATATGCTTCGTTGTCATCTGGCAAAAATTTTGAATTATTTTTAAAAACATGAGAATAATGTGTTGATTTATTTTGCTTTAACTTCACCCAATCTTCGCAATTTTCAAATTTCTTTAGAATCTGCAAAAGATCCTCGTCTTTAAATACATTCGTAATTT
>CACIZU010000040.1 GCA_902591185.1 uncultured Pelagibacteraceae bacterium
ACAGGATTTTTAGATAGAACTGGCGATGAAATTCACACATCTATGGAAATTGGTCCAATGGTATTAAAAAACGATATGAAATTAACTAAGTGGATAAAAACTTATGAAAATAATAATGTTGATATAGGTTTAATGTGTGGTTTTTCTGGTAAAGCGCAAATAGGTAAAGGTATGTGGGCAATGCCAGACTTACTAGATGAAATGATGGCCCAAAAAATTTCACATCCCATGTCTGGAGCAAATTGTGCATGGGTCCCTTCTCCAACTGCTGCTGCTATCCACGCTTTACATTATCACGAAATTGATGTTTTTTCTTTACATAAAAAAATAAAAAAAAGAAAACCTGCTGATTTAAATAACTTAATCACAATACCAGTTGATAATAATCATAATTGGTCAAAAGATAAAATTGAAAAAGAACTAAAAAATAACGCTCAAGGCATTTTAGGTTATGTTGTGAGATGGATAGATCAATCAGTAGGGTGCTCAAAAGTTCCCGATATAAATGGCATAGGTTTAATGGAAGATAGAGCAACTTGCAGGATAAGCAGTCAGCATATTGCAAATTGGTTGCACCATGGTGTTTGTAGTAAAAAGCAAGTTTTAGAAATTATGAAAAAAATGGCTAAAATTGTTGATTATCAAAACCTTAAAGATAGTAGTATGAAAGACCAAGATCCTTATCAACCAATGTTTGGAAATTTTGAAAAATCAATAGCTTTTAAAGCAGCTTGTGATTTAGTTTTTCACGGTAAGTATCAACCATCAGGATATACTGAGCCACTACTTCATTTTAATAGATTAATGAAAAAATCAATTTGATTCAGATTTTAAACCAGTTCTATTTTTAAAAGCAGAAAATAAAGTTCCATCATCTAAACTTTCGATTTCACCACCTACAGGTAGCCCTTGAGCTAATTTGGTAATTTTAACCTTAGTATTTTTAAGACTGTCTTGAATATAATATGCCGTGGTTTGTCCTTCTACAGTTGCACTTGTTGCAAGTATTACTTCTTCAATATTTTCTCTATTCACTCTTGCTACTAATGAGTTAATTAAAAGATCTTCCTTTCTTTGTCCAACAGATGAAATAGTTCCACCTAAAATATGAAAATAACCTTGAAAAATATTTGAATTTTCAATTGACCATTGATCAGCAATATCCTCAACTACACAAATTTTGGTATATTTTTCTTTTGTATTTTCACAATTAATACAACCATTTGAATTTGATTTTAAAGACCCACAAGAAATACATCTTGTTACATTTTTATAAACTTGGGCCAATGTACTTGCCATAGGTTTGACCAATTCATCACGATTATTAATTAATTTAAGAACAATTCTTTTTGCTGATTTAGGTCCTAAACCAGGTAACTTTGATATTAATTTTATTAAATCTTCAATCTCGTTAATATTTTGCATTAATTATAATGGCCATTTAAAACCAGGTATTCCAAAACCGCCTGTGGCTTTTGAAATTTCTTCAGTGGTCTTTGATTTAAGCTGAGATTTAGCGCTATTATGAGCAGCTACAATTAAATCTTCTATAATAATTTTATCCTCTTTCATTATTTCATCAGACAATTTAATATTTTGCATCTCACCTTCACCATCAAGTATAATTTTAACTGAATTAGATCCAGATATGCCTTCTGCTTTAATTTCTTTAATTTTTTCTTGGCTTTCTTTCATTTTAGCCTCTAATTCCTTGGCTTTATCTAAAATCTTTGTAAAATCAGTCATTTCAATCCTCTGCTTCATTTAATTTAACATCTAAAAGTTCTGCATCAGGAAATTTTTTCATTACTGTTTTGTAAATTTCTGAACTTTTAATCTCATTTATTAATTCTTTTTTTTTATTCTTTTGTTTTTCATTTATCGACATTTCGCCCTTGGATTTGCTAAAAGTAATTATCCATCTCTCATCAGTCCATTCAAAAAGTTTTAACGATAGATCTTTAACAAAATCTTTATCTAAATTATCGTTAAAAGAAATTTCAATTCTATTTCTTTCAAATTTTACAAGGTTCACATTTTTCTCTAATTCGTATTTTAATTTAATTTCTTTTTTTTGTGAACAAAAATCTAACAAATCATTAAATGAATTAATTAAATTTTTATCTATTGCCTTAATTTCTGTCTCAATCTCTGGCTTATTTTTTTTTTCCTGAGCCATATTTTTAATTTGATCAATGGTTTGGATGCTGTTTTCTACTTCAGAGTTTTTTTGAGTTATTGCGTTATCAGAACTTTTGTCATTTAAATTTAGATCTGGTTTTCTTTTTAATTTTATTGAGCTTATGTGCATCAACCTAATCAAAAACATTTCAATAGATAAATGTTGATTAGAAACTATTTCTAGCTCTTCAAGAGAAGAAATTGTGAACTGCCAAAATAAAATTAAAACCTCGGTATCTACTTGTTTAGAAATATTTTTAATTTTTGAAAATTCTTCATCATTTAATGAAAAATTTGTACTTTCTAAAGTTAATGAATTAATATTTTTAAAGTAATACAAAAGTTCTAAAAAATCATTAATAAATACTTTTGGCTCAACTCCTTGATCATAAATTTTTCTATATATATCGATTACTTTTTTTTCTTCACCTTTTAATATCAATTCAAATAAATCAATTAATTGAGATTTATCAAAATATCCAAAAATTTTCTGTGCTATATTTAAATCTAATTCAGAATTTTCATCTAAACTCAATAATGCTCTGTCTAATAAAGATAAAGCGTCCCTGACTGATCCTTCAGATATTTTAACAATTAATTTCAAAGCTTCGTCCGAAGCTTTGCCATTTTCCTTTTCTTTAATTCTTTTAATAAACTCAAATAATTCTGATGATTTAATTCTAGATAAATCAAATCTTTGGCATCTTGAAACTACTGTGATTGGAATTTTTTTTATTTCTGTAGTTGCAAAAATAAATTTAAGATACTTAGGTGGTTCCTCTAATGTTTTTAATAAAGCGTTAAATGCTTGCTTACTTAACATATGGACTTCATCAATTATAAAAATTTTATATTTTGCTGAAGTAGGTCCATATCTTGAAAATTCAATCAAATCTCTAACATCATCAACTCCTGTCTTACTTGCGGCATCCATTTCTAAAACATCAATATGACTTGAGTCAGTTATAGAATTACAATTTTCACATAAATTTTTTTTACATAAATTTTCAATACCATTTGTACAATTCAGCGCTTTAGCAACAATTCTAGCAATTGTAGTTTTGCCAATTCCTCTTATTCCTGTGAATAGATATGCATTTGGAACTTTGTCTGCTTTAATAGAATTTGTTATAGTTTCAGCAACTACATCTTGACCAATAAGATCATCAAAAATTTGAGGTCTATATTTTAATGCTAATACTTTTGAGTTATTATTCATTTTTTTATATTTAAGGAGACTAGAACCTGAATAACTGTCTCTACGATTGCTTCCGTTAAGATCTGGTCGGGTTCAAGCAGCTTCCACCTCTAGCCTCCAAAACTATTATAGCAGTTATATTTTCTAATCTACAAGAAAAGATTATTATTTTTTTTCTCTCAACTTATCAGCTTCAAAAACACCTAAGACGTGAAAATCTTCACAGTGAAGTCCTAGCTCTTCTAAGGATTTTTGGACTTTTGGATCTTCAATATGTCCGTCTAAATCACATAAAAAAAAATA
>CACIZU010000041.1 GCA_902591185.1 uncultured Pelagibacteraceae bacterium
TAAATCCCTCATCAATTATCTCATTTTTAGCAAAATTGATCTCAAATGGAGTAGAAATTTCAATATCACTAATAGATAAGGTCTTTGCTTGAATATTATCTGTGGGAAAAAAAACATTTAAGAAAGCAAGAAAGAAAAAATGAATATATAGTTTCTTAAATATAAGATATTTAAAATTAAATTTCATAAAACATACTAATGAATAAAAAATTATTTACCTATAAAAAAAGCGGAGTTAATATTGATGCGGCTGATAATTTTGTTAATTTCATTTCCTCAGTTTCATCAAAAAAAAAAGGCAAAAAAAAGTTTTCAAATATTGGTAGTTTTGGTTCAATATCAGGCATTCCGAATAATGTAAAACAACCTAAAATTGTTGCATGCACAGACGGTGTTGGCACTAAAATTGAAATTGCAAATACTTTAAATAAATACGATACAATTGGAATTGACCTAGTTGCAATGAGTGTAAATGATTTAATTGTTCAAGGTGCAAAACCACTTCTATTCTTAGATTATATATCCACTAATAAAATTAATTTAACAATACTTAAATCAATTATTAAAGGTATTGTAATGGGATGCAATCAATCTGGGTGTGAGTTAGTTGGAGGTGAAACTGCAGAAATGCCTGATACTTATGAAAAAGGAAAATTCGATATCGCAGGTTTTGCTGTTGGTGTAGTTAGTGCAAATAAAATTTTAAGTAAAAATAAAATTAAAATTAATGATTTAGTTTTAGCTGTTCCATCTAGTGGACTGCATTCAAATGGTTATTCATTAGTAAGATATCTCCTCAAACAACAAAAAATAAATATCAAAAAAAATAAATTTTTAAAAACTGAGTTAATTAAACCAACAAAAATTTATGTAAAAGAAGTACTTAAATTAATTAATGGAAATTTAATCAATGGATGTGCTAACATAACAGGTGGTGGTTTAGTTGATAATATTAAAAGAATTATCCCTGATAATTTGGTTGCAGAAATCAATTTAAATAAAGTTAAAACTTCTAAAATTTTCAAATGGTTAAATAAAAAAGGAATATCAGATAAAGAAATGCTCAGAACATTTAATTGTGGTGTTGGTTTTTGTTTAATAATTAGTCCAAAGAAATATGAGAAAGTTAAAAAATATTTTACAAAAGAATTTAAACCATATGTTATAGGTAAAATTTCTAGAGGAAAAAATCAAGTAAAACTAAATGGCTCTATCGACTGGATCTAAAAAAATAAAAACTGCTGTTTTTATAACAGGAACAGGAAGCAATCTAAAATCTCTTATAAAATTTTCAAAACTTAAAAAATCTCCTATTTCAATTAAAATAATTATTTCTAACAATCCCAAAGCAAAGGGTTTAAGATTTGGAAAAATTTATAAAATTAAAAAAAAAATATTTAATTTTAAAAAAAAAACTACTGCTGAAAAAGAAATTCTTTTTGAATTAAAGAAAAATAAAATAAATTTAATTTGTCTTGCTGGCTTTATGAAAATTCTATCAAAAAATTTTATTCATAATTTTAATGGAAAAATAATGAATATTCATCCTTCTCTTCTTCCAAAATACAAAGGTTTAAAAACTCATGAAAGAGCAATAAAAAATAAAGATAAATACTCAGGCTGCTCTGTTCACTTTGTAAATTCTAAACTAGATTCTGGTAAAATTATTCTAAAAAAAAAAGTTAGAATTAATAAAAAAGATACACCTCAAACACTAGCTAAAAAGATTTTAGTTCAAGAACACAAACTATATCCCAAAGCTATCTTAAAAATTTTTAATCTTTAAAGAAAAAATCTATTTCAATTTTAGCATTTTCAACACTATCAGACCCATGAACTGAATTTTTATCGATAGAAATTCCGTATTTTTTTCTAATAGTTCCTTCTTCTGCGTCATTAGGATTTGTTGCTCCCATTAAATCTCTATTAGCCAATACTGCATTTTCTTTTTCAAGAACCATAACTACAATTGGTCCTGAAGAAAGATAGGCACAAAGATCATTATAAAATGGTTTAGTTTCATGAACTTTATAAAATTTTTCTGCTTCAGATTTTTCTACTTGAATTTTTTTTTCTTTTACAATCGAAAAACCTCTATTTTTGAACATTTCCTTAATTTCATTATCTAAATTTCTTTCAACTGCATCTGGTTTAATAATTGATAGTGTTTGCTCTGTATTACTCATAATCGTCCTCTATTAGTTTATTTAACAATCTTACTCCATAACCAGTTGCTCCACCCGAATTTAAAGCTCCACCATATTTTGAAAAAGCCATTCCGGCTATATCTAGGTGTGCCCAAGGCGTTTTATTCAGAATAAATCTTTGTAAAAACTGTGCTGCAGTTGTTGATCCTGCTCCACCTACATAATTAATATTTTGCATATCAGCATTTTTTGAATCTATAAGTTTATCAAAGTTTTTATGTAGTGGCATTCTCCACAATTTCTCATCAACCTTTTCGCCTGCACTCAACAATTGTTTTGATAATTTATCATTGTTTGAAAAAAGTCCCGCATATTCTGATCCAAGAGAAACTATAATGGCACCAGTTAATGTTGCTAGATCAACCATGAATTCAGGTTTAAATTTTTTTTCTGTAAAAGTTAAAGCGTCTGCTAAAACCAATCTACCTTCTGCATCTGTATTAAGAATTTCAATTGTTTTTCCACTATAAGATTTGACAATATCCCCTGGCCTTTGAGCATTACCACCTGGCATATTTTCCACAAGTCCAACAACTCCTACGGCATTAATCTTTGCTTTTCTTATTGCTAGGTTTTTCATTAAACCAACTACTGTAGCAGAACCAGCCATATCGTAAGTCATATCTTCCATAAACTTAGCGGGTTTTAATGAAATACCACCTGTATCAAAGCAAACACCTTTTCCAACAAATGCCAAAGGTTTAGAATTATTTCTTAAACCATTCCATTCCATAGTGACAAGGTATGATCCTCTAATGCTACCTTGGCCAACTCCAAGTAAAGCATTCATGCCAAGTTTTTTTAATTTTTTTTCATTGTATATGTTTATCTTTAAACCAAATTTTTTAAGTGAATTTATTCTCTTTGCATATTCATCTGGGTGTAAAATATTTCCTGGTTCTGACACAAGGTCTCTTGCAAAAAAAGTTCCTTCCTCTAATGCTTTGAATTTTAATTG